>NZ_CP051651.1:1805769-2106730 GCF_012848175.1 Xanthomonas campestris pv. badrii | reverse complement strand
GGGCCAAGGTGCCGGCTGCACTGACCACGGTGCCCACCTCGGCGCCGTCCAGGCTGATCGCATCGCCCGGCGCGACGGCGGTGTCGGTGTCGAGCAGTTGCACTGCGCGCTTGGCCTTGCCGAGGAAATGCGTGCGCGCCACGATTTCCTGGCCTGGGTAGCAGCCCTTCTTGACGCTGAAGGCCTGCAGGCGGTCGAGCGCCAGTTGCTGCGGAGTCCACTGCTCGCGCTGTGCCTCCGGCAGGCGCACCAGGCCCAATTGCAGATCGGCGCGTCGCCATTGGGCGTCGATGCCGGGTAAATCGATAGGCGCAGCCAATGCATCGCCGGTCAGCAACACCAGCGTGCGGGGCAGGGCGCTGCTGCCGAGATCCAGTTCGATCTGCTGCGCGGTGATGGCCGCCTGCGCGCCTTGCGCCTGCCGTGGCGCCTGGAAGCCGGCGTAGGCTGCGGGCGTGGCAACTTCGATCTTCAGCTTGCGCCGGAACACGAAACGCCCCAGCTGCGCAGTGATCTCGGCCGCGTTGCCATCGGGCAGCAGCATCAGCAGGTGCGTGTCGTCCTCACGCAGGAGTGCGAAGATGGCGATCACGCGCCCCTTCGCCGTCAACCACGCATTCCATTGCCACTGCCCGATCGCCAGCGCCTGTACGTCGTTGGCAAATTGCGCATGCGCGAACGCCACTGCATCCGTCCCGATCAAACGGACGTATTGCATGTCGTGCAGGGAGCCAAAACCCTGCGGAATAAGATTCAGGTTGTCAGCCACGGAAGGGGAGGACTAAAATCGCAATGTTGTGAGACCACTATGATAGGCCATCCAACCCCCACGCCATCGCAGGATTCCGAGACGCAGCCTTCCTCTCAGGAGCACATTCCCGAGAAGCAGCCACTGCCCAAAGAGATCGGTGGGCGCGACGGCCCCGAGCCAACGCGCTATGGCGACTGGGAGAAAAATGGACGCTGCATCGATTTTTGAGCAGCTTTTAGCCACAGCGGCCTAGTGCCGCCCAGCCGAGAAAACGAGCCCAGCGAATGGCGATCCGCGAACGTCCCCTTTCCCCGCATCTCCAGGTGTACCGCTGGCAGATACAGATGGCGACCTCGATCCTGAATCGAGCCACCGGCATTGTTCTGTCCATCGGCGCTCTGGCGATTGCCGCCGCCTTGCTGACATTGATGCTTGGCCCCGATCACTGGAACTGCTTCCGGGAGCATGCTGGTGCCTGGTACGGCCAGGTCCTTCTGTTCGCCTGGACATGGTGCTTCGCATTCCACCTGTTCGGCGGCCTGCGCCACATCCTGCAGGACTTCGGCCAAGCCTTCGCGGTACGCGCATTCGTCACCCTGGGCTGGCTTTCGGTGATCCTGAGTCTGCTGCTGACTGCTGCCATCTGGGCCTATGTGCTGCTGGCTGGAGGTGCCGTATGAACCGCTACCGTACTCCGTTGAAGAACGTGCGTGGGCTGGGCGCAGCCAAGACCGGCACCGAGCACTTCGTGATTCAGCGCCTGACCGCAACCGCGCTGGTGCCGCTGTCGATCTGGTTTCTGATCTTCGTGCTCAGTCTGATCGGCGCCGATCATGCTGCCGCCAGCGCTGCGGTCGCCAAGCCCTGGAATGCGATTCTGCTGGTCGGTTTCCTGATCGCCTCGTTCTGGCATGCCCAGCTTGGTATGCAGGTCGTGCTGGAAGATTACGTGCACAACTCGCTGCTTGCCCTCGCGGCGCAGACCCTCGTGCGCTTCGTTGCCGTGCTCGGGGCCATCGTCAGTGTGTTTGCCGTGGCGCGTATCGCGCTGGGCATCGCCTGAGCCAGCGACACAACAGGAATCCATAATTCGATGTCCGCTTACAAGATCACTGAACACAAGTACGACATGGTCGTGGTGGGAGCCGGCGGTGCCGGCCTGCGCGCGACCTTCGGCCTGGCCCAGAAAGGCCTGCAGACGGTCTGCCTGACCAAGGTCTTCCCGACCCGTTCGCACACCGTGGCCGCCCAGGGCGGTATCTCCGCCGCGCTCGGCAATATGGGCGAGGACGACTGGCGCTACCACTTCTACGACACCATCAAGGGGTCGGACTGGTTGGGCGACCAGGACGCCATCGAGTACATGTGCCGCGAAGCGATCCCGGCCATCATCGAACTCGAACACTACGGCGTGCCGTTCTCGCGCACCGAAGAGGGCAAGATCTACCAGCGCCCGTTCGGCGGCATGACCACCAAGTACGGCGAGGGCCCGTCGGCGCAGCGCACCTGCGCCGCGGCCGACCGTACCGGCCACGCCATGCTGCATACGCTGTACCAGCAGTCGCTGGCGCACAACGCGCGTTTCATGATCGAGTATTTCGCGCTCGACCTGATCTTCGACGAAGAGGGTGTCTGCCGCGGCGTGCTTGCGCTGGACATGGCCGAAGGCTCGCTGCACCTGTTCCGCGCCCACGGCGTGGTGCTGGCCACCGGCGGTTACGGCCGCGCCTACTTCAGCGCCACCTCCGCGCATACCTGCACCGGCGACGGCGGCGGTCTGGTCATGCGTGCCGGCCTGCCGATGCAGGACATGGAGTTCGTGCAGTTCCATCCCACCGGCATCTACGGTGCGGGCTGCCTGATCACCGAAGGCGTGCGTGGCGAAGGCGGCATCCTGCGCAATAGCAACGGCGAGCGCTTCATGGAGCGCTATGCACCGCACTACAAGGACCTGGCTTCGCGCGACGTGGTGTCGCGTTCGATGACCATCGAGATCCGCGAAGGCCGCGGCGTCGGCGAGCACAAGGACCACATCCTGCTCGACCTGACCCACCTCGGCCCGGAAGTGATCAACGACAAGCTGCCCGGCATCGCCGAGAGCGCGCACATCTTCGCCGGCGTGGACGTGGCCAAGCAGCCGATTCCGGTGCTGCCGACCGTGCACTACAACATGGGTGGCATTCCTACCAACTACCACGGCGAAGTGGTGCGCAAGCAGGGCGACAACCCGGATGCGGTGGTGCCCGGCCTGTACGCCATCGGCGAAGCGGCCTGCGTGTCGGTGCATGGTGCCAACCGCCTGGGCTCCAATTCGCTGCTGGACCTGGTGGTGTTCGGTCGCGCGGTGGCCAACCGTTGCGCGGAAACCATCAAGACCAACCAGCCGCACAAGCCGCTGCCGTCCGATGCCTGCGACAAGGCACTGGGCCTGCTGGACAAGTTGCGCCATGCCAACGGCTCCACGCCGACGTCGGTGATCCGCGACAACATGCAGCGCACCATGCAGTCGGACGCTGCGGTGTTCCGTACCAGCAAGACGCTGAAGGAAGGCGTGGACAAGATGGCGCAGATCTTCGCCACCTTCGAAGACGTCAAGGTATCGGACCGTTCGCTGGTGTGGAATTCGGACCTGATCGAAACCTACGAGTTGAACAACCTGCTGCTCAACGCAGTGGCGACGATCAACTCGGCCGAGCAGCGCAAGGAAAGCCGCGGCGCGCATGCGCACGAGGACTTCCCCGAGCGCGACGACGTCAACTGGCAGAAGCACACGCTGGTCACCGTGGACGACAAGGGCAAGTGCGATTTCGACTATCGCCCGGTCCACATGTACACGCTGAGCAAGGACGTGGATGTGGTTCCGCCCAAGCCGCGCGTGTACTGATCGTCGATGCCGATGCCTGATACCGCCCCAATCACCCAAACGATCCAGCGCCTGGCGCGTCCGGACGTTGCGGTCGCACGGTGCGGAGCAGGGCTGACGCAGGCGCGGCGCCGGCAGCATGTCGGCGGCTGCGCCACCGTATCGGTGGTGGCATCCATCGTTTCCAATTTCATGCGCACGGTGCGGTTTTCGCTCGCACCGCGCGTCGCCTGAGCCAACGAGAGCAGCTATGGCAGAGTTCACCCTCCCCAAGAATTCCAAGATCGGCAAGGGCAAGCATTACCCTGCTCAAGGCGCCAAGAACACGCGCACCTTCAAGATCTACCGTTGGGATCCGGATGGCGACGCCAATCCGCGTACCGACAGCTACGAGATCGATCTGGACAAGTGCGGCCCGATGGTGTTGGACGCGCTGATCAAGATCAAGAACGAGATCGACCCGACCCTGACCTTCCGCCGCTCCTGCCGCGAAGGCATCTGCGGCTCGTGCGCGATGAACATCGACGGCACCAACACGCTGGCCTGCACCAAGGCCATTGCGGCCTGCGGCAAGGCCGAGGTGCCGATCTATCCGCTGCCGCACATGGATGTGATCAAGGACCTGGTACCGGACCTGACGCACTTCTATGCGCAGTATGCCTCGATCAAGCCGTGGATCCGCACCCAGACCCCGCCGCCGCCGGACCGTGAGCGCCTGCAGTCGCCCGAGGACCGCAAGAAGCTCGATGGCCTGTACGAGTGCATCCTGTGCGCCTGCTGCTCGACCAGCTGCCCGAGCTACTGGTGGAACGGCGAGCGTTACCTGGGCCCGGCAATCCTGTTGCAGGCCTACCGCTGGATCATCGACTCGCGTGATGAAGACACCGGTGCGCGCCTGGACGACCTGGAAGACCCGTTCAAGCTGTATCGCTGCCACACCATCATGAACTGCGCGCGCACCTGCCCGAAGGGATTGAATCCGGCATTGGCCATCGCCGAGATCAAGAAGCTGATGATGGCGCGTCGCGCCTGATCGCAAGGAAGTGTGGTCCCGCCTAGCGGGATGTGGTTTGCAGCGGCACCGGCCTTTTGGTCAGGTGCCGCTGTCGTTTTCGGCCTGCCGCAGGGCGGGGTGGAGAAAGAGATGGACGAAGACACACTGCTGAAGAAGTTGCGCTGGCGTTGCCGGCGCGGCATGCGCGAGCTGGATCAATTGTTCGGCCGCTATCTGGACCGACGCTGGGCGCAAGCGCCTGCGGCAGAGCGCGCGGTTTTCCTACAGTTGCTGGATTGCGAAGACGATAAGTTGTGGCGCTGGTTCATGGGATACGAGGCCTGCCCGGATGCCGACAACGCCGCACTCATCGCCGATATCCGCGCCATGCCGGCTTGAATGGCGGCCTTCGCGCGCACTTGCCTGCGCGCTGGTGCTGATGGCGCTGTTGGCCCAGTGCGCGGTGTGGCGCTGCGGCGTGCCGATCTGGGGTGCGCTGGTGTTGTCCGGCTATGCCGCGCTGCTGGGCCTGCATTCGCAGCGCCGGCTGTTGCGCTCGCCGCTGCGTCAGCTGGTGGTGCCATGGAGCGATGCGGCGGCCAGCGTCGACGGGCAGCGCGTGGAGGACCTGCAGGTGTGCTGGCGCGGGCCGATTGCGGTGGTGTCCTGGCGGGGCAGCGGTAACCGCCGCAGCCGGCTGCATTTCTGGCCGGATACGCTGCCGCCAGCGCAGCGACGTGAACTGCGTCTGGCCGCACAGGCACGCGCGATTTCGTCCCGGGCGCTGCAAGTGGCACCATAGCGTCCCTTTCCCGGTTGAACCGCATGTTCAAACCTATCCCGGTTGCCATCGGCTTGCGCTACCTGCGTGCCAAGCGGCGCAATGGCTTCATCTCCTTCATCTCGATGGCGTCGATCCTGGGCATCGCCCTGGGCGTGACCGTGCTGATCACCACGCTGGCGGTGATGAGCGGCTTCCAGAAGGAAATCCGCGACCGTCTGCTGCAGATGGCCGCACATGCCACGGTCAGTGCCGAAGGTGCGCCGATGCGCGACTGGCAGCACGCGGTCGAGGTCGCCATGGCCGACCCGCGTGTGGCCGGCGCCGCGCCGTACATCGAGACCGAGTCACTGCTGCAGGGCCCGCGCAAGCAACCGGCCATCGTGCGCGGCGTGATTCCTTTCGAAGAGGCCAAGGTGTCGGTGCTGGCCAAGAAGATGCAGCAAGGGTCGGTCGACAGCCTGACGCCCGGCTCCTACAACATCATCATCGGCAAGGAACTGGCGCTGTGGCTGGGCGTGGACGTGGGCGACGGTATCGTCGTGCTGCTCAGCGATACCCAGGCCACGCCGTTGGGCGCAATGCCGCGGCTCAAGCGCTTCACCGTCAGCGGCATCTTCGAGGCTGGCTACAACGAGATCGACCGCGGCCTGGCGGTGGTCAACATGCAGGATCTGGGGCGCGTGCTGCGCATGGACGGCGTGACCGGCGTGCGGCTGCGCCTGCACGACATGGACCAGGCCTGGAACGTGGCGCGCGACCTTGCGCTCAAGTTGCACGGCCCGTATCGCGTCAGCGACTGGACCCAGGAAAACGCCAACCTCTATCACTCGCTGAAGATGGAAAAGACCGTGATGGGCATCCTGCTGTCGCTGATCGTGGCGATGGGCGCGTTCAACCTGGTGTCCTCGCAGGTGATGCTGGTGACCGACAAGCAGGCCGATATCGCCATCCTGCGTACGCTGGGCCTGTCGCCCGGCGGAGTGATGCAGGTGTTCATGGTGCAGGGTTCGCTGATCGGCTTCATGGGCACCATCATGGGGGTGATCGGCGGCATCGTGCTGACGCTCAATCTCGAGCGCATCCTGGGCGTGATCGAAGCGGTTTTCAGCGTGAAACTGCTGCCGGAAGATGTCTATTACATCACCGGCCTGCCGACCGACATGCAGACGCAGGACGTGGTGATCATCACCGTGGTCGCGTTGGTCATGAGTTTCCTGGCGACCCTGTACCCAGCGTGGCGTGCCTCGCGGACCCAACCGGCGGAGGCGCTGCGGTATGAATGAGATCCGGGAATCGGGATTCGCGAATCGGGAATCGGGAATGCAAAAGCCCCAACAATCCGATCTGGTGATTCGCGCCGAGGCGTTGGCCAAGACCTACGCCGAAGGCAAGATGCGCACGCCGGTCTTCGACGGCCTGGATCTGTCGGTGGCGACCGGCGAAACCGTGGCCATTGTTGGTGCTTCCGGTGCGGGCAAGAGCACCTTGCTGCATCTGCTGGGCGGGCTGGATATCCCGACCTCCGGCGAGGTCTACGTCGCAGGCCAGCGCATGTCCGCACTGTCCGACGGCCAGCGCGGCAAGCTGCGCAACCAGGCGCTGGGCTTCGTATACCAATTCCATCACCTGCTGCCGGAATTCAGCGCGTTGGAAAACGTGATGATGCCGGTACTGCTGTCGGGCCAGGAGCTGGCGGTGGCGCGCACACAGGCGCTGCAACTGCTTGAATCGGTCGGCTTGGGCCATCGCATCGAGCACAAGCCCAGCGAGCTGTCCGGTGGCGAGCGTCAGCGCTGCGCGGTGGCACGTGCCCTGGTCAACCGCCCCGGCTGCGTGCTGGGCGATGAGCCCACCGGCAACCTCGACGACAAGACCGCCGGCACGGTGTTCGAGCTGATGCTGGAACTCAATCGCGCCCAGCGCACCAGCCTGGTGCTGGTGACCCACGACCGCGGTCTGGCGCGCCGCCTGGATCGCGTGCTGGAGCTGCATCAGGGCAAGTTGCGCGAACTGGCGCCTTCGGCGGTGTGAATGCTTGCGCCGCCGTCGGTGTTCCGATGGCGGCGCAAGAAACAACCGCAGGCCATTGAAGACCCGCGCTGATACTCAAGCCACGATCACGGAATGATGCGCAGCGCCCGTAGCCGGGTGAACAGTTCCAAGAACGAGGCACGGCTGTCGTAGAAATCCACGAAGCCCAGTTCGCGGCTCTTGGTCATGTCGTTGACGCACTCGATCTCGCGGCCCAGGTCCGCATCGGTGTGCCACCACGAGGCCAGCCGATTGACGTCCGCTTCCACCAGGCCATGTGTGGCGGCCAGCTCGGCCCATAATGCGGGCGCGGAGTCGGTCAGGCGTGCTTCCAATGGCTGTGGCGTGTCGGGGCAGGGCGCTGCATCGAGTTCGAAGAACTGCGCAATCTGCTCCCACATCCAGCGCCAGCGAAACACATCGCCGTTGACGGTGTTGAAGGCCTGATTGCGCGCTGCAGGGCTGAGTCCGGCCCAGGCCAGCTGTCGGCCGAGCAGGCCGGCATCGGTGAGGTCGGTGAGGCTGTTCCATTGCGCCTGCGAGCCCGGAAACACGAACGGCTGACCAGTGTGCTTGCACAGCGATGCATAGACCGCCAGCGTCACGCCCATGTTCATCGCATTGCTGCCGTTGGCCATGCCGATCATGGTGTGCGAGCGATGCACGCTCCACCCAAAGCCATGGCGCTCGGCGTTCGCGAACAGCAGGTCCTCTAGCGTGTAGTAGAAATTCTCGCCCGGCTGGCGTGGCTCGCTTTCACGAAACGGCGTTTCCGCCTTGCCGCTGCCGTAATTTTCGAATGCACCCAGATAGTGCTTGGTGCCGGTGACCAAGGCCATATGCTGCAACGGGGCATGGCTCAGGGCCTGGCACAGGTTGCGCATCATCGCGCCATTGGCCTGGACATTTTCGCGCTCGGTGTCGCGCCGCGTCCAGGTGCAAAAGAATACGTGGGTGATCGGCAAGCCCTGCAACGCGGTGCGGGTGCCTTCGGCGTCCAGCAGATCGGCAGCGACCGGGATGACACCGTCCTGCGGCAGCGGCCGACGTGCCAGGCCGTAGACGGTCCAGCCATCGGCCACCAGCACGTTGGCGAGGTTGTAACCGGAAATGCCGGTCACGCCGACAATCAATGCAATGCCCTTACGCATGTGGGGAAACTCCTCGATAACAGCCGCGACCATAGCGCCTGACTCATGAAATCGAGGCGAATAGCGTCGGTGAGCTGGCTCAAGCCGGCGGCGGCGATGCCGGTGGCAGCATCCGGACTGCGCGGATCGGTAGTGCGATCGCCAGTCCGTCGAGCGTGGCGAGCCGGTGGAGCGTCGTGTCGGAGTCCGATGTGTTGCGGTTGCCGATCAAGGCGCACTTCGACGACGACACCACTTGCGTGTCCAGATGCCAGGCGTCTGTGTCGGTTAGTGGGAGCGCTCGGGATGACGAAGATCCGCCACCGCGAACCCGTCTTCTTCCTACCATGTGGCGGGCAAATCACCGCTATGGGCGCTAGCCAGCGTGGTCTAGCCTGAGGGCGTGGATTCAGGACGATCAGGATGGCGGAGTGGCATGGATGTCTCGGCACCTACGGTGACACCGGCCCCGCCTGCATCGGCCGTCCCCATTGCTGCGGCCTTGCTGCTGGGCGTGATTGGCTGCGCGTGGTCACCGGCCGTGCTGTCGTCGGCGATCTATGCAGCCCTTGGTATCGCAGGCCTGGTGAGCATCATCGTGATCTTGTGGCGGCGTCCGCGCGCAGCGATTTGGATGCTGATGCTTGCAACCGTGGTGCTGGGCTTCGCGCTGACCGGTTGGCATGCGGGTCGAGCATTGCAGTCGCAGTTGCTTCCAGAGGACGAAACGCACGATCTCACGGTCCGTGGCCAGGTGGTCGGGCTGCCCGTGGCCGAGCAGCGGCGCACCCGCTTCCAGTTGCGTGTCGACCGCGATCAGGCGCAGCCGGCGGCAGTGCGCGGCAAGTTGCTGCAACTGGCGTGGTATGACGCCTTCGAGGCGCAGCAGGTTGGGCCACGCGCCGCATTGCGGGCCGGTGCCCGGTGGCAACTGCGGCTCAAGTTGCGTGCGCCGCGCGGGCTGCGAAACCCGGGAGGGTTCGATGCCGAACGCCAGGCGCTGGCGCAGCGCATCGCCGCAACCGGTTATGTGCGTGAACCCGGTGCCGCCCATCCGCTTGCCGCGCCACGCGGTGTGGATGCCTGGCGCGATCGCATGTCGCAACGTATCGCCGATCAGGTACCTGGCTCGTCTGCGCCGTATCTGCGTGCGCTGGCATTGGGCGATACCCGCGGTATTGACGATGCGGCCTGGGCCACCTTGCGCGCGACCGGGCTCAGCCACCTGATCGCGATCTCGGGATTCCATGTCGGCCTTGTCGCCGGCTTCTTCGCGCTGGCGGTCGCAGCCCTATGGCGATGGCGGCCCGGCCTTGGCACGGTGATTCCACGCGTTCATGCCGCCGCGCTGGCAGCATTGTTCGGCGCGGCGGCCTACGCCGTGCTCGCGGGGCTGGCGCTGCCCACCGTCCGGACCGTGCTGATGATCGCGGTCGTGGCATTGGCGCGGGTCACGCGGCGGCGCGCCACGACCGCGCAGATGCTCGCGCTGGCCCTGCTGGCGGTGCTGCTATGGGATCCGCTGAGCGTGCTGGTGGCCGGCTTCTGGCTCAGTTTTGCCGGTGTCGCCTGGCTGGTGTGGTGCCTGCCATCGGACGACCGCGCCATCGTGCGCGGCTTTCTCTCTGCGCAGGCGGTCGCCACCGTGGGCTTGTTGCCGCTCACCATCAGCCTGTTCGGGCAGGCATCCCTGGTGGGTCCGCTCGCCAATCTCATTGCCATTCCCTGGTGGACCTTCGTGGTCGTGCCGCTGTGCCTGATCGGCACGGCGCTGGAGGCCCTGCATGCCGGCGCAGGGGTCTGGGCATGGCAACTGGCAGGCTGGTGTTTCGAACTGACCTGGCCCGGTTTTGTCTGGCTCGGGCAGACCACGGTGGCGTTGTGGTGGGTGCCCGAATCCGATGCCATCGCGCTGATCGGCGCGTTGCTGGGCGCGTTCTGGCTATTGCTGCCGCGAGGCGCCCCGGGCAAGGCCATGGCCTGTCTGCTGTGGTTGCCGCTACTGTGGCCCGATCGTGCCTTGCCCGTTGCGGGCGAGGCCGACATCCAGGTGCTGGATGTGGGGCAGGGTCTGGCTGTGCTGGTGCGTACCCAGCACCACGCGCTATTGGTGGATACCGGCCCGGCGGTGCGCGATGGCTTCGATGCCGGCGAGCGCGTGGTGCTGCCCGCCCTGCACGCACTTGGCGTGCGCCGGCTGGATGCCATCGTGCTCAGCCATGCCGATGCGGATCACGCCGGCGGCTACGCGGCGGTGCGTGCCGGCATGCCGGTCGCGATGACCGCCGCGCCGCCAGGCGCGCCGCTGGATGTCAGCACGCGCTGTCACTCCGGTCAGCAGTGGGAGTGGGATGGCGTGCGCTTTCGGGTGTTGCATCCCGGGCCGGCGTTTCCGTACCTGCGCAATCAATCCAGCTGCGTGCTGCGGGTCGAAACGCGTTACGCCAGCGCGCTGCTGCCGGGCGACATCGATGCGCTGGTCGAGCAGAGGCTGCTGCGCGACCACGCACCGCTGTTGCGGGCGGAGTTGGTGATCGTGCCGCACCATGGCAGCGCGGATGGCTCGCATGCCGGCTTGATTGCCGCCAGCGGCGCGCGGCTGGCGCTGGTGTCGTCCGGGCACGGCAACCGGTTCGGGCACCCGCGCGCGCAGGTGGTGCAGCGTTGGCAGGGCAGTGGCGCCGAAGTGCTCGATACTGCCCAGTCCGGTGCGATCAGGGTCTGGCTGGGAGCGGACGGTCTGCAGGTGCGCGAGCGGCGGCGTTGGCAGCCGCGGCTGTGGGATGCTGCGGAACGGCGGCGGTCGGCTGCTATCCTATCGGCCAGCGAATAGGCGGCCGCGTTGCCGGAGGAATCGAATCGTGTTGGAGCTGGTCAAGGCGGGCGGTTGGCCGATGGTGCCATTGCTGTTGTTGGGTGTGATCGCGCTGGCGATCGTGCTGGAACGTCTGTGGACCCTGCGCCGCAACGAGGTGACGCCGCCGGGCCTGGGCGAGGAAGTGCGTAACTGGGCCGCACGCGGCAAGCTGGACCCCACCCATATCGAGTCGCTGCGGCGCAATTCGCCGCTGGGCGCCTTGCTGGCGGCCGCGCTGGATGTGCGCGGCCGTCCACGCGATCTGGTCCGCGAACGCATCGAGGACACGGGGCGCCATGTGGTGCATCGCATGGAGCGGTATCTGAACGCGCTGGGCACGATCGCCTCGGCCGGACCATTGCTGGGCCTGCTGGGCACCGTGGTCGGCATGATCCAGATGTTCCTGGGCATCCTCGACCACGGCGTGGGCGATGTGAATCAGCTGGCCGGCGGCATCGGCAAGGCGCTGGTGTGCACCGCCACGGGCATGATCATCGCGGTGCCGGCGCTGATGGCGCACCGGTTCTTCAAGGGGCGCATCGCCGGCTACATCATCGAGATGGAGCAGGAGGCAACGCTGTTGCTGGATATCATGGACGGGCGCGTGGTTGCGCCCTCCGCAGCGCCAGCAGCGGCGGGCACCACGCCTGCCACGGCAAAGGGCTGACAGATGCGCATCGGCAGCGACCGAAACCAGGACGAGCCGCATATCGACCTGGTGCCATTGATTGACGTCATCCTCGTCCTCATCATCTTCTTCGTGGTGACCACGACCTTCGACGCACGTTCCACGCTGCAACTGCAGTTGCCGACCGCCAGCGACCAGAACACCAGCGCGCCGCCGCGCTCGCTCAGCGTGTTGGTCAACGCCGACGGGCACTACTTCATCAACGATCAGGAAGTGCTGCGCTCGGATGTCGAGTCTTTGAAGCAGACCATCGCCCAGCTTGCCGGCGATGACCGCGAGCAGACGGTGCTGATGCGCGCCGATGCGCGCACGCCGTACCAGGCCGTGGTCACTGCGCAGGACGCGCTGGGCCAGCTCGGCTTCCGGCGCATCGCCATCGCCACCGCGCCGCAGACCGGCAGCGGCGGCAACACCAGCAAGAACGGAACCCGCCAGTGACCACCCCCAACGACCGCCCGGCGCCAGTCTCGTCCTGGCGCACGTACCGTCGCCTGTTGGCGTTCGCAAAACCGTATCGGCTGCTGCTGCTCGCCGCGTTGATCGCCGCGTTGATCGAAGCGGCAGGCACCACCGGTTTCCTGGCGTTGATGAAGCCGATCACCGACGAAACCTTCATCTACAAGAATGCCGAAATCAGTCGCTGGCTGCCGGTGCAGATCATCCTGCTGTTCGTGGTGCGTGGCGTTGCCGGCTACATCACCGATATGGCGATGGGCAAGTCCGCGCGCAGCATCGCGCGCGATCTGCGCGTCAAGGTGATGTCCAAGTATCTGCGTCTGCCGGGTTCGCGCTTCGATTCGGAGCCGGTGCCTTCGATGCTGATCCGGCTGGGCTCGGATTCGGATCAAGTCGCGCAGGCGGCGGTGGACGCGGTCAAGGTGATGATCCAGCAGTCGCTGCAGGTGATCGGCGCGTTGGCGCTGATGCTATGGCATAGCTGGCAGGTCACGCTCACCATCGTGGTGCTGGCGCCGGTGCTGGCCTGGGTGATGGACAAGGTGGCGCGGCGCTATCGGCGCATCAGCCACAACATCCAGGAGAGCGGCGCGCACTTGCTGCAGGCGGCCGACCAGACCCTGTCCAGTCACCAGGAGGTCAAGATCTACGGTGCCCAGCAGACCGAGATGGAGCGTTACGGCGCGCTGGCCGACCGCAACCTGCGCCTGGCGATGAAGGTCGAATCCACGCGCGGCATTTCCACCGCCACCGTGCAGATGATCGGCGCGATCGGCCTGTCGGCGCTGCTGTTCGTGGCCGGTGCGCAAGCCCTGGCCGGGCGCCTGACCGCGGGCGACTTCGTGGTGTTGATGACCTCGATGCTGACAATCATCCCGGGCCTGAAGCAACTCACCAATGTGCAGAACATGGTGCAGCGCGGCCTGGCCTCGGCCGAGCGGCTGTTTTCGGTGCTCGACAGCCCGGACGAGCAGGACCAGGGCACGTTGCCGTTGACGCGTGCCAAGGGCCTGATCGAATTTCGCGGCGTGACCGCGCGCTATCCGGAGCAGGTGAACCCGGCCCTGGCCGATGTCAGTTTCGTCGCCCAGCCCGGCACTGTTACCGCGATCGTTGGCCGTTCCGGCAGCGGCAAGTCCAGCCTTATAAAGCTGATCCCGCGGTTCTACGAGGCCGAGTCCGGGCAGATCCTGCTCGACGGGCATCCGGTGCAGGCCTATTCGCTGGCCGACCTGCGTCGCCAGATCGCGCTGGTCGGCCAGCAGGTGATGCTGTTCGACGGCAGCATTGCCGACAATGTCGCCTACGGCGAAATGCGCAATGCCGATGCCGGGCAACTGGAGCGCGCCATCCTCGGTGCCAACGCCATGGAATTCGTCGCGCAGTTGCCTGAGGGCCTGCAGTCGCATGTCGGCGCCAAGGGTGGGCGCTTGTCCGGCGGCCAGCGCCAGCGGCTGGCCATCGCACGCGCGATGCTCAAGGACGCGCCGATCCTGATCCTGGACGAGGCCACCGCCGCGCTGGACAACGAATCGGAGCGGCTGGTGCAGGACGCCCTGCACAAGCTGATGCCCGACCGCACCACGCTGGTGATCGCACACCGCCTGTCCACCATCGAGCACGCCGATCAGGTCCTGGTGATGGACCAGGGCCGCATCGTCGAGCGCGGCACCCACACCGAATTGCTGGCGCAGGGCGGGTTGTATTCGCATCTGCACGGCATGCAGTTTCGCGAACGTCAGGCATGAGCAAGCGTGGCGCCCGCACGCCGGGCTATTGGTACGACACCACTCCGATTCCGCTGCCGGCACGCCTGTTGGCGCCGATCTACGGCGCCGCGATTGCAGTACGGCGCGGCCTGTATCGTCGCGGCTGGCGCAAGCGGCATGGCGTACCGGTGCCGGTGATCGTGGTTGGCAACGTCACTGCGGGCGGCACCGGCAAGACGCCGCTGACCATCGCGCTGGTGTCCAAGCTGCAGGAAGCCGGCTGGACCCCCGGCGTCGCCAGCCGTGGCTATGGCCGCGACGACGCCGGCACCGCCCGCTGGGTCGATGCGGACACGCCGGTGGCACTGGGCGGCGATGAGCCTGTGTTGATTGCCTGGAAGACCGGTGCGCGCGTGCGCGTGGACGGCAACCGTGTGGCGGCCGCACGCGCCCTGGTCGAAGCCGGTTGCGACATCATCGTGTGCGACGATGGGCTGCAGCACTACCGGCTGGCCCGCGACGTGGAAATCGAAGTGGTCGATGGCCAGCGCCGCTACGGCAATGGCCGCCTGCTGCCTGCCGGGCCGCTGCGCGAACCGGCTGCCCGCGCGCAGGAGTGCGACTTCCGCGTGATCAATCTCGGCCAGGCCAGCGCTACTGCCGCGCCGCAGGCGCCGGCCGATGCCGGTTTCGGCGAATGGCAGATGCGGCTGAGCATCGACAGCGTACAGCCGATGGATGGCAAGCGGGCACAGCCGTTGAGCATGCTGGCCGGGCAACGTGTGCATGCGGTTGCCGGTATCGCCAATCCGGAACGTTTTTTCGCCATGCTGCGCGCGCGCGGCATCGGGGTCGTTCCGCATGCATTCCCCGACCACCATGTCTACACGGCAGCGGACTTCAGTTTCGGTAGTCGCCTGCCGGTGTTGATGACCGAAAAGGACGCGGTGAAATGCCGGCCGTTCGCCGACGAGTGGCTGTACAGCGTGCCGCTGAAGGCCGAGCTGCCGGCCGCGTTCTGGGTGAGCCTGCTGGACCGCCTGGACCGGCTCGCCAGTCGCGGTGGCGACTGACAGGCGCCTGGCATCACGCCGGGCCCCGCCGCTTCCATGTGTCGCGGCATACGGCACCCTGGCACGGGCGCGGTGCCGACCGCAACACTGCAAGGCGACCAGGAAATAAGCAGGCGCCCGTAAGGCGCCTTTTTAGTCTTGGAATGGCAGCATTCGCGGCCGGTCAGTAGCGGTAATTCAGCGACAGCCACCAATTGCGGCCCGGACCCGCAAAGCCCTGGTCCCAGTACAGGCTGTTGATGTACGTGCGATCGGTGAGGTTGTTGATATTGAGCGTCGCATTGAACTGCGGCGTGATGTCGTAGCTGGCCATCACCCCGACCAGCGCATAGCTCGGCTGCCGGATGATGCCAGGGCCGCTGTCCTGCACGCGCGTGATGGCGTCCTGCCAGCGCACGTTGGCGCCAAGCTTGAGTTGGTCGAGCCCTGCAACACGGTAGGTGGTCGCAAGCTTGGCCATGCGCCGCGGCACGTAGGTGCGCACGTTTTCGCCGTCATCGCCCTCAAGACTCAGCTGCGTGTAGCTGGCGCTCACCTGCCAGGAGTCGCCCAATTGCCCGGCCACTTCGGCTTCGTAGCCGGTGGAGGTGGCGTCGATGCCCCGATAGACCAGCAATGCTCCCACGTTGCCATCGCTCTCTGCGGTGTTGTCCTGCTTGGTGCGGAACAGCGCGAATGCCGCGTTGATGCGGCCGTCCAGCCATTGCCCCTTGATGCCCAGTTCGGCGTTGCTGCCGGTGATGGGATCGAGCACGTTCAGAGTGCGATCCAGTTCGGTCTGCGGATTGAAGATCTCCGCATAGCTGGCATACAGCGCGTAATTCGGATCGAAGGCGTAGACCGCGCCCACGAGGGGAAGGGTCTGGTTGCTGTCGTAGCGGTGCTGTAGGCCGTAGTTGGTGCCGTTGCTCTCCACCTGGGTCTGGTTGACGCCGGTGATCACCTTCAGTCGGTCGCCCAGACTCCAGCGCGCAGTGACATAGGCAGTGCGTCGCGTCATGTCGAAGGCAGCGCCGTCGGTCCCTGCGTCGAACGGCGGTTTTGGATAATTGCCGGTCCAGTCTTCCAGGCGCGGCAGCGCGTTGCCGATGCCGCGTCCGTACAGCGACAGCTGCTCGGTGTCGAGCGTGCCCCAGTTCACGCCAGCCACCAGGTCGTGGCGTCTGCCCCCGAGCGCGAAAGTCCCGGAGACATAGACATCGGCAAACTTCTGCGACTCGCTGCTGTCGTAGTACGAAGGGTAGGCGAACAGGCCAAGCCCGGTCTGGCGGTCGGGTTGGCCGTACACATAGAACAGGTCGCCCTCGGTCTCGAAGCGGCGATAGTTCAACGATCCCTTCAGCGACCAGTCGCCGCCGAGCGCCTGCTGCACTTCCAGAAAAACGCGCTTGTCGGTGCTGCCCCAGTGGCTCCAGTCGGCGGACGTGCTGGTCGAGCGATCGTAGCGCGCCTGGGTGCCGTCGCTGTAATACAGCGGCAGCGCGCCCCACATTCCGCCCTGCGGTGCATTGTCCTGATAGCTGGCGCCGACCGTCAGCAGCGTGCTGTCGGTCAGATCCGCCTCCAGCACGCCGTAGAAGACTTTCTTGTCGATCGAATAGCGGTCCAGATAGCTGTCGCCTTCCTGCCAGGCGCCAACGGCACGCCCGCGCACGCTGCCGGACTGGTTGAGCGGGCCGGAGACATCGGCATCCACGCGGTAGTTGGACCAGGAGCCGCCACTGAGCGTCACCGCGCCGGCCAGCGCATCGGTGGGGCGCTTGCGCACGAAATTGACCGTCGCCGATGGATTGCCGGTGGAGGACAGCAGGCCATTGGCACCGCGTAGCACATCGATGCGCTGATAGATCGCGGTGTCCACATCGCCGTCGGCCAGCCCGTTGGTGAACGGCAGCCCCAAGCCATCGACCTGGAAATTGAGGATGTCGAAGCCGCGCGCGGTGTAATACGTGCGGTCGGTTTCGACCCGTTCGACATTGACCCCAGCGGCCAGCGCAAGCACGTCATTGGCGTTGTTGAGCGCGAAATCGTCCATCTGTTGACGCGAGATGGTGCTCACCGACTGCGGGGTCTCCAGCGGCGTGAGTGCCAGCCGGGTGGCGCTGTCGGTCTTGCGCAGGGTATAGCCATCGGTGCGCTCGGCCTGCACCTCGACGGTATCGAGCGTGCGCGCGCGCTCGGCAGCGTCCTCGGCCAGCGCCAGGCAAGGGCATGCGAGCACCCAGAGCAGTGCCACGGACAAGGGACGCAGGGCCGGGAGGCGGCGTGTGGAAACGGAATCGGGAGTCATGAGGATCGCTACACTGATGGAGTGGTCGCTGCGGCAACCGAGGCAATGAAACGGCCGGGCCGATTTAGCGAATACGAATTATTCTCAACAAAGAGAGCGAAAAGTGCAAACAGACTCTTCCAGCCCCGCGGCGGCGCAGGACGCAGCGGGCATCGCCATGCCGTTCGTGGTGGCCGTACCTGCGCGTTACGCCTCCACTCGGTTGCCCGGCAAGCCGCTGCGTCTCATCGGCGATCGCCCGATGATCCGTCACGTGGCCGAACGCGCACTGCAGGCCGGCGCCAGTCAGGTCTGGGTGGCCACCGACGATGCCCGTATCGCCGAGGCAATCGACGGGCTGCCCGGCGTGCATGTCGCCATGACCGGCCAGGCGCATGTCTCCGGCACCGACCGGCTGGCCGAATGCGCACGCATTGCCGGCTGGGATGCGGACACTTGCGTGGTCAACCTGCAAGGCGACGAACCATTCGCGCCAGCGGCCGGCATTCGCGCGGTGGCCGAGTTGTTGCTGCAGTCCGGCGCCGACATGGCCACGCTGGCCGCGCAGGTCGACAGCGCGCATGAGCTGTTCGATCCCAATGTGGTGAAGCTGGTCCGTACCGCTGGCGGCGATGCGCTGTATTTCAGTCGCGCCCCGATTCCCTGGCATCGCGACAGCTTCGCCAACCAGCGCGAGCAGCTGCCGGACGGCGGCCAGTGGCTGCGCCATATCGGTATCTACGCCTATCGCGCCGGGTTCCTGCAGCGCTTTGCGGCGATGCCGCCGGGCTTGCTGGAGCGCATCGAATCGTTGGAACAGCTGCGCGCCATGGAAGCGGGCCATCGCATCGCGGTGGCACTGACGCCGGAGCAGTTTCCGCCCGGCATCGATACCCCGGACGATCTGGCACGCGCGCAGGCGCGGGTCGCGTCGGCATGAAGCTGCTGATCGTCTGCCTGGGCAATATCTGCCGCTCGCCGATGGGCGAGGGTGCCTTGCGGGCGCGGCTGGATGAAGCCCGTTTGTCGCGGCGCATCCAGGTCGATTCGGCCGGCACCGGCGACTGGCATGCCGGCGAGCCGCCAGACCCGCGCGCCATCGGCTGCGCGCGCGGGCACGCCGTCGATATTTCGGGCTTGCGTGCGCGGCAGGTGCGACACGAAGACTTCGAGCATTTCGATTGGCTGCTGTGCGCAGACACCAGCAACCTGCGCGATCTGCAGCGGCTGGCACCGGCGCCACAGCGCGACAAGGTCGCGCTGTGGTTGCCATGGGCCGGTGTGGACGCTGGCGACGAGATCCCCGACCCGTACACCGGCGGCAGCAAGGAATTCGAGAATGTCTGGCAGTTGGTCGATACCGCCGCGCGCCAGACCGTGGCCAGACTCACCCGCGACTAATCACGCTTGGGCATAATTACGCCATGACTGCCCAGCTCACCCAGGAATTGCCGGAATTTCCCACCTGGCTCAACGCCAGGCCCTCCACCTTGCAGGAGCATCGCGGCCGTGCGCTGGTGCTGGCGTTCGTCAACGCCAGCTCGGTGTGGTGCGCCGAGCGCCTGGCCGAGCTTGCGCAGTGGCAGGCGCGCAGCCCCGGGCGCCTGCAGGTGATCGTGGTGCAGGTGCCTCGCTTCGACAGCGAGCGCCTGCCGCAGCGCTCGCTCAAGCAGTTGCGCGGGCACGGCGTCAGCGCGCCGATCCTGCTCGACAAGGACTGGGAGACCTGGCGCCGGTTCGGTATCGAATCCTGGCCCACACTGGTGCTGCTCGACGCGCATGGCCGCGAGCGCCAGCGCCTGGTCGGCATCACCGGCGATCTGGACAAGGCCCTGGCCGCCTTGTGCGACGGCCAGCAGCAGCCGTCCGACGCCGACCTGCAGGGCGTGCCCGAGCGCGAACCCGAGCCGCGCCTGGCATTGCGATTTCCCACCGGGTTGGCTGCCACCGAGGACCGGCTGTACGTTGCCGACACCGGGCATCATCGCGTACTCGAATGCACCCACAGCGGCCGCGTGCTGCGGCAGTTCGGGCACGGCAATGCCGATCTCATCGATGGCCGCATCGGCGAAGCCGCGTTCCGCCGCCCGCAGGGGCTGGCGCTGGAGCGCGACCAGTTATACGTGGCCGACACCGGCAACCATGCGCTGCGCCGTATCAACCTGGGCAGCGGGCAGGTGGATACCTTGTGCGGAACGGGTCGCGCCGGCGACCCGGTGGAAGGTCCGCTGGCCTTCGCCGGCGCCTCCGCACTCAATTACCCGCAAGGGCTGGCGGTGGCCGACAACCAGGTGTTGATCGCCATGGCCGGCGACAACCGCATCTGGAGCTACGACCTGGGGCGTGCCGCGCTGAGCGCCCGTGCCGGTACCGGTGCACTCGAACTGCGTGATGGCAGCGGGCATCTGGCAGCGTTCGCGCAGCCGGCAGGCCTGGCGGCGGTCCAGCAGGTGGCCTATGTCTGCGACGGGCTGGGCTCGTCGATTCGCACCATGCAGCTGCGTGGCGATCTGGTGCAGACCCTGGTCGGCGGGCAGGGCATCTGGCAGTTCGGTGATCAGGACGGGCCGCGCGGCACCGCGCAGCTGCAGTTCCCGCAGGCCATCGCGCTGGCCGCCGACTCACCGGTGCTGTGGATCGCCGACACCGGCAATGGCCGCCTGCGTTGCCTGCGCCTGGGCGGCGGCGAACTGACCACGGTGGAGCTGCCGCGGCGGCTGCATGGTCCGGCCGGGCTGGCGGTTGCGGCAGGTGCGGTGTGGATTGCCGAAACCGACGCCCACGCCGTCCTGCGTTACGACCTGGCCAGCGGCGCATTGAGCGATGTTGCGATAGATCAATGAACGCAAGGCCCAAAGCCGATTTCGATGGGAAGGCGTTTGCTGCGCAACTGAGTACGGCGCCCGGCGTGTACCGCATGTACGCGGCCGACGACACGCTGCTGTATGTCGGCAAGGCCGGCGCGCTGCGCAAGCGCGTGGGCAGCTATTTCAACGGCACGCCGAAGAATGCGCGGCTGACCTCGATGCTGTCGCAGGTCGCGCGCATGGATGTCACCGTGACCCGCAGCGAAGCCGAAGCGCTGCTGCTGGAAAACCAGCTGATCAAGTCCCTGTCGCCGCGCTACAACGTGTCGCTGCGCGACGACAAGAGCTACCCGTATGTGTTGTTGACGCGCGAAGACTGGCCGCGGATTGCATTGCATCGTGGTCCGCGTGCGGTGCAGGGGCGCTATTTCGGCCCCTATACCGGCGTGACCGGCGTGCGCGAGACGCTGAGCCTGATGCACAAGCTGTTCAAGCTGCGCAGCTGCGAAGACAGCGTGTTCCGCAATCGCTCGCGGCCCTGCCTGCAGTACCAGATCGGCCGCTGCAGCGGCCCGTGCGTGGGCCTGGTGGCCGCGCCCGACTATGCAGAGTCGGTGCGACGCGCCACCATGTTTCTCGAAGGCAAGAGCGACCAGCTCGGCGAAGAGATCATGCAGTCGATGCAGCAGGCCAGCGAAGCGCTCGAATTCGAGCGTGCCGCCCGCCTGCGCGATCTGTTGTCGTCGCTGCGCAGCATGCAGAACCGCCAGTACGTCGACGGCCGCGCCGCCGATCTGGACGTGCTGGCCTGCGCCACGCAATCCAGCCAGGCCTGCGTACTGTTGCTGAGTTTTCGCGATGGCCGCAACCTGGGCACGCGTTCGTTCTTCCCCAAGACCAACGGCGAAGACAGTGCCGACGAAATCCTGGCTGCGTTCGTGTCGCAGTATTACGCCGAACATTCGCCACCGCGCGAGATACTGCTGGACCGCGAAATTCCCGATGCCGAGCTGATCGAGGCCGCACTCAGCGCCGCTGCCGAACACAAGGTGGCGCTGAAGTGGAACGTGCGCGGGGAGCGTGCCGGCTATCTGCTGTTGGCCACGCGCAACGCGCAGCTGACCCTGGTGACCGAACTCACCAGCCAGAGCGCGCAACACGCGCGCAGCGAAGCCTTGCGCGAAATGCTGGGCCTGGCCGAGCCGGTCAAGCGCGTGGAATGCTTCGATATCAGCCACACCATGGGCGAAGCCACGGTGGCCTCGTGCGTGGTGTTCGACGCCAGCGGCCCGGTGCGTGGGCAGTACCGGCGCTTCAATATTTCTGGCATCACCCCGGGCGACGATTACGCGGCCATGCGCCAGGCGATCGAACGGCGCTTCCGCCGCGCGGTGGAAGAAAACGGCGTGCTGCCCGACGTCCTGCTGATCGACGGCGGCGCCGGCCAGCTGGCCCAGGCGCAGGCCGCGCTTGCAGACCTGGGCGTGGAGAACGTGCTGCTGGTCGGCGTGGCCAAGGGCGAGGAACGCAGGGCAGGGCACGAGGCGCTGATCATGGCCGACGGCCGTGAGCTTCGCCCGGGCGCCGCCTCGCCGGCGCTGCAATTCATCCAGCAGGTGCGTGACGAAGCGCACCGCTTTGCGATCACCGGCCACCGCGGGCGCCGCCAGAAGGCGCGCATGACCAGCAAGCTCGAGGATATTCCCGGTATCGGGCCGCGGCGCCGGGCCAGCCTGCTCAAGCATTTCGGCGGCCTGGTCGGTCTCAAGGCCGCTGGCGAAGCCGAGATTGCCCGCGTGGATGGGGTCAATGCCGCACTCGCCGCGCGAATCTACGCTAACCTGCACGGGCTGGCGCTTCCCGATGCGCCAGGCGAGTCGAACCCGTAATGAAGTTGACCATCCCCACGTGGCTGACACTGCTGAGGATCCTGATGATCCCGGTGTTGGTCGTGGTGTTCTACCTGCCATACACCTGGACGAATTTTGCATCCGCCGGCGTCTTCGCGCTGGCCGCCATCACCGACTGGCTGGATGGCTGGGTGGCACGCCGCTATCACCAGTACTCCGCGTTCGGCGCCTTCCTGGACCCGGTGGCCGACAAGTTGATGGTGGCCGTGGCACTGTTCCTGATCGTGCAGGGCCATCCAACGCCGTGGATGGCGTTCTGGGCGGCAGTCATCGTCGGCCGCGAGATTGCCGTCTCCGCGCTGCGCGAGTGGATGGCCGAAATCGGGCAGCGTGCCAAGGTGCGCGTGGCGGTGATCGGCAAGGTCAAGACCACCGCGCAAATGGTGGCGTTGCTCTGCCTGCTGTATTCGGTGACGCCGGGGCAAATGCCGACGCACGAAATCTGGCTGGGCAACCTGATCTTCCGTGCGGGCTACTGGACGCTGGCAATCGCCGCGCTACTGACGCTGTGGTCGGGATTCCAGTACCTGCAGGCGGCGTGGCCAAGCCTGCGCGCCGACGAAAAAGCGGCGATCAGCAACAAACCGAAGAAAATCGAAAGCAACAGTTGACACCTATGCTGTTCGCTGTAGAATTTCGCCTCCCAAGCGGGAATAGCTCAGTTGGTAGAGCGCAACCTTGCCAAGGTTGAGGTCGCGAGTTCGAGTCTCGTTTCCCGCTCCAGCGTTAGACAAGGCCCCGTGTCGGGGTCTCGTTGTTTCAAGGCAGGATGCCTTGGGTTAGATGTTTCGGCCTGGTGGTAGAGTGGTTATGCAGCGGACTGCAAATCCGCGTACGCCGGTTCAATTCCGGCCCAGGCCTCCACATCGCATGCGCAGTTTTTTGCATCGGCAACGATGACAGGACTAGCGCAACGAAGTGACAAGCTGTACAATTTCGCTCCACGCGGGAATAGCTCAGTTGGTAGAGCGCAACCTTGCCAAGGTTGAGGTCGCGAGTTCGAGTCTCGTTTCCCGCTCCAAATTCGAACCCTGGATATCGGACGATATCCAGGGTTTTTTTTATTTGTATTCGTTTGTCTGGATATGCACGCGCTACGCGCTTGGTTGAGACGCTTCGGCAATCACTTTGAGCGATGACGTAGTTGGCGCTTCTTGATGTGGAGTATGCGTACTCACCAAGCGTGACGCCGACATCGGCAAAGCGGAGCACTGCGAAAGGGGGGCGCCGAGCGACAGGGCGCCAACGCAGCGCATGACCGCTGTGGCACGCCTAATTACGAGAGGAGCAGCCACAGCTGCATGCAGTGAAAGCACATCACGTTGAGGTGTTGCGAAGTGCGACTCGGCCTGCCATCGGACGACGGTAGCCTCACGTCATCCGGTGCAGCAGCAGGCGTGCGCTGCGGTGGAGTGTGCCCGGGGCGGGGGTCGAACCCGCATAGCCTCACAGCTGAGGGATTTTAAGTCCCTTGCGTCTACCAATTTCGCCACCCGGGCATGGCGATAGCGTGCCTGATTGCGCGGCGATTGTGAATCTCCAGACGAAGATCGCGCCCGCTGCCGGTTCAATTCCCGCGTGCGTTATGCTGCCGCCGCACAGCTGCGCGGCAACCGATCGCGCGATCCCGAGGAATTGCATGTCCGGCACCACGCTTGTCCAACCGCAGCACGCACGCATCGCCGTCATCGGGCTGGGCTATGTCGGCCTGCCACTGGCCGTGGCGTTCGGCGAGCAGCGCGACACCCTGGGGTTCGACATCGATGCGCAGCGGGTTGCCCAGTTGCGCGAAGGGCACGATGCCACGCTGGAACTGGACGATGGCGAACTGGCTGCAGCCACTCAGCTGCGCTATAGCGCGGCCGCCGAAGACCTGGCGACATGCAGCATCTTTATCGTCACCGTGCCCACGCCGATCGACAGTTTCGAACAGCCGGATCTGGAACCGTTGCGCAGCGCCACCACGTTGATCGCCGCTGCGCTCAAGCCGGGCGATCTGGTCATCTACGAATCGACCGTCTATCCGGGCACCACCGAAGAAGTCTGCGTGCCGTTGCTGGAAGCGGTGTCCGGCCTGCGGTTCAACACCGACTTTTTCTGTGGCTACAGTCCGGAGCGGGTCAATCCCGGCGACCGGCAACGCCGGCTACGCGATATCCGCAAGATCACCTCCGGCTCCACGCCGCAGGCGGCCGATGCGGTCGATGCGCTGTATACCAGCATCATCACTGCCGGCACCTGGCGCGCGTCGTCGATGCGTGTGGCTGAAGCGGCCAAGGTGGTGGAAAACATCCAGCGCGACGTCAATATTGCGCTGGTCAACGAGCTGGCGTTGATCTTCGACAAGCTCGGCATCGACACGCTCGATGTCCTGGAAGCGGCAGGCACCAAATGGAATTTCCTGCCGTTCCGCCCTGGCCTGGTCGGCGGGCATTGCATCGGGGTGGACCCGTACTACCTGATGCACAAATCCGAAAGCGTGGGCTACCACCCCGACCTGATCCACACTGCGCGGCAAGTCAATAATCGTGTGGGCCGGCACGTGGCCGAGCGGGTCTGCGGCATGCTGGCGATGCGCGGCGTTGCGCTCGCGCAGGCGAGGGTGCTGGTGTTGGGCGCCACCTTCAAGGAAAACTGCCCGGACCTGCGCAACAGCCGTGCGCTGGAGCTGGTGCAATTGCTGCAGGCGGCCGGCGTGCAGGTCGACACCTGCGATCCCTGGGCCGACCCGGCAGAGGCGCTGCTGCATGCCGGCGTGCAGCTATGCGAAGGCCCGGAGGAGGGCGCCTACGACGCGGTCGTGCTGGCGGTGGCGCATGCGCAGTACCGCGACTACGACGCCCAGCGCATTGCTGCACTGGGCAAGCCGGATGCGGTGGTCTACGACGTCAAATCGGTGTGGCCGCGCGTGGCCGTCAGTGATCGGCTGTGATCTGATTACGTTGCTGTTTTAGCCACTCGATCGCACCGAACGCAGCGCGACGCCCGCTGGCGAAGCAGGCGGTGAGCAGGTAGCCGCCGGTCGGGGCTTCCCAGTCCAGCATTTCGCCAGCACAGAACACGCCAGGGCGCGCCAGCGCCATCAACTGCGCGTCCAGTGCTTCCAGTTCCACGCCACCGGCCGAGCTGATCGCCTCCGCGAGCGGGCGCGGCCGCAGCAGGCGCAGCGGCAAGTGCTTGAGCGTGCGTGCGACCAACGCCGCATCGTCGCCGGCCTGTTTGCCCAGCAGTTCGTAGACCAGCGCGGCCTTGACGCCCTCGATACCGACCTGGCGGCGCAGATGTTCGCTGAAACTGCGCCCCTTGCGCGGCCTGGCCAACTCGGTGTCAACGCGTTCCAGCGAACGGTCGGGCAGCAGATCCAGCGCCAGTTCCGCCACGCCATACGCATCGATCTGCGTACGCAGCTCGGCCGCGATGGCATAGATCAGGCTGCCCTCGATCCCGGTTTCAGTGATCACGCATTCGCCCTGCAGCGCGTGCTGCACGCCCGTGCTGTCGCGCCAATGCGCGACCACCGGTTTGAGCGGTGCGCCGGCATGCCGTTGCGAGAAATGCGCACTCCAGTCGAGATCGAAGCCGCAGTTGGCCGGCACCAAAGGGCGCACGGCGATGCCGTGCTGCTGCAGCGGGGCCTGCCAGGCGCCATCGGAGCCAAGCTGCGGCCAACTGCCGCCACCCAGCGCCAGCACCGTTGCATCTGCCTGGCGATCGAGAGTGCCGGCGGGTGTGGAAAATCGCAGCGCACCGTCAGCGCGCCATCCCAGCCAGCGATGCTGCACATGAAAGGTGACGCCCTGGTCCTTGAGCCGGCGTACCCAGCCGCGCAGCAAGGGCGCGGCCTTGCGATCGATCGGAAACACCCGCCCGGAGCTGCCGACATAGGTCTCCACGCCCAGCTCGCGCGCCCAGGCACGCAATGCGTCGGCATCGAACTCCTGCAGCCACGCCGCCACCGCTGGCGTGCGCTCACGGTAGCGCTGGGCGAACAGTGGCATCGGATCGGAGTGGGTGAGATTGAGCCCACCCTTGCCGGCGATCAGGAATTTACGCCCCACCGAGCCTTTCGCCTCGTACAGATCCACCGCGATCCCGGCAGCGCACGCCACTTCGGCCGCCATCAATCCTGCAGGCCCGCCGCCAATGACCGCCAGCCGCGGTCTGCTCGCATCCATCATCACTGTCGCACTCAGCGCGGCTGCACGCCGAGCAATTCCACATCGAACACCAGCGAAGCGCCCGGCGGAATCACGCCGCCTGCGCCGTTGTCGCCGTAGCCGTAGTCCGGCGGGATCATCAAGGTGCGCTTGCCGCCTACGCGCATACCGGCCACGCCATCGTCCCAACCGCGAATCACCTGGCGGCCACCCAGCACGAACTGGAACGGTTCGGCGCGATCCAGCGAGCTATCGAACTTCTTGCCGTGTCTGTCGGGGGCTTTTTCGTCGTAGAGCCAGCCGGTGTAATGCACCGTCACCAGGGAACCGGGCGTAGCTTCCGCGCCGGTACCGGTAGTGCGGTCGATCCGCTCGAAGCTGGCGATGGTGCCACCGGAGGGCGGCAGGGCGGGCGCACAGCTGGCAAGCAGCAGGGCGGCACAGAGCGTCAGCGTAAGGCGCATGGGCATGTCCACGAAGGAAGACGGCCATTATCGCACCTGGCTCCCGTTATCATCGCCCCATGGCCAAGCTGCTGCTCAACCTGCGCAATGTTCCCGATGACGAAGCCGACGAGGTGCGGGCGTTGCTGCGCGAGCATCTCGTGCAGGTCTATGAAACCCGGCCCAGCAACTGGGGCATTTCTGCAGGTGGCATCTGGCTCAGTGAAGACGCCGACTATCCGCGTGCGAAGGCGCTGCTGGATGCCTATCAGGCCCATCGCGGCGCGATTGCCCGTGCACAGCGCCAGGAAGCCATTGCCGCGGGCACTGCAGAAACCTTCGGTGCATTGTTGCGCAAGCGCCCGGTGTTCGTGATCGCCACGTTGCTGGGCATGCTGATCGTCGCATCCCTGGTGTTGCTGCCGTTCCTGCTGCTGCGCGGCTGACCGCCGCCAGCTGTAGCGTCAGTGCGCGAGTCACTCGCAGCGTCTCGCATGCGGGTGCGCAATGGCATGCAGCAGCAGGCGCAATCAGGTCTGATCGGGCAGCCGACTGGCAAGCGCTCGCTCCCCGGGGGCAGGCGCTTTAAAATAGTCGGATGATCACCAACACCGCGGCTTATCGATTCGTTCCCATTCACGGCCCGCAGCTGCTGGCCGACAGCGTGCTGGCGCAGGCGCAACAGCAGGAACTGAAGGGGTCTGTGCTGATCGCGGAGGAGGGCATCAACCTGTTTCTGGCGGGCGAAGCCGACCAGGTGCAGGCGTTCTATCAATGGCTGCAGGCCGACCCGCGCTTTGCGCAGATGCGCATCAAGTACAGCCAGAGCGCGCAGCAGCCGTTCGCACGGCTCAAGGTCAAGGTGAAGCCGGAGATCATCAGCTTCCGCCGCGACGATGCCTCGCCGCTGCAGGGTCGCGCGCCTGCGGTGACGCCTGCGGTGCTGCAGCAGTGGCTGCGCAACGGGCAGGACGACCGGGGGCGCCCGCTGGTACTGCTGGATACGCGCAATGCGCAGGAAGTGGCCTACGGCACCTTTCGTGGCGCATTGACCCTGCCGATCGACAAGTTTACCGACCTGCCTGCAGCGCTGGAGTCGCACCGCGCTGCATTGGCCGACGCCACGGTGGTGAGCTTCTGCACAGGTGGCATCCGTTGCGAAAAGGCCGCTGTCTGGATGCAGGCCGATGGCATGGACAACGTGCTGCAACTAGAGGGCGGGATCTTGGGCTATTTCGAAGAAGTCGGCGGCGAGGGCTACGACGGCCGCTGCTTCGTATTCGATGAGCGTGTCGCACTCGATCCCGACTTGCGCCCGTTGGTGGACGAAGCGCGGACCACCGAGCCAGTGAAAATCTGACCGGGCGCGACTGCGTTGCCCGATACGGCCTGCATGCCGGCGCTTGCATCATGCGAACACACGGCAACGACGCAGGCAAACACGTGTCGCTGCCCGCAGAACGAGCGTCTATCGCTCTAACTCTTGCGTAATACGTCGCATCGAGCTTGCCCTGAATTATTCACGGAGCTAGGCTGCATCAGCCAGCCGCACAGCGAGGACAACAAGGATGACCATCAGAGTTTTTCTGATCGACGATCATGCACTCGTGCGTACCGGCATGAAGATGATCCTGTCCAAGGAAGTGGACGTCGATGTGGTGGGCGAGGCAGACAGCGGCGAAGCGGCGCTGCCGCAGATTCGACAGCTCAAGCCCGATATCGTGTTGTGCGATCTGCATCTGCCCGGTGTCAGCGGCCTGGAAATCACCGAGCGCATCGTCAAGGGCGACTACGGCACGCGCGTCATCATCGTGTCGGTGCTGGAAGATGGCCCGCTTCCCAAGCGGCTGCTCGAAGCTGGTGCGTCCGGCTATGTGGGCAAGGGCGGCGACGCGCATGAGCTGCTGCGTGCGGTGCGCGAAGTTGCGTTGGGACGGCGTTATCTGGGCAATACGATCGCGCAGAATCTGGCGCTGTCCAATCTGGAAGGTGGCGGCTCGCCATTCGACGCGTTGTCGCCGCGCGAACTGGAGGTCGCCTTGCTGCTGACCCAGGGCTTGCGCCAGGAAGACATCGCCAAGCGCCTGAATCTCAGCGCCAAGACCATCAATACGCACAAGGCGCGCCTGTTCGAGAAGGTCGGCATCCAGGACAACATCGCGCTGGCGCGCCTGGCGAACCAGTACGGCCTGACCGATCCTTCCAGGGTCCTGTAGGCCCACACCTTGCGTGCCGCGTGCTGCCCGTAGCGCGCCGGGATATCAGTTGAAGCATGCTCAGTGCCTCTTTCCCCAGTGCGCTCGTGTCCCGCCTGCGGTGTCAGCTGGATTCCACCAACGCATAGACGCGCGAAAAATCGCCCTTCGCGGCGTCCTGGCGATGGGCCAGGAAGAGGTAGTCGCCATGGTCGGAAAAGCTGAAGTCGGCGCCGCCGCCAGAGGCCAGCTTGAGCAGGACGAACCAACCATCGGGTGCAGCGATGTCGGTCCAGCCTTGCCTGGCCGCATGCTCAGCGGCCAGCGCCTGGATGCTGCGCCATTCGCGCAAGCCGCACACCCCGAACATCTGATGCTGTGGCCCATCACCGACCCGGAAGCTTTCCGCCAGCGCCAGCGCGAAATCGGATAGATCCTCCATTCCCGCATCCGCATCGATGTGTGGATCGCCGCTATCGGCCAAATGCAGGGGCACACTGAGCGATCGTTCCAGCCGCAATGCCTGTGCCGATCGGCTGATGTCATAGTCGGAGGCGAAGACCATCACCGCCTGACCGTCACGCTGGAAGTGCAGGCGTCCGTGTTCGTCGGTTTCGACCGACAATCCGTCCACATTCGTGCCGTTGGCAACGAAGCGCTGCTGCTCACCGTCCCAGGCGACCATGCGCGTTGCCGCTTCGGTGGTGTCGATCGCGTCGTCGGGGAGGGCGTGCGCCACCAGCGCGGTGCTCGGTGGAGTGAACACGACACGCCAATCGGAATAGTCCGATCCAGTGAAAAATGCCAGTAGCCCGGCCTGCGGCAGGGCTTCGGCGCGCTCCGGCAATTCGGACAGGTCGACCTGCGCCAGAAAGTTCAAATACAAACCGCTGGCATCGCGTGGCCAGTCCTGCCCCGCGGCGAGATCCGGGCCGCCTCCGATCCGGCTGATACCGATCCTGTTGGTCTGTGCAATGCCGCGCTCGGTGAGGGACACAGATGGCAATACGATCCCGTGCAGGATCTCGCGCTTGCCATCCAGGCCGAGCATGGCAATGGCTGCATCGAAGCGCGTCTGGACATCGGCAACCGGCGCATGGAGCCGCGTCGCATCAGCGGCGCGTGTCACCGCTTTCTCGCGTGCCTGTTGGGCTTGCGCGGCGGTGTCGATTGCATGCTTGATTCCAGACAGCACTGCCGCCTGTTCGGCGTCGCTTGCGGCTTGCTCCTGGCTGGCCGCGGCGCCCTCCAGCTTCACCTGGATGGAACCGAGCAAGCGCAGGAAGTCTGCTTCGATTGCTGCACGATCGCTCTCACTCGTCATCGCGGTGGCGTGATACCAGGTGCGGCCATCGGGTGCGACCAGCACCGCGCGCAACCGATACCAATCGCGCACGTCCTTCGTCTCCCAATCTTCGAGGCGACCCTTGAGGGTGATGATCTCGCCGGGCATTCCGGCAAAGGTCACTGGCCTGCGCTCGATCACCGGGTCGTCGTCGCGCGTCAATCTGGTCAGCCAGGTCTTTGCCGACAGCTTGCGCTCGGCAGCGGCCGTCCACACACTGATCTGCGGCGAGAACGTGGTCTGCTGCGCGTGTCTGAGACTGATCGAGCCGCCGAACACGCGTGTGTTGTCGAAGATCGGATTGGCTTCGATGGAAAATTCCGCTGTCTGAAGACGTCGCATCATCGCTGTTCTCCGTTTGGACTCCCCACATCTGGAGGGCGAGGTGTCTGCTGCCGGATGATAACGATGCGCGTCGGATGCAGATGTGCAGTCGTGGCGATGCGCGTGATCACGCACGCGACGTGCAAAGCGTCTTGCCGCGGGAGTGGCCGGAAGGCGCCAGCAAGCTTCAGCCCTTGTCACGGCCTAACGCACGAACGGTTCTCTCATCATCCCGCGCGAACTTGCCGTCAGCGTACTGCCCAGAGAACGCAGCGACTGAAACCGTATCGGGGTATCCGCTGCTGCATGTGCAGTGCACCCGCCTGGGCGCGCATAAAAAAACAGCGGCCCGAAAGCCGCTGTTTTCATGCTGACAATGGGCCATTAGCGCACAGGCCAGCCCGATCGATCAGGTGAGGATCAGTGATCGCCACGCGGCTTGTTGCTGTCGTCATCCTTCGCCTCATCGGCGTCGGGCGATTGGGCAACCGGCTTTGCTGGCTCGGACACGGTTACCGTCGGCCTGGGTTTGTCTGCCGCAGTCTCCTGCGTTGCGGCAGGAGTTGTCTGCGCTTCGCTGACCGGCGATGCGGGGTTTACAGCATCGTTGGGGCTCAGCGCATCGAGCAGGGTGGTCTGCACCGGAGCATAGGGCTTGCGCACCGGTGCGGCCTCTGCCGTGGAGCTGGTCGGCACGACCGCGGCAGTGGAAGTGACAGCGACCTCGGCCGACGGTGCCTGCGGAGCAGACGGCGCACCGTGCGGCGCGTTGACCGTGACCACTGCCGCCTGCGCCGTTGGCGTTGCCGCCGCAGGCAGATCGGCAACAGGCTTCACGGCGGTGGCTTGCACCGGCGCCGATTGCACTACAGGCGTTGCAGCGCCTGCCGAAGCAGCGTGCTCCTGCTGGTCGGCTTCCGGTGCAGCGGCCTTGTCGGCCACGGGCGCAGCGGCATTGGCCGATGCGGAGGGCTGGCGTTGAGAGCCGGCCTCAGCCTCTGCTGCTACCGGCATTACAGCAGTCGGTGCCGGTGCCGGTGCCGCAGGCGCAGTAGCTGGAGCCGATGCGGCGGCCGCAGTCCCAGGAGTCGTCGCAGGTACCGCAGGGGATGCCTGGGTGGCGGTCGCCGCGACAGGTGCTGGAGCAGTCACCGGTGCCGGCGCAGCGGAAACCTGCGGGGCGACCGGAGCCGGGCGCTGTTCTACCGATTGCGTTGCGGCAACGTCTGCACCAGCAGCCGTCGACGGCGTCGCGGCCGCGGCAGGCTTGGCAGGTGCCTCGGCGGCAACAGCCGGCGCCGCAGGGCGGACGCGAGTGGCATCCGCTGCGGCCACCGGCGCCGCTGCCGAGGGCTGCGACGACGGCACGGCATTGGAAACCGGCGCGGTGGTCGAGGCCGTCTCGCTGCCGCCTTGCGGCTCTGCACGTTCCTTGGGAACCGGGCGCGGCTTGGCAGCTGCCTGCGTGGCGGCTTCGGGCTTGCGCACGGCAGCTGCCGGCGCGTCGTCGTCGAAGTCGAACTCCGGCTGGCCGGCACGCGGCGCGGCCGAGGCGTGAGCCTGGGAACCGGCATCGTCCCCTTCGCCATCAGCGTCGAGATCGGTGTCGGCATCGCCGTCCAGATCGTCGGCTTCCAAGCCATCGACGCTGCTGCCGCCCTCACCATTGGCACCGGCGCCACGACGACGACGGCGTCCGCCGCGACGGCCGCGACGACGACGGCTTCCGCCTTCGCCATTGGCCGCATCGTCGCCCGAGGCCTCCTGGGCCGGCGCAGCCGCATTCGCGTCGGTGCCGCGGTCGCCAGTGGTTTCGCTCACCACGACCTCGACCGGATGCGCCGGGGTCGCATCGTTGGCATTGCTCTGGGTGTTGACCGGTGCAGCGGCTTCGGCGATGGCAGACACCACGCTCGACGTCGTTGCCGTTGCGGCAGTCGCGGTGGTGGTCTGCGCTGCAGCCGTCGCCTCATCCTGGCGTGCCGGACGCGGCTGACGCTCGGACGGCGCGCCGTCCTGCTGTGCAGGCGCACGCGGCGGGCGCGGGGTCTGATTCTGCGGCTTGGGCTTCTGCTGCTGGGGCTGCTGCGGTTGCTGCTGCTTCGGTGCCTGCGCTTCATTGCGCGGCGGCTTGGGCACCTGCACCTGCTGCTGTGCCTGGGAGCCGTTCTGCGCACCCTGGCCGCTGGCCGGCTGGCGGCGCTCGTCGCGACGCTCCTTGTTGGCAGCGTTGCCGTTGCCATTACCGCCATTGCCGCGGCTCTGGCCGCCATGACGGGCATCGCGCCCGTCGCGGCGTTGACCGCCACGCTCGCCGCGCTCGTTACGATTGTTGCGGCCGGCATCGTTCTGGCGCGGACGCGGGGCCGACTCCGGGGCCGGGGCAACGGGCTCGACGCCGCCGAAGATCCGCTTCAGCCAGCCCACCACGCCGGTGACCGGTGCCGGAATGGGCACGGTCACCACCGGCGCCGGCGCCGCGACAGGCGCAACCGGGGCAGGGGCCTCTTCGCGCACCGGAGCGGGCTGGCTAGGCTTGATCGAAGTCACCGCCGGGGCGGCCGGGATGTTCAACTGCGCCTTGGTCAGCGCATGCACCGGCAACTTGCGCGGGGTGCCGCGCTGGTAGCTCGGCTTGCCGCTGTCTTCGCCCAGTTCGTTCTCGCGCAGGCGCGTGACTTCGTAGTGCGGGGTATGCAGTTGCTCGTCGGCCACGATGATGATCGGCGATTCGTGGCGCTGCTCGATCTCACGCAGTGCGCTGCGCTTTTCGTTGAGCAGGTAGTTGGCGATTTCCACCGGGGCCTGCACCAGCACCTGCCCGGTGTTCTCCTTCATCGCGTGCTCTTCGGCCACGCGGATGATCGACAGCGACAGCGATTCGACGCTGCGCATGCGGCCATGGCCATCGCAACGCGGGCACACGATCTGGCTGGATTCACCCAGGCTCGGACGCAGTCGCTGGCGGCTCATTTCCATCAGGCCGAAGCGCGAGATGCGCCCCAGCTGCACGCGCGCACGGTCGTACTTGAGCGCGTTCTGCAGCCTGTTTTCGACTTCGCGCTGGTGCTTGGACGAGGCCATGTCGATGAAGTCGATGACCACCAGGCCACCCAGGTCGCGCAGGCGCAACTGGCGTGCGACTTCTTCGGCCGCTTCCAGATTGGTCTGGAACGCGGTTTCTTCGATATCGCTGCCCTTGGTGGCGCGCGAGGAGTTCACGTCGACGGCGGTCAGCGCTTCGGTCTGGTCCACCACGATCGAGCCGCCCGAGGGCAGGCGCACGTTGCGCTCATAGGCGCCTTCGATCTGCGATTCGATCTGGAAGCGGTTGAACAGCGGGATGTCGTCGGTGTAGTGCTTGAGCTTGCGCAGGCTCTGCGGCATCACCTGCTTCATGAACTCCTGGGCGTCGGCGTACAGTTCCGGCGTATCGACCAGGATTTCGCCAACGTCGGCGCGCAGGTAGTCGCGCAGGGCGCGGATGATCAGGCGCGATTCCTGGTAGATCAGGAACGCCGCCGGCTTGCTCAGTGCAGCCTCGGCGATCGCCTTCCAGGTCTGCAGCAGGTAATCCAGATCCCACTGCAGTTCTTCGGCGTCACGGCCGACACCGGCGGTGCGGATGATCACGCCCATGTCGTCGGGGATATCGAGCTTGTCCAGCGCTTCCTTCAGCGCGGCGCGGTCTTCGCCTTCGATCCGGCGCGAGACGCCACCGGCGCTCGGCGAATTGGGCATCAGCACCATGTAGCGGCCGGCCAGCGAGATGAACGTGGTCAGGGCCGCGCCCTTGTTGCCGCGCTCTTCCTTGTCGACCTGCACGACGATTTCCTGGCCTTCGCGCAGCAGCTCGCGAATGGTCGACTTGTTGTGGTCGACGCCGGCCTGGAAATAATCGCGGGAGATTTCCTTCAGCGGCAGGAAGCCATGGCGCTCGGCGCCATAGTCCACGAACGCCGCCTCGAGGGAGGGCTCGAGCCGGGTGATACGGCCCTTGTAGATGTTGGACTTCTTTTGTTCCTTGGACGGCTGTTCGATGTCGATGTCGTACAGGGTCTGGCCGTCCACAATCGCCACGCGCAGCTCTTCGGCCTGCGTTGCGTTGATCAGCATTCGCTTCATTGTTGCGTTCCTCGCGCGCTCTACCGCGCGGAACGCCGTGACGTTTCGCCTCTGGAACAGGTCGCCGGCCTTTCGCGCAACGCGCGGACAGGCCTGGCTAGGGTTTCCAGCGCTGCAACACCACGGCAGGCCGCGGGAGCGCTTCTTTTAAAGTTTTTAGGTGTTTCAGGGCCGGCGCTGCGTCCGGACGATACCGGGGCCGCGCACGGGACATGTTCAACGCAACGGCCAAAGACCGCAGGCGATGGCCGGGCAGGCCGGTGAGCCGCTAACATGGCCGCCCCGGGGGCGGTGGTCGCGCACTGTGCCGGAATCATCGGAAGTCAGGCTTCTGGCCAATCAACTTCCAACGAAATCAAACCCTTATCTCGCTCGCCGAGTGTAACAGAATAAACAGCCGGATGACCGACCCCCAGCCCCCCAAGCCACCCGCCGACCGTGTGGGCGTGCGCATTCTCAAAGTTCCGGAGGACCGTGCCGGACAGCGGCTGGACAATTTCCTGCTCGGCCAGCTCAAGGGCGCGCCGCGCAGCCTGATCTACAAGTTGGTGCGCAGCGGCCAGGTGCGCGTGAACGGCGGGCGGGCCAAGGCCGAGCGCAAGCTCGAGGGCGGCGAGGAAGTCCGGATTCCACCCGTGCGCATGGGCGAGGAGGGCGCCAAGGCCGCGCCGCCGCCCGCATTCCTGGCCCGGCTGGAGGCGGCGATCGTGTTCGAGGACGCCCGTCTGCTGGCGCTGAACAAGCCCTCCGGTGTGGCCAGCCATGGCGGCAGCGGGATCAGTTTCGGCGCGATCGAAACCTTGCGAGCGCTCCGCCCGAACCAGAGCCTGGAGCTGGTGCACCGGCTGGATCGCGATACCTCCGGCCTGCTGATCGTGGCCAAGAAGCGCTCGGCATTGACCGAACTGCAGGCGCTGATGCGCGAGGACGACCGTGTCGACGGGCGCGGCATCACCAAGCGCTACCTGACCCTGCTGGTCGGGCGCATGCCCGATGGGGTAATGACGGTCGATGCGTCCCTGCATATCGGCCTGCGCCAGGGTGGCGAGCGGCACGTGCAGGTGAATGCGATCGGCAAGCCCTCGCTGAGCCACTTCAAGTTGCTGGAGCGGCGCGGGGGGCATTCATATTGCGAGGTCCGCATCGAGACCGGTCGTACCCACCAGATCCGCGTGCATGCCCAGCATCTGGGCCACCCGGTGGCCGGCGACGACAAATATGGCGAAACCGAGGTCAACAAGCGCCTGCGCGACCAGCTTGGCCTGAAGCGGTTGTTTCTGCACGCCGCATCGCTGGAGTTCGCGCTCGACGCTGGCAAGACCCCTTACGTGCTCAGCGCGCCGCTGGCGCCGGAGCTGGCCGAAGCGCTGGATCGGCTGGGGCGCTGACCCGGGCGCTGCGCGCGCCCGCGCTTTGGGTCCGGAGATGACTTATAAGGTGGTGCTGCGCACTGGATCTTGACTCCCTTGCTGGGCCACGTAGCGAGGGGCTTCTAACAAGAAGCTCCATGCCCACCTGCTGACGATCCTCGGTTCAACGCTGTGCCTCGGCTATCGGAGCGATCGTCATGCTGCCGCGGTGCTTGCGCTTACACGCGCTGCGGGTACGCTTCTGACCGATCCATGAGATGTTCTTCAGCTGTCGCGGCGATGGTCGTGATGCTGCGACGGTTGCGAATGCGGGCGCTGAGCATGCGTTTCGGCTGGCCGGGCAGGGGCCTGGTGCGGTGCGGTAAACGACGCCACCCGCTGCGGATGCTGCTGCGGTGGCGCCTGCACCACCTGATGTTGAACCGGTCGCGATGGCTGCAGCCCATGCTCGACACGTTGCGGTTCCACGAACGCGGCATGTTGCTGAGGCACAGCGATTGATTGTCCACGCACGGGGGCATTGCGCAGCTGCGACGCCTCCGGTTCCGGCTGTCTGGCCCCACGCGGTTGCTGGTTGGCGAAGGCCTCGCGCGGTGGCAGCGTAGTGCGCGGCGCAGGTTCGATGGCTGTCAGGCTTGGGGGCGCCGTCTGCGAGGAGCGTGGCGGCTGAGGCATCGCCGAACGCTGGCGCCGCGTGCTCTGCAATGCAGTCGTCCGGGCGTCCAGGTGTCGGGTGTCCGGATGATCGGCTGAAGCGACCATCGGGGCAGGGGCATTCTGCCCGTGCGGCGCCACCTGAGCTGGTGGCAGAGTGGCTGGGAGCGGGGAGGGCGCATGCGTGGCCACCGGGCGGCCTGGCTGCAACATCTGTGCATTGAAGCGCGGCGCAGACAGATGCGCGTAGTCGGGCGTGCGATGTGTGTCGCTTGGCGCAGATGCAAATGCGCCGGGACGTCGCGCAGCCGGCAAGGATTGCGCGATTGCCGGCAGCGTGACCGGCGCAGCCATGTGCGACCCCGGGACTGGTGCGAGCACCACTGCCGCACCAGGCGCAGACGGCAGCGCGCTGTTCGACCAGCGACGTTGGTCCTGATGCACATAAGAGCGGGCATCGATATAGCTAGTGCGGTTGTTGATGATGGTGGTGCGCGGCGCGTAGACATGCTGCTGGTAGACCACGTAATGCGGCGCTGCAGGCGGCGCATTCCAGTCCACGCCCCAGCTGTTCCAGCCCCAGCGATGCCATGCGGGCGCCGGGGTTGCCCAACCAAACCAGCCATGATGGTGTTCCAGCGCAATGCCGACCAGGATGCCGACGCCGAAGGACACCACGCCGGTAGTCACCACGTCGCTGTGGTCATACCAACGCACCGGGTGATAGCGATAGGTGCGTTCCACATAGACCGGTGTGCCGTAGACCACGCCTGGGTCGTAGCGCGGCACGTAGACCACGTCCGGTTGCGCCGGTTCGATGGTGATCACTTGCGTGGGTGGCGGCACGCGGCCCGCGTCTAGGATCGGCGTGACCACCACATGCCGCGCCACCTGCACCTGCTGTTGCGGCGTACTGCGCAGGTGACCACTGGCCTGCGCGCGCTGGCGCATGATCTGCACCGCGTTGAGCACGTCATTGGGATCGTGCGCGTAGGCATCGCCCAGCGCCCGTGTCCAGTCGAGATTGCCGGCAAGCTGGTCCACAACGTCCGGAAAGGCGGTCAGCGCCTTGATGCTGGGGTCCCAGGATTGCGAGACGGTGGCCTGCGCGCGGTCGCTGGCGCTCAGGCTGCCATGACTGCGCAACCAGTCCTGTGCGGCGATGATTTGATCCGGGTACACCGAGGCCGCCAGCGTCTGCGCCAGCAGCTTGTCGGGAAACAGGGCGATTGGAGCGACCAGCTGGTAGAGCTGGTCGGCAGTTGGCGGCGTATACGCAGGTGCTGCGGCAACTGGAGGCGATGGATCGGAGGGCGGCGCTGCCGTCTGCGAGGGTGGGTGACGCTGGCAGCCGCCAAGCACCATGGCGCCGGTGGATGCGATGGCGAGCGCCCAAGCCAGGCGTTCCCAGGACTGTGTGCGTTGCATACGGCACCTCGCTCAGTGCGCGTGGATGACGCGCGTACCATGCGCCGCGTTGAATGTCTGGAAGCTTGCTGGATCGGTGGTGTGGCATACGCGCGCAGCCGCGTTAAGCATGCAGGCGGTCAATCGTCGGCGAACCGACGCGCCGCATCGCCCGCTTATTAAAAGCGCGTTGAAAGTGCGTTCGAATTAGCTGGGGAGGCTGCTCGTACCAGCTTGCAATGTGCGGAGGACCTGGCAGCTTCCGTGGCGTTCGCTTGTGGCCCAAGCGCGCTGATTGATGCGGTCATCGGTGATGCAGGTGCTGGGAGTGGGGGGGCACCCGCGAGCGTGTGGAGCACCGCTCATCGATGTTCCCAACCATGCCCGATCGATATCGTCACGCCGCCGAGCCCTCCGTCACCCACATCTGACTGTTGTCATCAGGGTTGGCAATCAGTGCAATGCTGGCCGACTCGCAGCATCCGCTATCGCGGTGTCGCGCTTGGATCAGCGATCACCGTAAAGCGGTCAGGTGAAGCACCTCAAGGCGCGGCAAAGCGAAACAACACCAGGCTGATGGCGAGCGTGCCCATGCCCGACACCAGGCCATACACGGTCTCGTGACCTTTTGCGTAGCGCTTGGCGGCTGGCAGCAGTTCGTCCAGCGCCAGGAACACCATCACCCCGGAGATCAGCCCGAATACCGTGCCGAACACCGCTTCGGACAGTACGTCCGCCAGCGCCAGATAGCCGATGCCGGCACCGATCGGTTCGGCCAGACCGCTCAACAGGCTGGCGCCGAATGCGTAGAACTTGTTGCGGGTGGCGAAATACACCGGTACCGCGATGGCAATGCCTTCGGGAATGTTATGGATGGCGATGGCGAACGCCAGCGGCATGCCGACGGCCGGGCTTTCCAGGGTGGCGAAGAAGGTCGCCAGGCCTTCGGGGAAATTGTGCGCAGTGATCGCGATCGCGGTCATCAGGCCCACGCGCCGGATGTAGGCGCGGTTGTCGTCGCGAAACTGCGGATCGTCGGTGGACAGGCTCTGGTGCGGGTTGGGCACCAGGCGGTCGATCGCCATGATCAGCACCATGCCCGCCAGAAAGGTCAGCGTGCCGAAGGTAAAACCCAGCGTGTCGTTGTAGGCGTGGGAAAACGCAGCGATCGACTTGTTGAGGATCTCCGACAACGACACGTACACCATCGCGCCGCCGGCAAATGCCAGCCCGAATGCGAGCAGCCGCGGGTTCGGCTTCCTGGCGAACACCACCATGAGACTGCCCAGGCCGGTCGCCAGGCCTGCGGCCAGGGTGACGGAGAGCGCGATCCAGACGTTGTGTGACGACACCTCAAGCATGCGATGGGACGACCTCGTGGAAAGGAGCCTTGTCCTGCGGCAAATGCATCACGCACTCGCCCAGCGGCGGTGCAGGATGGCAATGCCGCAATGACGAACGCGTGGTGCCGCCGGCCCTCGATGAGGCCGATAGTCGCGGCGATGAGTGGCGACGTGTGTGTCGTCACGCAATGCAATGGCGGGCACGTCGGCCCGCCTTGCAGATCGGAATCCCGCCGCCCCGGCAGCGGCCGTGCTCAACCGCCGCGCCGGGCCCGCTCTTCAATGGCGAAGCATTCGTCCGGCCGTGGTACCGGCGGCTTGAAGGCGACCGGCACCTGGATGGTTTGCGGTACCGCCTGCCCATTGCGCGTGGCGGGCTTGAATTGCCATTCGCGCACGCGCTTCAACGCTGCCTCGTCCAGCACTGGCTGGCCGCTGCTCTGGGTCACCGATACATCGGTGGGCTTGCCCTCGGTTCCGATCACCACGCGCAGCACGCTGGTCCCGCCGACGCCGGCGCAGGCCAGCTCGGGGGCGTATTCCGGAGGCGGGGTCTTCAGCGCGGCCAGTTCGGTGGGAGCCACCCTGGGCGCTGCCGGCGGTTGCGAGGGCTTGCCGCAGCTGGTCAGGCTGGCCGCCAGGGTCAGGCCGGCGAGGGCGGCGCGAGACATACTCATGCGGTGACTCCCTGGTCGTAGAGTTGCGCGGCCTTCGCGGCGCAGATGAAGTCGTTTTCGCTCAACCCGCCCACGTCGTGGGTGGAATAGCGCACCACGACCCGGTCGTAGTGCACGCCCAGGTCCGGATGGTGGTCTTCGCGGTGGGCGATCCAGGCCAGCGCATTCACAAAGGCCAGGGTGCGGTAATAGTCGGCAAACCGGAACGTCCGCGTGATCGCGGTACCGGCCTCGGCCAGCTCCCAGCCGGGCACCTGCGGCAGCAGTTCGGCCAGGCGCGCTTCGCCCAGTTTGTGGTCGCTGCCCTTGCGCGGGAGGCAGTGGGCCTGCTCCAGGGGGATCAGATCGGTCATGGCGGTCTCGCAGGGGTGGGCGGACGGCGCCCCGCCAGGATCACGGTGTTCCATGAGCGAGGGCGCATTGAGCGCTAGAATAACCCGCATGATCCAGATATCCGACAAAGCCCAGACCTATTTCCGCAAGCTCATCGAACGCGAGGGCGTGCCCGGCATGGGCGTACGCCTGAGCGCGGTGGACCCGGGGACCCCGCGTGCCGATGCCAGGCTCGAGTTCGCAGAGCCGGCAGATCTCAACGGCGATGAGTGGGCGATCGATTGCGACGGCTTCACCTTATATGTGGTCGCCGCCAGCGTGCCGTGGGTGGATTGTGCCGAGATCGACTACGTCACCCAATCCACCGGCAACCAGCAACTGACCATCAAGGCGCCCAAGATCAAGGGCGAGGCGCCGGCTGAATCGGCATCGATCGTCGAGCGCGTGCGCTGGGTGGTCGAGAACGAGGTCAACCCGCAGCTCGCCTCGCACGGTGGCCGCGTGGCCGTGCAGGAAGTCTCTGCCGATGGCGTGGTGCTGCTGCGCTTCGGCGGCGGTTGCCATGGCTGTGGCATGGCCGATGTCACGCTCAAGCAGGGCATCGAGAAGACCTTGATGGGGCGCGTGCCCGGGGTGACCGCGGTGCGCGATGCGACCGATCACGCCACCGGCGACGCCCCGTACATTCCGCGCGACAGCGCGGCCTGATTCCGCACCACAGGTGACAACGGCTGCCGATCTGCTGCAGGCACTGCGCGCGCGCATGCCGGCCAAGCTCATTCTGGATCGGCGCACCGGGCTGCCATACGGCTGGGCGATCTGGATGCGTAGCCGTGGCGATGCAGCGGCGCCATTCAACGACGACCATGTGATGGATGTGCTGCTGGCGCGTCCATCTGCTGCCGATGGCACTGGCGCTGCGCGGCTGCTGACGCCATTCCAGGCGTTCCGCAGCCTGTGGTGGCAACACTGGGATCCACGCCCGCGCGATCAGCGCACGCAGCACTGGCTCGCCTTGCTGGGCAGCTTGCTGATCCACATCGGCTTTATCGCCTTGCTGATCTGGGTGGTCGCCGTGCGCTGGGCGCCGGAGGAGACCACCCAAGGCGAGGAGTCGCGGGTGCGGATGACGTTCATCGGCGATGGCGCGGCCGAGCAGGGGGGCGGGCAAGGGGAACCGGCCGCTGCCGCGCAGCCTGCTGCCGGCGTGGCTGCCACGGCGCAGAACGCCAGCGCAGCAAGCGGGAACCCGGCCGACGCGACGCCGCCGCCTTCGGTGCCGCCGCAGGCAACCGAACCCACCGAGTCCGCCAGCACGGCGCAGGCGACGGATACTGCATCCGAACCAGCGGTCGCTGCTGCCAGCGAACCGGTGGCGCCCGAGGTGCCGCAAGTGACGGTGCAGGTGCCGCCGGTCACGATCGAATCGCCGTTGCAGGTCACCGAAACACCGATTGCCACGACCGACTTCGTGGTGCCGCCACCGCCGAGCATCACCGTGGCGCCACGTCCGGTGGCGCCTTCGGCACCGCAGATCGAGGTGCGGCAGCGCGACATCCAGACCGTGACCGAGCGGCCGGCACTGCGCGAGCTGCAGCGCCCCGCGCCTACGGTGGCGGTGCGTGCTGCACCGGCGCCGGCGGTACGCGAGCGCGAGATCGTGGTGCCCGACCAACCCCAGCTCAGCGCACCAGTGATCCGGCCGCGCGAGCTCGCGCCCAGTGTGCGCATGCCCGAGGTTGCGGTGCGTGCCACCGAACTGCCCAGCGTGCCAGACCCCACTCCGGTGCCGCCAGCGCCGCCAGCGCAACCGACACCGGCCAAGCCGGCGACCTCGTCGGCGACGGCCAGCCCACCTGCTGCGCAGCCTTCGCCAGCCAGCTCGGCACCACACACCGCGCAGGCCAAATCGGCTACACCTGCGCAAGCCGACAAGGCGGCAGCCGCTTCCGCTGCCACGCCTGCTGCCAGCAGCAAGGCCGGCCCGCAAGCGGCCGACCGTAGCGGCGGCTGGGATGTCGCAGCCAATGCCGACGACTGGAGTAAATCCGACCGCAACCGGCGCGGCGACAGCAGCGGTGCGAACGGCCAACGCGATGGCGTCTTCAACAGCGACGGCAGTGTGCGGGTGGCCGGCAGCGGCGATATCGGCAGCGGCGCAGGCGATCGTGGGCCGCCGGGCAGCGAGACCGACACCTGGACCCGCGACCAGATCGCCCAGGGCGGCACCTGGCTCAAGCGACCGCCGTATGGCTACACGCCGACCTCGCTGGACAAATACTGGATGCCGAACCAGTCGCTGTTGCAGGAATGGGTGCGCCGCGGACTGAAGAAGATCGAGATTCCGATTCCGGGCACCACGACAAAGATCAGCTGCGTGGTGTCGCTGCTGCAGTTTGGTGGCGGCTGCGGTCTCAGTGACCCCAACCTCAACGACCAACCGGCCACCGCCAGGCCGCCGCCGGATGTGCCGTTCAAGCGCGAGTTGCAGGAAGACAACGGAGCGGTGCGGTGATGGCGAATGATCCTGCGGCTCAGTGACCCATGCCGGCGACGCCGCCCAGGGAACTGGCGTCTGCTCCCTGGAGCAACCGGCAGAAAACAGCGGGCATCCGACCCACAAGACGAGATTCAACGGTGACCAGTGGTGGACGCGAATTCCTGAAGTGGCTGGCTGCCTCCTTCATGACAGGCGATCACGTCCTGAAGGTTCTTGCGATTGGATACGTGCCGGTCGTAACAGAACTAGGCCGGGTGGCATTTCCGCTGTTTGCGCTGGTGCTCGCCTACAACCTTGCCCAGCCCCAGGCGGATGTCGAGAAGTCCGTGAAGCGGCTGTTTGTCTGGGGGCTTGTCGCCACGCCGGTTGCAGCCATCGCATTTCAGCGCGTGTTTCCGCTGAACGTTCTGCTGTCCTTTGCATTGGCGGCAGTGTGCATTCTGGCGATCGAGCGCGGCCGCTGGGTGTTCTTTGCCTTATGCGCGCTCCTGGCGCCAGCGGCGGTCGACTATCGATGGAATGGACTGGCGATCGTCCTGTGCGCCTGGGTGTTCTGGCGCAACCCATGGCAGTGGCGCCTGTCCAGGAGCGTATTGGCGCTGGTGCTGATCGTGCTACCGGTGGCGCTGCTGTGCTTGGTCAACGACACCCCCTGGGGATTGCTGGCGCTGCCATTGCTGTTGCTTGCGAAAGTGCGCATACCGGTTCCGCGCTCGCGCCGGGCGTTCTATTTTTACTACGTGGGGCATCTACTGGTATTGAGCCTGCTGTCTTACGCAGTGCTTTGATACCTGCTGACTCCTGCTCTGGGCTACCTAGCCAGCCAACGCAGGCAGGCGACGTCGATACAGGCATTCCAACGTTCGGACCGAACGAAGCGATCATCGCGGCGCGACACGCGCGGGACGCCCGCGCGTGTCGCGTAAACCACACTCACGCTGTCGCGACGGCTTCGCGAACGAAGTGCTCGTAGGTCCGCAACGGGCGACCCAGGATGGCTTCCAGGGTCTGCGGAGCGTTGTCATCCGCCCGCATGCCGATGGCCTGGATGCCGGCCAGCATCAGGCGCAGGTCGTAGGCCAGCCATGAGGGGCTGTGTGCCGCCATCTGCGCTTCGAACGCGGCCACATCGTCGCCGGGGTAGACGATCTCGCGCCCGAGAGCCGCGCTCCAGATCTGCGCCGCAGACGCACCCGTGATGGCGTGCGGGCCCACCAGATCGAGCGTGAGGCGCGGCAGTGGATCGGTTGCGCGGTCGCGTCGCAGCAACTCGGCGACGGCGATGTCTGCGATGTCGCGTGCATCGATCATGGCCACACCTGCTGCGCCGATCGGCATCGGATAGATGCCGTAGTCCTGGATGGTCTGCCGAATCAGGGTGTCGTTCTGCATGAAGTAGGCAGGACGCAGGATCGTGGCTGGAATATCCAGGCTTTCGATCATGCGCTCGACGGTGTGCTTGCCGGTGAAGTGGGGCACGTTGGTGTACTTGTCGGCATGAATCACCGACAGATACACGATGCGCTCGATCCCGGCTTCCTGGGCCAGATTCAAGGCGATCAACGCCTGCGTCACTTCGTCGGGGCTAACCGCGTTCAACAGGAACAGGGTGCGTACAGATGCTAGTGCCGCGCGCATCGCGCCCACATCGGTCAGGTCGGCGACGACCTCGGTGACACCCTTGGGAAAGTTGCGTTTGCCCGGCTGGCGAACCAGCGCCCTGACCTGTGCACCTGCAGTGGCCAGGCCTTCGATGACCAACGAACCGACGGTGCCGGTGGCACCGATAACGAGAATGCTCATGGTGAATCTCCTGCTGTGGATGAAGGACGGACAGCGCGGATGCGCTGCTGGGGTGTTGCCGGCGCGCCGCGTTGGCGTTGCGGTGAACACACTCTATGCCGTTGCGAATACGAAACGAATACCCCAGAATTCAGACACCCGGTTTCAAATGTGAAACACCATGGATCTGAACGCACTGATCGATTTTTCGCTGGTCGCCGCAAGCCAGGGCCTGGGCAAGGCCAGCCGTGCCAGTGGTCGGTCGAAGGCGACGTTGTCGCGCCATATCGCCGAGCTTGAGGAACAACTCGGCGTGCGGCTTGTGGAGCGCAGCGCACGCGGACTCAGGCTGACCGAAGCCGGGCAACTGCTGATGGATCGCACCGAAGCACCGTTGAACGAAGTGGCCGAGGCGATGGCCGCTGCACGCGAGGGACTGTCCGCGCCGCGCGGCAGGTTGCGGGTGGCGGCGCCGGTCCTGTTTTCGCAACTGGCGATGGGGCGGCTTGGTGCCGAGTTTTGTGCCGCCTATCCGGAGATCACGCTGGAGGTGGTGGCCGAAGACCGCATCGTCGACCTGGTCGAAGAGCAGTTCGATGCGGCCATCCGGATCAACCCCGATCCGGATAGCCGCCTGGTCGGCAGGTGCTTCGCCAAGGATCGGCTGATTGTCGTGGCAGCACCAAGCATCGCGATGCCGTCCGCTGGCGCAGTGATACAGGTGCCCGCTGTGGTGACCACGAATTTCCAGCCGACCACCTGGTCGCTCGACGGCGGCCGCCTGCTGCTTGAGCCGATACCGAAGCTTCGCTTCTCCTCGCTGTTGATGGTGCGCGAGGCGGTCGTTGCCGGCGCTGGCGTGGCGCTGATTCCACAATCAATCGCAGGCGCTCAACTTGCATGCGGCGCGTTGCTGCAATGGGGAACAATCTCGGGCAGGGAGGCTTCACTTTGGGTCCTGCACACCTCCAGGCGACTGGCGGCGCCGAAGGTGCGCGCCTTCGTCGATTTCATGTGCGCCCGATATCCGGATGCGGAACTGGTGCTGGATGCGTAGGTGGGGCAACGTCCATGGGGCAGGGCAGTTGCAACGAGCGTTGCCCGGGCGCTCGCTGCCGATTCACGCGATTAATGTGTACCGCATGTCCGCCGAATCAATAAACGGTTGGCTGGTGCCAATAGCTTCGATGAAAGGCGATAACTGCGCTGATTGAGCCCGGCTTCGCTTACCAACACAGCGGCCAATACACGCGCGCTACACTCGTGAGCCATTGAAGGAACGAGGTGCACCGTGATGCTTGAAGGGATTCGCGCACAGTTACGGCGCGTAGCGCCCGACATCGCCAACGCGCTGTTGCCTCCGGCCAGCGAAGCACAACTTGCCGCGCTGGAGTCGGCGCTTGGCCAAGCAGTGCCCGCGGACCTGGCCACGCTGTACCGCGAAAGCGCGGGACTGGACCCTGATGCAACAGCCAACTTTGCGCGCGCACTTTCATTGATGAGCGTGGATGAAGTGCTGGATGCCGTGACGCGCGATCAAAACACTGAGCCCGTTGCAGCACGCTTTGCAGACAAGGGAATTCGGCCGGTGATGGCGACGGGCCGGCAGCGCATTGTCATCGGGACCGATTTTGCCCGTTGCTGCCTGTGTGTGGATCTGATTCCAGGGGTTGGCGGTACTGCTGGGCAAATTGTCTTTCTCGACAGCGAGCATGCTGTCGCGTTGCTGCTGGCGCCATCGATGAGCGAATTTGCACGACAGTTCGAGAGCGATCTGGCCAACGGCAAATACACGCTGGCGGCCGATGCACTGGAAGACGGCGTGCAGTGGCTGCAGGCAGCACGCGAGATCGATGTCTGCAACTGGTACAGCTCACCGACGTGGACGTATGTGGGGCGGTCGTTGGGTGAAGTGTCTGGGCCCAGACCTGGCCCCGAATCGGTTTTTACATAATATACATTATGCGAAATAGGACCGAGATCCGCGTGGGCGCGAATTTGCTCGATCTGGCTTTAGATCAAAAACTTGCTTAACGAACCGCTCCGCTAGCAAAACGGAACTCGCCGCATGAATGACACCTGCGACATGGGCCGTCGCCCGCCGCGCCGGCCTGTCGGAGCCCGGTGCCCAACAGCTGTGCAGAGGATCGGGCATCGCCGCGTCGTCAGGAACCACGTGGAACTCACACGCCCCTGGGCTGGGCCCGTAGGGGCCATGCGCCTACACCCCGGGTCTACAATGCCGGCTCACAGAATCGGGGGCGGCATGGAACGCAGGTATCGAGAAGCAGACTCATCAGACCTATGGTGGCAGATTGCTGTGGGCGGGTTCATCGCGCTGCTAGCGCATAGCATCGTCGTTGGGCTGTACAGCAGGTACGAGACCAGTCAAGCGATGGCACAACTTGAGAGAGAATCGAAACTGGCAACACAACAGATGCAGCGCGCATTTGCACGGAACGTGCAAGCACCGCGAGAAGCGCCCACAGCCGAGGAATACAACCCGCCAAGACCATTGAGAGACGGCGAGCGCTGCTTACAAGGTCGCCGTTTTACACGGGTATCGAACGGTTGGGTGCAGATGCCCCGCGATCCCTGCTGACGCTTTATAGATTATGTGGGGACGAGCGCCCTGCTCTACGCTGTTTCGTGATGCATTGCGTTCTTGTCTCTGACGGAGAATCTCGTCGCGAGTAGTGTGTTACACGATGCTGAGACCCAGTCCGATGCCGAGCATGGCAAAGCACAGGTGCCCGCCGAAGAGGATGGCCTGCCCAAAGGGCTCACGTTGCCACGGATGTGCTGGGTCACGAAATCCCAGTCGGTCTGGTCACGCATTGCCATTTCCAGGCGCACTGGGCAATTGACTCGCTTCGGAGCCCGGCATATACGTCGAAGCAACCTACTACTACATCTGCAGAGGGCCTGAAGAGAAACCAAAAGAGCGCCCTTGATCTCCAGGTGTGCCTAGACGCAAGGACTGCGCGAACCGATGCAGTTTTCGTCGCCACCAGGACGGATGGATGCGCTTCATACGCATGCAATCTCGCCACCCAGCCGAATGCTAGGACATCCATGGAGAAGGTTTGTATGAGCGCGACCGTACCGCATGCCACATTGGGAGTTATTCCCGAAGCTCCCCGACAGATCACCGGACAACCGCTTGCCGATCTCGAAGCCGACAGGGCCGCGCTACAGGCCTTGGTCCAGGCCGCTGTCAACGTAGAGCTATTCACGGTACCGCTGTACATGTGCACGATGAAATCCATCCAAGGCACACACGCGATCAATGCGGATGGCATTTCTTATTATAAGGGCCGCCGCTGGCCAGGTATGGCGACCAAGCCAACACCACCGGGCGCGCCCGTTTCGCAACGCGCCTACAACCTGCTGTTCTCGGTCTTTATCGACGAGATGCTGCATCTTCAAATGGCCGCCAATCTGTGCGGCGCAGTCGGGGTAACGCCGACGTTCAATAGCCCGCTACTGCAAGACGCCAATTACAACTGGATCTGCTACGGCCCCTCGCAGACGGTCATTCCGCACATCATCGACCTGCAAGACCTGGAAGACGGCACAGTGGGCAGCGGATTGACCGTCGACCTTGCAGGACTGACACAGGCGCAAGTAGAGCTTTTCAAGGTGATCGAGGAAAGCCACGACACCGCACGCGCCAAGATCAAGCCATCAGTGCTTGAAACAACCTATTTCCCGACCGTGCCGTTCAATGGCTGGACTGCGACGAATACGGAAGTGGACCTGCCGAAATTCGGAACCATCGGCTGGATGTATTTTTGCATCTTCCAATACATCACGCTCAAATACGAAGACGGCCAGACCTTGTGGGAAAAGGTGTTTGCAGGCCCCACAGGTCAGCGCGATTTGTTCAATGGCGTCACCAGCAAGATCCAAAAGGAATACCCCCAACTCCTTACCCAGATCACCGAGACTCATCCGCTGGCGGCCGCCGCGCAGGCGATCTACATGATGTATGCCATCTGCGATCAGGGCGAGGGCGGAATCGACTGGAAGATTACCAGCGCATTTCTCGGGATGATCCACGAGCGTGCATTGGAAACCGGAATTCAGCTGGCGACTCTCGATAGCGTGCTTGTGCAGTTCCAGCCAGACGAGGCGGCGTTGGCAAACAACTATCCTTCCTACACCGATACAGGCGGGCCTGCACCGTCGGCAGATGCGGCCGCGAGATCAAGCAATGGCGGGCAAGATCATTACGAACGCTTCGAGCATCTGCTTGGTATGGTCGGCAAGGTGGAAACGTGGAGCCAATGGCATGCAGTGCCAGGCAATGTCTGGAACGAGGCGCTGCTCACCAGTGCCGATTTCGACCCTGCCACTGCGCCGACCAACATCCCCAAGCCATCGGAGGTGGCGACGGCTCTCAACAACTTGAAGCTGGTCGATCCAGTCGGCCTGGACAATGTCGCACAAGGCTCGCTTGCCGGCATCACCACCGTGCTGACCAAATCCTGGGGCGATCTGTCTGTCGACTTCCCGTTTCCCTCCATGGTCGGCTCGGGTGACCGGATGGGGCTGTATTGGGCCGTGTATGGCAGCGCGCCAACCCTGCGGCAAGGAGTGGCGGCGCAGCCTACCAGCGCCCTGCAACATGCCTGCCAGGGCCTGGCACTGGATGCATCCGGCGGGACCTGTGCGGCACCGGCCATCTATCACAGCTGCAAGGGCTCCAACACCTGCGCCACCCAGGGAGGCTGCGGCTTTGTTCACGGCGTGAGCGGCGGTGGCAACTGCTCGCAGTCGATCGGAGGACGCGGCGGGTGTGGCCAATCTGCGCCACGTGCTGCTGCGGGAGGTGGCACCTGCGGCCTGCCGGACTTCTTCAGCGCGCCCGCAGACAACAAATGCGCAGGATTGGGTGGATGCGCCGTGCCCATCTCCGCCTCGCAGTTGTATCCCAAAGCCGGCACGATGGAGCTGTTCGATTTCACCGGTTCGGACAACACTCCCACGCCGATAGCGAAACTACCCTTCGCTCTGGGCGATTCGGTCTACGACATCGCCTGGCAGGCATTCGAGAAGGTCATGGCCAACCGCCAACTGCCGCCCGGTACCAAGCCCAGTCCGACGGACCTGCGCATCGCCCTGCCGCCTTCCACCTGACCGGCCGACACGGCAATGCACGCATGTCCGACGCAGTCGCACCATGTCCAGGGCACGGTGCAAGAACGCACGCCCCTACCCCGCCTGGGCTTGCCCAACCTCGGTTTCGGTGTAGGACTTCGTCCGCAGCATCTCCCGGCCATCCTGGCCGGGGGAGCGCGGGTGGATTGGTTCGAAATCATTTCCGAGAACTATCTCGATGACGCCGGCTACCAGCGCGCCATGTTGAGCAAACTGGCGGCCGAGGTTCCCATCGTGATGCATGGCGTCAGCTTGTCGATCGGTTCGGAAACGCCGCTCGACACCGCTTACCTGCACAAGCTCAAACAACTGGCGGAAGACATCAACGCCGTCTGGGTGTCCGATCATCTGTGCTGGACCGGACTCGGTTCGCACAACTCCCATGACCTTCTCCCCCTGCCCTTCAATGCAGAGTCGCTCGCTCATGTGCGCGACCGGGTTCTGCAGGTGCAGGACGTGCTCGGCAGAGCGCTGGTGCTGGAAAACCCATCCAGCTACGTCCAATTTCATACATCGACCATGCCGGAGTGGGAGTTCCTGTCTCGGCTGGCCGAAAGCACCGGTTGCGGCATCCTGCTGGACGTCAACAATGTCTATGTGAGTGCTCACAACCATCGCTTCGACCCAGAGGCGTATCTTCGCTCGCTGCCGCACCGGCAGCTGGTGCAAATCCACTTGGCAGGACCGACGCAATACGGCGACTGCCTGGTCGACACGCACGACCACCCCGTGCCCGGCCGCGTGTGGGAGCTGTACGCACTTGCGCAGCGACTGACCGGCGGCGTCTCCACACTGCTGGAATGGGACGCCAACTTGCCTGACTACGACGGGCTCCTGGGCGAGCTGGACAAGGCGCGCCAGGTCATGGAAGGCAGCATGCCGGCGATGGCACTTCCGGTCGCCGCCGAGCAGGCAGTGTCCACGCCCCTCCACCATCCCCAGGTGGAGCGTCTGGATGCTTGATTCTTCAACAGGCGATCAGGGCGCAACTCCGCTTGTCGAGGTGCAACGCTGGATGCTGACGGCAACCACACATGCCGCGGGCCTGAAAGAAGGGCTTAGAACCGCGCATGCCGGACACGGCCTGGATATCCACGCCCTCGTTGCTACGCCTGCTGGTGTCGACCCGCACGCAAGGCTGGCCATCTACGCCAATGGCTATTGGCTCAGGCTGATCGAATGCCTGCAATCCGACTATCCAACGCTATCGCGCCTGCTTGGCCGGGAACTGTTTGCGTTCTTCGCACGCGCATATTTGAGCGAACATCCCTCCCGCTCTCCCACCTTGCATGCGCTGGGTGCAGGCCTCCCGCACTTTCTTCGCGCCTCCCAACGGTCTCGCCCCGGGCAGCAACGCCAACGCTTTCCGCTCGAGCTGGCTTGGATCGAGCGGGCACTCTCCGAGGCCAGCCGCGTGCGCGGACTGGAAGAAGCGGACCTTGATGCACGGATGGATGCAGCGACGCTCGCAATGGGAGTGCCCTGCGTTGTGCGCCTGCCTGCGACCACCAGGCTGGCCATCGTGTCGCACACTCTGGAGAGCTTTCGGAGGTGGCTGTCGGGCGAAAGCCCGAATGAATCCCCTGTCGCTGGCAGAACCTTCCTCACCGTGCGCCGTCACCGCTATCGCGTCGGGATCGAATCGCTCACCGACTGGCAATTCTTCGCCTTGCGCCACGCGGCGCGCCGTCCGCGCACGCTCATCGAATGCGCACAGGCGGCGGCACGCCGCACCGGACGAACGGCGGGCGAACTGCACGCCCTGCTTGCGCTATGGCTGCCTACTGCGCAGGCATCGAGCTTGTTGGAACTGATATCTCCATCCCCAGCCGCTCAACCCACCCACGTGTAGACCTGCTCAACATTCCGACAAGGACATTCGCCATGCCCAGCGTTACCGCACCGTTGTTGGACGCGCACTATCACCGCAGCTTCGGCGCGCTGGCCGGATACCTTCCGGAAGATCGCAGCGGGCTGGCCTCGTGGCATGCGCTCATTCGCGAAAAAGCTGGCCGGCTGCACAGCACTCACGGACCTGGCTACGTCAACCAGGCGGTGCAGGATCTGGCCGACCTGATCGACGCCAACGGCATCGTGCGCATGTATGTCACCGAGGCTATCGACCAAACCAGTGCTTTTACGAAAAACATTTCCTCCATCCAGGACATGCTGGCCCAGCTCGATGTCATCTGCACCACGGCGCCCGAATACAACGTCGACAAGAACGCACGGGTGCTGTTCCCGATGTCGGCGCTGTTTGTCGACATGATGGCCACGCCCGCAGGCAAAGCCCTGTTCCGACTCGAATCATTCAATGAAGCACTGAGGGCGATCCTGAAGACATGGGCGGCGTATCTCGACAGCCAGGCCAGCTGCTGGGTGCTCAACCGAGATCCCAATGTCGGCTGGCTGGGCACGGCTGCCATCGCCGAATTCAAGCTTGCCGATTTCTTGATTGATTGGGACGCAGAACACGGCGGCTTTCAGTCCTACAATGACTTTTTTCATCGCGAAATCCAGGCCAGTTGTCGCCCGCTGGCTGGACAAGGCGACGCCAGCATCATCACCTCGCCCAACGACGGCACGGTGTATCGCATCGCAACCAACGTGCAACAGAGCACCGTGTTCTGGATCAAGGAACAGAGCTACTCCCTGCAAGACATGCTCGGCAACCCTGATGCAGCGCTGCTGCAGCGCTTTGTAGGAGGCACGGTGGTGCAGATCTTCTTGAGTGGAGCGGACTACCACCGCTGGCACGCGCCGGTAGATGGCGTGGTCACTTACAAGAATGTCGACGGACTGCTTTTCAGCGAAAACGAAGACAGCGGCTTCGATCCGGACGCAGGTGTGACATCGCAAGTCTATGGATCGGCAGTCAACAATCGAGGCATTGTCTCCATTGCTGCCGACGATGCACGCCTGGGCACCGTCTTCGTGATGCCGATCGGCATCACGGAAATCTCCTCACTGACGCAGACTGCTGCCGATGGCCAGCACGTCAGCAAGGGCGATGAGCTGGGCTACTTCAACTACGGTGGCTCGACGCTTTGCCTGGTGTTCGAGAAAAGCGTTTCACTGAATTTCGGCACCTTGCAACCGAACCAGACCATCGACGTCAATGCAGAGCTTGCAAGATTAAACACGCCTGTTTGACGCCGCGCGCGAGCTCGATGCAACTTGCCGGCCTGCCGCCAACGTTGATCCAGACCGCCGAACTGGACGTGCTGCGCGACGAAGGCGAGGCCTTCGGCCGCAAGCTGGACCAGCCGGCGTGGAAGTGACCGTGACGCGCTACAAGGGGCTGATTCATGATTACGGCCTGCTCAACGCCTTGCGCGAGGTCCCCGCGGTATGCAATGCCATCCACCAGGCTGGCGATGGGTTGCGCGAACATCTGAAGTAAGCACCGCCGGTTCGGGGCTGCAGCAATCGCCTGCCGAGCAGGCGTTCGCTGCAATGTGCCGGAGCAGCCTGGCGATCTGGCGACATGGATCTTGCCATCCGGCGGATGCTGCGGCACTGCGGGATGAACAGTGGAACCGGGCCAGTGAGTCCCGCCACAACCGTTGCCGACTAACCGCCCTGCTCGATGGCATCTGCCCGCGACACCGCGCCGTCGCGTTACCGTCCGCAGGAAGATTCAATCTCGGCATCGCTGTTTGATGTGGTCACGGATCGGTGCCGACAACACCTGCAACTATCGGTCGTTGATGTGCTGACATGCGGCTCCACCGTGGAGGCACCGCCCGGCTCAGCCAGCGATGGTAAACACCGAACCCGAATCCACGCGCACGCCGGCCCCGTTGATGAAGCTTGCGCGCTCCGAACAGAGAAACGCCACTACCGAGGCCACTTCTTCCGGGCGGCCACGTCGCTTGAGCACCATGCCGGGACGCTCCTCGTCCAGGAACGAGGAGATCGCGTCTTCGACGCTGGTTCCCTTTTCCTGCGCGCGTTTTTGCATCATCTTGTCGGTCATCGGCGTTGCGATGAAGGCAGGCGACACCGTATTGACCAACACATTGTCGCCGCCATAGGCCTTGGATAGCCCCTTGGCCAGGCTGAGGATGCCGGCCTTGGAAGCGCAGTAGGCCAGTTCATCGACGTACGGCTGCACCGCATCTTCGGAGGCGAACAACACGATCCGCCCCCACTGTTTGCGACGCATGGCGGGAATGGCCTGGCGGCACATGCGCACCGCGCCCATCAGGTTGATGTCCAGCGTTTCGAGCCAGCCGGCATCGCTGACCTCCAGGAAATCGCCGGTGGCGCCGGTGACGCCGGCCGCATTGATGTAGATGTCCGGCTCGCCCAGCTGTTCGCGCACCTGCGTCCAGATGGCGGTGACGTCCTGTTCGCGCGTCACGTCGCCTTCGAGGGCGATGATCTCTCCCAGGCTGGACAACTCGGCGATCGCTTGGCCGAGTGTGCCATCGGGAAGATCGGTGATCGCCACGCGGACGCCTGCTTCGAGCAGCTGGCGCGCGGTCTCCTTGCCCATGCCGGAGTCGCCGCCGCTGATGAGGGCGATGCGCTGGTTGATTCCGAGATCCATGGTGAGCTCCTGGTGGTTGAAGGATGTGGCGGCGGGCACGCCGCTAGCGCGCGAGGAACCGTTCTGCGGTACGCAGCCCGAGCGCCATTTGCGTCAGCGCCGGATTGGCCGCCAATGCGCTGGGAAAGATCGAGTTGTCGCACACGTAGAGGTTCGGCACATCGAAGGCGCGGCCGTCGGGATCGACCACGGCCTGCGCGGGATCGGTGCCCATCCGGCAGGTGCCCAGGGTGTGCGCCGAGCGCGCGGCTGCGAAGACGTTGCGGGCGCCAGCGGCGCGCCAGATGCCCTGCAGCGTGGCGCGCGCGTGGGCATCGATGGCCTGCTCGTTCGGTCCGTAGCTGAAATCGATACGCGCCTTGCGCTGCCCGAATGCGTCCTGCTCGTCGGACAGCGTCAGCCGGTTGCGATCCTGCGGCAGGCATTCGCCATTGATGCCGATACCGGCCAGACGGTTATAGCGCTGCATGGTGGCGACCAGCTCCCTGCCCCACAGGCCGGCGCCGCGTGCCAGCGTGTTGGCCAGCGTGACCGGCTGCACGCCCAGGCTCTGCACCAGATAGCCGCCGATGAAATCGGCATCGGCCGGGCGCAGCATGTCCTCGGTCATCAGCGAGGACGGGTATCCCCGGTTCATGCGCATGTCGGCGTCGAATTCGCCCCACACCTGGGTGGCTACATGGGCCATGAAATTCCGCCCGACCTGCCCGCTGGAATTGGCCAACGCCAGGTTGAGCAACAGGCGCGGCGTCTCTACCCCGCCCGCACACAGGAAGACATTGCTGCATTGCTGGCGATGCTCTTGGCCGTGCTGGCGATAGATCACTGCGGTCAGCGCACCGCGGCCATCGCGTTCCAGATCGACCACGCGGCTGTCGCTGCGCAGTTGCGCGCCATGCGCGTTGGCGAGCGGAAGCCAGGTGGTATCGACACTGACCTTGGCCGCGTTGCTGCAGCCCTGGTGACAGGCGCCACAATTGTTACAGGCCGCGCGCAGGCCCCAGTGCGGCTGTTGGTGAGGGCGGCTGACCAGTGCAGCGGGCGCATCGGTCGCACTGATACCGAGTGCGCGGCAGCCGCGCTCCATGGCCACTGCCGACGCGTTGCGTTGTGGCGGTGGATACGCGTAGCTCCGCTCCGGATCCCACGGATAATGCGCGGGACCGGAGACGCCGATAAAGGCTTCGACGCGACGGATGTAGGACAGCAATTCCTGGTGCGGGATCGGCCAGTCGGCGCCTTGGCCGGTCTGGGTGAACAGCGTGAGATCGCGCGGGTCCGGGCGTGGGCAGAACGCGCCCCAATGCAGCGTGGAGCCGCCAAGCCCGGATCCTGAATTATTTGGCCCGAACGCGGTCGGTGTCTGTCCACCGCTCAGGCGCTCGTCCATCCAGTAGATGCCGGTGGTCAATTCGTCGGGGATGTGGGACTGCGGCGTGAACGCCGCGCCCGCCTCCAGCACGACCACCGAAACGCCGGCCTGCGCCAGCCGCGCCGCCAGGGGGCCACCGCCAGCACCGCTGCCGATCACGACTGCATCGACACAATCCTGCTTACCGGCAGCCTGCGTACCAGCGGCCTGCATGCCAGCAGCCTTCATCGGTCGGCCCCGCAGGCGTGGAGTTGCCAGGGTTCGTGCCGATCCGCAGCGGTCTCTTCGTAGCCCAGGCTTTCGGTGCCGACACGGCCTACCGCAAACCCGTCGTAGCCCAGCGCAGCCATCGTGGCGGGAAGACTGGTCCAGATGCGCACAGCCTTGGCACGCACGTCCTCGAACCAGTGTGCCAGCTGGGTGGCATCCAGACCATGCGCCGAGGTGTCGCCTGTCGCCGCGTGCGCAATCTCCTGCAGCCAGCGTTCCTGGGCAGCGACGGCCTGTTCGGCAAAGCCGCCGGCCAGCGCATCGAGCACCTCCAATCCCAGCGGTACTGCCAGGCGATCTGCCGGCAGATCCGCATGCCGCCAGCCATCGCCTGCGCCTTCTGCCAGCTGCACATCGATGCGCCGCGCAATCTGCCGCGCGTCGCCTTCGCCATCCAGCACGCGTGCGACCACTGCTGCCAGCACCTCTAGCTGGCGCTGGTTCAACACGCCGTCGGCCGTGGCAGGCGGGCCCGCATGCCGTGCGAGCAGCGTCTTGCGCATGCGCGGCATGACGCGCCCGGAATTCAGCAGCGCAATGAAGTCCTCGGGCAGGCAGTGCGGCCTGCAGTGCTCCACATGCGCCGCGATCAACCGCGCCAGCTGCTGCGGCTGCTCGTACGGGATCAGGTGCGCGGCATCGGCCACAACGGCCAGCTGCGCCTGCGCATAGTGCGGCGCATTCAAGCGCCGCTGCGCGGCCTCGCCCAGATCGCCATCCTGACCACCGGCCACGATCATCGCCGGCACGCCGATGCACGCGGCCTGCGCCGTGCAGTCTTCGCGACTGGCGCGTGCAAGCCATGCACTCCACGCACTGGGCGCGGTGCGCAGGACGTCGTTGATCGCTGTGTCCCTCAGCTCGTCTGGTAGCGTCGAGGCGCAATTGGCATCCACGAACTGCGCTGCCTCCGCATGCGTGGGCTGTCCCGATTCGAACCAGCCCAGCATGGTGCGGCGGCGCGATTCCTCCATGGGTTCTGGTGCCGGCGGCGATGCGGCAACGAGCACCACGCCCGCCAGCCCGGCCAGGCCTGCCACGCCATCGCGCGCGCGCGCCGCTGTCAACGTGGCGATCTTTCCGCCCATGCTGTGCCCGACCGCGAACCAGCATGCCGGTTGCCGCGCGATGATTGCAGCGCTGAACCAGTCGACCAGCGCGTGCGTATCGAAGTGCTCCAGCGCCGCCGCATCGCCGAAGCCGGGGATGTCCAGGGCAACACAGTCGAACTGGTCACCGAGCTGCGCGACGACACCGCTCCACTCATGCCGGCTGCCCCCGAGGGCATGCAGGAAAAACAGCGTTGGCTTGGCCATGTCGCACCTTGATCTGCGGGTTCGGCATGGTGGCGTACGCTTCGTCCACGTCTCGTGCAGATGAGGTCGAACGCCCGTGCGCCGCGCGTCGGTGTTGTTGCGCGTGATGCCATTGTTCAATCGCGGGCAGTCGCTCGCGGGAAGTCACAGGAATGTCCCGTCGCGGTTGCTTGCAAGGCTATGCCGCGACCATGAGACCGCGATGGCGACCAACGCCCATTCGGCGGGTTTTCCATGCAAGGGCTAACGCCGATCTCGCTCTTCCACAATCGGCACGCCTTGGTTACATCATCTCTTAGGCGGGCACAACGGGCCGTGCTTCCAGCTGCTTCAGGAAGTCGGAGAAGCCGCCAAGCGCGCGCGCGTGCCGGCGCGCACTGGTCCACACCACCGCGCGTGGCGACCAGGCGATGGACGCCTTGATCGCCTGCAGTGCGCGGACCAAGGCAACATCTTCGCTGCAGGTCAACGCAGGAAATCCGCCGCACTGTTGATACAGAGCGGTGCTCACGCCCAGGTTGGCGCCGTGAATGCGGCCATGGCCGTCGCCGGTTGCCTGGGTCTGTTCGAACCTGTGGCGCACCTCATCGGAATAGTCCAGCCAGTCCTCCACTTCCACCACGCCGCAGAACACCCCCGTGCCTGCGCGGCGTTGTTCCAGCAGCCAATCGGTGGGAACGCGCGAGTCGGCATCGGTCACGGCCAGCCAATCGGCACCTAGCGCAATGGCCTGGGATGCGGCTGCGGCGCGCGCGATGCCCACACCGCCGGGCGTGGGGACGTCGACCACGCGCGCGCCCAAGGCCAGCGCCAGCTCGGCGGTGGCATCCGTGCAGCGGTCCACTGCAACGATCACCTGCACCGGCTCATCCAGCTCCGGATGCGCTGCAGCACGGAAGACCGATGTCAGGCATGCGGCAATGCAGCCGGCCTCGTTGTGTGCGGGGATGATGACCGCAATCACCGCAAACCTTCCTGCTGTGCAACCGACAACGGTTGGCCCGTCCACGCTTCCAGCAGGAAATCGCTGTCTTCGTAGCGGTAACTCAAGGGCAAGGTGAGCAACCGGGCGATGCAGGCATGCACGGCGATGCCATCTTGCTGCGCCTGCTCGAACGGATGCTTCCAGTGGCAGGCCACCAGCAGCCCGTCTGGTGTGAGCGCCTCCTGCAGACGCACGATCAGCTCATCGAGTTCGACGGCGGCAAGGTAGTAGCCGATCTCGCTCAGTACGATCAGATCGAAGTTGCCAACCGGCCATTGCTGCGGATGGCAGGCCTGCACGATCTCGACAGTGCTGCGCTGGCCTACGCGCTGTTTGGCTTGTTCCACGGCAGCCGCAGACATGTCGGTTGCCAGCAAGCGTTCACAGCGGGCTGCCAGCCCGCGCGTCGCCTCGCCGTTGGAACATCCCAGTTCCCAGCCGCGGGCGAATCCCATGCGGGGCAAGGTTGCCAGCAGGATGTCGCGTTTGCGTGTCTCGTACCAACGCGTCCCGTAGCCAAAGGGATCTTGCTGCTGGTAGATGCTGTCGAAGTACTCGGCATTGGCCTGGGCATTCATGGGAGATAGACCTCGAAGTCGCGCCGAAACCGTGCCAGCGCCCAGTCCGGAAGAATGGGGCTGCGCAGCGCGGGCGTGACGTGACCGGTCTGCGTCCTGAACGCTGCCATCGCCTGCATCTTTGCAGCGTGAGCAGCGGACGGAAGCGCAAGCCGCGTCGCCGATGCCAGCATCTGGCTGTGGTCCGGGTTGTCCCAGTGCCATGCCCACACCGGAAACTGGATGAGCCGCGCCTGGCAGTGGGCAGCAGCATCGATCGCGGCATCGGCGCATGCTTCATGGTCGGGATGGCCATCGTGTGCATACGTCACCAGCACTGCGTCGCTTGGTTGCAGCAGCTCGGAAAGTTGCGCACCCAGGGCACTCACGCCCGCGCGAACCTGGCCATCTCCCGCGTCCAGCCTGACCACGCGGGAGGGATCGATCCCCAGGCATGCCAGCGCATCGCGCAATTCGTCGCGACGCGCAGCGGCCAGGCGTGCCGGCGGCCACGCATCTTCCTGCGGATAGGCCGCTTCGCCGTCGGTGACGGAGACGATCAGCACCTGTCGTCCCGATGCGACCGCCATCGCAAGCAGCCCGCCACAGCCCAGCACTTCGTCGTCCGGATGTGGAGAGACCACTACCACGCGGCTGGTGTCGCCAAGCAATTGCTCGATGCTGGTGGTGGGCAGTTCGATCAGTTGGCGCGATGCCTGCCAGCGCACCTCGGGAACGCCCTGCCCTTCGATATGCTCGCCTCTCACGGCAGCCATGGGTTGCCCTTGCGCGCATGCAGCTGTTCGCCCAGCCATTGCTCGTCCTTCTCGCCATGGGATTGGCGGATGAAGGCAGCCAGGTCTGCGCATCGTTGCGCATGTTCGGCGTCGCAGCACAGCGAAGCAGGCCCCAACGCCAGTGCGGCACGTTCGATCACGTCCCGGCAGATGCGGTCCATCAGGCTACGCAGCCGCACGACCGCGAACTGATGGCTCTCGGTAGGCGCGCTGTCGATCGCATCTGCCAGGTCCTGCAGCATCAGCCGCGCCGCTGTCAGCTGTTCGTCGATCGCACCAAGGTGCGCTGCAGAAAACGGGTTGTTCGCCACTCTTGGCGAACGACGCACCTGCTCGGCGATGGCTGTGGCGGCGCCATACCAGCACGCCGCAATGCCTGCCCCGCCATGCCAGAATCCCGGCCGCTGCAGATAGAACGCCGGTTCGCCCAACAGGGCCGCAGGGGCATGCGTGAAATGGCCACTACCGGTAGTCACGCCGACCATGCCCGGGCCATGCCACTGGCTTGCATCGAGGGCAAAGTGACCCTTCGCCAATGTCACTGCTGCAAGCGGATGCTGTTGGCCGCTGCGCACCGTCACCAATGCATGTGTCACGACATCCAGCTCTGCACTACACCACGGCTTGATGCCGGAGACAGTGCATGAGCCTGCTTCGTATGTTGCGGTGTCCTGCGGACCGCCGGCAGCCCATACGGCCCAGATTTCCCCGGTTGACGGCGCTGGCTGCCCGGCTTCTGAAAAGATCGACAGGGCGTCGTAATGGGCCTCCAGCACCTTGGCTAGCGGCAGGCTTTCAGCGCCCAGCCTGCTCAGTGCCTGCCACCGCTCGCGCGTCTGCCCTGCTCCGGGATGCGGAAGCTGCGGTGTCGCGCGCACATACTCTCGCACACGCTGCGCAAGCGCTGGATTGAGCGGTATTGCAGATGAGTCCGGCGGACGATCAGGAGCGAAGGATGTTTGAGACATACGCCAATCTAGGTGCTGATTCGTCAACCTGGGGTGAGCTGATACGCACCTCTTGAACACATCGATACGACGTTGCGTTGACCCAATTCCATACGCCTCGCCACGCCACCTGGTAGCAAGTTATGACAGCGGCAGCCCACCTTGTCAGCGCGTCGGCGTAGCACATGTTTAGCGCGCAGGCGATGGTGCGTTATCTACAAACAGGCTTTTCAAATGGCTTGTAGGCACGCAAGAAGGCGCACAACACGCGGCCGATCGTCAGGCAAGCGTCTGCTGAGCGCAGCAACGCGACAGACCTGGATGCAGATGCGCGGCGGGACGTCGTGCAGGGCTTCCATCGCAAGGAACGCATCGAACACTCAAGGCGTCAATCAAAGACATGACCGCCCATCGCTCAGTGGTACACACGACCAGGCAACGCGTGCGTCATGCGGGATAGCTGGCTGTGACGCAACGGCCGGCGACAGCGCCTCCTTCCCGCAGTCTCCACTGCCGCCAAGCAGCCACCTTCTTGGCTGCTTGGCATCATCGGTGCGCGGCAGCTGTTCCTCGCGCGCTTTGATCGGCCGGCTGCGCTACTCTCGCCACCCACACGCCGGCCGCGGTCTGTTGCCCCCTCTGCACAAGAGTGTTCGTGACCTATCTTTCGCTGTTCGCACTGTCGTTGATCGCTGCCACCCTGCTGCCCGCGCAGTCGGAAGCGGTATTGGCGGCGCTGTTGCTGGACGGCGGCTCGGTCGCCGGGCTCGTGGCCGTCGCCAGCCTCGGCAACGTGCTGGGCTCGTTGATCAATTGGTGGATCGGGCGCGAGGCGCTGCGTTTCCAGCGCCGGCGCTGGTTTCCGGTCACGCCACGCGCCCTGCAGCGTGCCCAGCGCTGGTACGCGAAGTACGGCAGGTGGTCGCTGCTAGTGAGCTGGATGCCGATCATCGGCGACCCGCTCACCTTGGCCGCCGGGGTGATGCGCGAGCCGCTACGCATTTTTCTGCCATTGGTGGCGATCGCCAAGACCGCACGTTACCTGGTGGTTGCAGCGGGAACGCTGGCGCTCATTCCCTGAGCCTGGAAGCAGCGTGCAGGCTGCCTGGAGGCCGCGCCGCCGCCGATACGCACGGCCGCTTAACGCAGCGCGCCTATGCTGTCGGCGCGCCGCAGGCCTCACGCGGCGCACAGGACGCTGCACATTGGACATCGCAAAGGAGATCGTATGAAGAAGCTGCATAGCATGCTGCTCGCTGGATGCCTGCTTGGCCTCAGCCCCCTGGCCTCTGCCGAGGTTGCCAACCTGACCAATAGCGCCGATGGCGCCAACCGCGAGGCCGGCATCACCGCGGTCAAGAAGAAGCTGCAGGAAGCCTGCGAGTCGCGCAAGGGCAAGGTGGACATGGCCTCGTTCGAGGTGGTGTTCGAAAAGACCAGCACCAATCCGGATGTGCCCAAACCCTATTACGTGGATGGCAAGATCAAGTGCGATCTGCCCTGAGCCCCAGGCGGCAGCATCGCTGCCGTCTCGGTGGCTGAATCGTTGATCGAGAAGCCCCGCTCTGCGGGGTTTTTTTCGTGCCTGTAGCGCCTCGTTCGCGCTGCAGCGTCGCTCGTGCAACCGACGCAAGCGCCAGGCCGATGCAATCGCTGCGACAGGATCGCGCCGCGAAGCGGTCGTGGCGCCAACGCCACGACCGCTCGAATGGCACCTGCCCCCGCCGCTCAACGCATCGCTTGCGGCGGCGATGCTGGCGCGGTGTCGGGAGTGACACGCCAGATGATGTTGGCCAGGTCATCGGCCACGATCAGCGCGCCGCGCGGATCGACCGTGACGCCGACCGGGCGGCCGCGCGTCTTGCCATCCTCACCGTGGAAGCCGGAGACGAAGTCGATGGGGTCGCCCGCGGGCCGGCCGTCGCGGAACGGCACGAACACCACCTTGTAGCCCACCGGCGGATTGCGGTTCCAGCTACCGTGCTCGCCGACGAAGACGCCGTCTGCGAACTTCGCACCCATCACCGGCGCAGAGAAGGCAACGCCGAGTGCGGCCACATGCGAGCCCAAGGCGTAGTCCGGTGCGATCGCCGAGGCCACCTTCTGCGGATCCTGCGGCATGACCCGCGTGTCCACGTGCTTGCCCCAGTAACTGTAGGGCCAGCCGTAGAAGCCGCCTTCGCGCACCGAGGTCAGGTAGTCGGGCACCAGGTTCGGGCCGATCTCGTCGCGTTCGTTGACCACCGCCCACAGCGCGCCACTGCCGGGCTGGATGGCCAGCGCGGTTGGATTGCGCAGGCCGGTGGCATACGGCCTGTGCGCGCCGGTGGCCGCATCGACCTGCCAGACCTGCGCACGATCGATTTCGACATCCATGCCGCGTTCGGTGATGTTGCTGTTGGAGCCGATCGCCACATACAGGTAACGGCCGTCTGCACTGGCGGTGAGCGCCTTGGTCCAGTGATGGTTGATGGCCGACGGCAGGTCGGTCAGCTTGCTTGGCGCGCCGCTGGCCTTGGTCTGGCCGTCGCGGTAGTCGAAGCGCACCAGGGCATCCTGGTTGGCGACGTAAAGCGCATTGCCGATCAGCGCGAGCCCGTACGGCGCGTTGAGCTTGTCGGCGAAGACGGTCTTCAATTCATAGGTGCCGTCTCCGTCGGCGTCACGCAACAGGGTCAGGCGATTGCCGCTCTTGACCTGGGTGGTGCCCTTGGCCTTGATCGGGCCGGCAACGATGTCCTTGGGCTTGAGCTTGGGCGCAGAGCCGCCGCGGCCTTCGGCCACCAGGATGTCGCCATTCGGCAGCACCAGCGTCTGCCGCGGAATGGCCAGATCGCGCGCGATGGCGGTGATGCGGTACCCGGACGGCACGGTCGGGGTGCTGTTGCGCCACGTGGTGGGATCGGCGATGGTCATGTCCGGCAGCACGCCGCGGTCGGGTGCCGGCAAATTGGGCGTTGCGCCATGCTGGTTCAACTCGGGCGCCTGACCGCAGGCGGCCAGCGCGGCAGCGAGGATGGACACCGCAAGCACTCGGGATTGGCGGCTCATCGTGCACCTCCCAGACGCAGACCGGACAGCCCCGACCAGGCGGCAACCACCGCAAGCAGCGTTGCAATGCCCGACAGCACCAGCGCCGCCGGCATGATGGCCCAGGCGTCGCGTGCGTGATGCAGGGCATCGAAGAAACCCACTACCCAGGTGGCCACCAGCGCCAGCAGGTAGACCGGATTCCCGCTGCCGCGGACCAGCCCGATCACCGCGGCCAGCACTGCAAGGGTGGTCATCACCATCGCCCCGACCAGCAACCACGACGCGAAGTTGCTCCACTGGATCTGGTAGGAGCTCCAGTAGGCGTAGTCGCTGAGTAGCGTGCCCAGGAACAGGGGCCACACGCCGCCCAGGATGGCGGCGTGAAACGGATGGATGGCCCGCAAGCGGGCCGGGACAGCGGTTGCATTCATGGTGGACTCGTATGGCTGGGCAAGACGTAACGACGATGTTGCCAGCCTGCATGTGATGAGCAGGACGATATTGGCTGCACGTCTGGCCGTCGTGGCGAGCACCAGCGTAGACAGCGCATACCGATGAAACAGTCATGTCGAGACAAGCTGCTGGCCATGGCAATGTCGTCTCGGCAAGGCGAAGCAGTTCGCGTGGTTTTTGGTCGGGCCGCATGACGCAGCGGCCTTCGGTCGCACATTGCTGTCGCTGTCAGCGCTTGGAATCACGCGCATCGACGCCGGCTTTCCACGCAGCCTCAATGCATTGGCGGCGTTGATGCAGGTCATGGAGGCACGACGGCAGCGTGACATTGTCGACCCGCCCGGCGACTCGCCGGGCCCGGTGCCGACCGGCCAGGCATTGCTCGCACTGGGCACCGCCAATCAAACCCGCCTCGCAGGTGCACCGATGAGCGGGCCACCGTTCGAGTTTGCGCCGGCCATCGACCCGATCCCAAATAAGACGATCGCTTTTTATTCCGTGGAATTCGAATTCAGGTCGAATCGATAAATCGCCCTGACCAGCGCGCCGAATGAGGCGCAATTCTTTTCTCGCCAGTCGAATCGTCCTTGCTGGAATCTCTTTGTTCTAGCGCTGCGCCGTTTGAACTTAATCAAGCATCAGCCAGGTGCGTACGCTGGAGTCCGTTAGAGACGCTGAGCGGCGCCAGAATCCGCCAAAGCGGGTAGGTGGATCACCCACAGCGTGACGGAATCCCCCGATTACCTCGATCCTGCTGGCCCTTTAAGATCTACGCCGCATTTTGAATGTGATCCTTCATTGTCGCGCTCGCTCCAACGTTTTTCTGTATTTCGGGCTGCTAGGGGGCATCTAATTCGTTTTAGCTATGGAATAAATCGCCTTCGTCGATGGGTAGACATTCTGTCTGAATAGCAACTGTCCATTCAGATTTTAGAGCGATTGGCTAGCGCCGTTAAACACTCTCGCAAGCACACGAAACATTTCTCAGCCATGCGCCTTGATGACCGTATTGCGCGGATCAGCGGGGGCGGACCAGCAAAAGGCTGAAATGACCAATGTGCCAAACCACCGCCTGCGCCAGCAGCAATCGGCGCGGGAATCTTCTGCGCCATTGTCGGATCCAGCAGTGCGGCGCGCCTTCAATCAACGGAATCGACCAAGCCATGAATCGCTCGCTGCTCGCTACCACCATCGCATCCTGCCTCGTCCTGACCGCCTGCGGTGGCGGTGGGGGTGGCGGCAACGTCCGTAGCGAGCCGCCGCAGAGCACGGTGATTGCACCGGCCCCTACGCCGAGCACTCCGACGACTCCTACCCCTCCGACGACTCCAACCACGCCGGACACCACCTCCGACCCGCTGCCCAAGACTGCGCCGGTGCCGACGCCTGCACCTCCCCGCTACCAGGGCGTGGGTAGCAATCTGCTGGTGCCGATCAACGCCGATCTGGCGCAGCAGGCCGGTGCGCGGGGCCAGGGCGTCAAGCTTGCAGTGCTGGACGACAACCTGGTGCCAAGCTATGCACCGCTTGCCGGCAAGGTCGATGGGTTCACCGATTACACCGCCAGCCCGGGAACGCCGGAGTCTTCCTCCAACGCGCTGCGCGGCCATGGCACGATCGTCTCGGCGCTGGTGCTGGGTTCGGCCCAGGACGGATTTGCCGGCGGTGTGGCGCCGGATGCAGACCTGTTCTATGCACGCATCTGCGCAGAGAATTCCTGCGGTACCCAGCAGGCCCGCACCGCTGCGGTAGGCCTGGCGGCGGCCGGTGTGCGGATCGCCAACCTGTCGCTGGGCGCGTCGTACGCCGATGCCGCCAGCAGCGCGAATGCTGCGGCCGCCTGGCGGTTTGCGCTGACGCCGCTGGTGCAGGCGGATGCGCTGATCGTTGCCTCCACCGGCAACGAAGGCGCGGCGGAAGCCTCGTACCCGGCGGCCACGCCGGTGCAGGAAGCGAGCGTACGCAACAACTGGCTGGCCGTGGGCGCGATCGATGTCGATAGCTCCGGTAACCCCGCAGGCCTGACCAGTTATTCCAACCATTGCGGCGCAGCCGCGCAGTGGTGCCTGGTAGCGCCGGGCAGCTTCACCGCGCCGGCACTGGCCGGTACCGAATTGCAGGGCCAGGTCGCGGGCACCTCGTTCTCCACCGCTGCTGTCAGCGGCGTCGCCGCGCAGGTGCTGAGTGTGTACCCGTGGATGAGCGCGTCCAACCTGCAGCAGACCTTGCTGAGCACCGCCACCGACCTGGGCGACCCGGGCGTGGATGCACTGTACGGCTGGGGTTTGGTCAATGCCGCCAAGGCGATCAAGGGACCGGGCCAGTTCGCCAGCAACTGGTCGGCCAATGTGGGTGCAGGCTACGACAGCACCTTCAGCAACGATATTTCCGGCAGCGGCAGCCTGACCAAGAATGGTGCCGGCAAGCTCACCCTGAGCGGCAATAACAGCTACAGCGGCGGCACCACCATCATTGATGGCGTACTCGCGCTGTCCGGCAGCCTGCGCTCGGATCTGCTGGTGGCCAACTCGGCCACCTTCGAATCGCGCGGCGGTGTGATCAACGGCGGCTACAGCCTGGTCAACAACACAGGGACCACCGCCATCGAACTGGGCAAGGGCTTGACCGTCACCGGCCGGGCCAGTCTCAAGGGCAATCTGCTGCTATTGCCCGAAGCCGCTGGCTATCGCGTCGGCAGCACCGAAACCATCCTCAGGGCCGGCACGCTGCAAGGCAGCTTCGACCGCGTGCAATACGCCAACAATTTTTTCTGGACCGCGGCGCTTGCGTACGACCCGACCACGGTCACCGCAACGTTGACGCGGAATGCCTCGGCCGCCAGCGCGCAGGCCGCCGGCGCACCGCAGGCAGTGGTTGCAGGCGCCACCCAGGCCGATACCTTGGTCAAGGTGCTGGACACGCGCGTGGCCTCCGGCGACACCGCACATCTGGGCGGTCTGATCAGCGCCACCGGTTCGCTGCTGGCGGCCTCCGATGCACAGGTTGCCGCATCGCTGCCGACCCTGACCGGGCAGGTGCATGGCGTGGAGCGTACGCTGGGCTTCCAGTCGGCCCTCAACGATGCGCGGGTTGCCGCCGATCGCCTGCCCTACCTGGCCGATACCACCACCCTGACCACCTGGGTGCAGGGCAGCTACCTGGATGGCGACCTGAGCCGCAGCGGTTTTGCCTCGGCCGACTACACCCAGCAAGCCACCACCTTCGGCGTGGACCTGCCGCTGGGTCATGCCGGCACCATCGTCGGTGCGGCAGTGACCTCTGGCCAGGATCGCGCGCACATCGATGCCTCGGCCAGCCGTCTGCGCTCGGACCGTTATGCGATGACCGCGTATCTCTATCAGCCCATCGGCCAGGCCTACCTGTCAGGCATCGGCTCGTACGGCATGAGCACGGTGGACTCCGAGCGCACGGTACAGGCCGGCACTGTCGGCGAGCGCCTGCAGGATCGCCGCCACGACAGCAACTGGTCGCTGCGTGCAGAAGTCGGGCTGATGCCGCAGGCAGGGGTGTCGCCGTTCGTCGCTGCAGGTGTGGTCAGCCAGACCCAGGACGCGTTCAGCGAAGCCTCGGCGACCGGCCTGGGCCTGAGCGCCGGCAGCGACAGCCTGCGTGCCGGCTATGCCGAGGCGGGTGTGCGTGGCCATCTGACGCGCGGCAAGTGGGGCTTCGATGGGTTGCTCGCCTATCGCTCGCTGCTGGGCAATCCGAACGCCGACTTCACTGCGTGGTTCACCGGTCTGCCGGAAGCGCGCTTCACTGTCTCCGGCGCTCCGGTCACCAGGCAGGCGGCACGTGCTTCGGTCGGCGTGCGTTACCAGTTCAACGATGCGTTTTCCGTCTACGGCAACATGGGTGCAGAACGCGGGCGGTCGGACGCCGACAGCATCAATGCCAATGTCGGCCTGCGCTGGCAGTTCTGATCACGCCTGCGCCCGCAGGGTTGTCTCCGCTCCCGAGGCCAGGCGCGTTGATGCCGGCGCTCGAGCGAATCCCCCACTCTCGAATCCCGGATCCCGAAAGCGCCACGACCAACGATAACGTCCTCACTTCCCAAGGGCGCCTCCATCAACAGGCACACCCACCAGGCCCCGGCATGCCGGGGCCTGGTGGGTTCATCGCCAGCCATGCGCCACTGTCGGTGCAGCGCGATCAGTCCATCGCATGGCGTATCCAACATAGGCGATCAGAAGCTCCAGCCCCAGCTCACCTGCCCGCCATAGGCGGTCTGGCCGTCGCCTTCGAGGCCTTGCAGCGACAACGACATGCGGCTGTTCGGTGAGGTGACCAGGCCGACTCCCAGCTCGCCGATCACCGCGTTCCTGGCAAGGGTGACGCTCTGCACCACAAACTGCGCATCGGTGTCGATAAAGCCGGCCGAGCGCTGCACGGCACGGTCGCCAAACGCATGCCGCCAACCCAGCGACGCATGCAGTGCTGCCTGCTGACCAAGCGCCCACTGCCCACGCACGCCCAGCGTGCCGGTGATGAACTCGTCGGTGGCGCGCTCCACCGCCAGCCCGGCAATTCCGCCGCGCTCGCTGAAGCCGTCGGTCTTCAGGCGGGTGTAATCGGCGGCAAGAAACGGGGTGTAGACCGCATTGCCGCTGCGCAGTTGCCAGGACGCTTCCAGCGATGCGGTGATCGCGGTGGCATCGTAGTCGCTGCTGAGGCGTTCTTCGAGCACATCGGGCAGCAGCACGCGGCGCGAGGCGTCCACCCGGTAGTCGGCGTAGTCCAGCGCGCCCTGCAGCGAGAACGCGGACCACGCTGCCTGCGCGTATACGCCGGCATGCGTGCCCTCGATGTCGGCACGATCGCCCCACTCGCGCGACCAGCTCTCGATGTCCTGGCTGCCCACCGCCACGCCGACCACGCTGCGCTCGCCGACGCGACGTTCCGCACCGGCCATCACACCGTTGTCTTCGCGGCGCACTGCATGCGTATCGGCATCGCCATCGACACGATTGGGCAGGCTGCGCCCGGTGATCCAGACCATGGTCTCGCCGATCCGGGTGTCCTGGCTGTCGCCACGCAGATGGCTGCCGATGCCGCTGGTCAGGAAACGGCTATCCAGCATCGCGGTGGCGGTACTGGCATGGCTTTCGCCCGACAGTGATGCGAAGGCAGTGGCCAACGCCGTGGGATCGTCCGGCAACCGCACGACCGATTGATACACCGGGCTGGTCACCGGCAGGCCATCCACGGCGGATGCCGCGGCCTGCTGGTTGGGAGTGGTGACCGTGTCGATCATCCCCACGGTGTTGCGCCCCAGGAAGATCGACAGTCCGGTGGCGCTGCTGTTGAAGTTCGGGTCGACGAAGGCGTAATCGGCCACGATGTTGGTGAATTGCCCGCTCACCCCAGCGGCGGCATTGATCACCGGAATTTCGGTGAACAGTGGCCACTCGGCGGCACGTACCATCTGCAAGGTGCTGCCCGGCGCCACGATCGCCGCACCGCCCACTGTCACCGGCGTCACGCCTCCATCGGCCCCTGGCGCGACCTGCACGGTGGACCCGCTGCCGATCGTGGCATTGCCGCTGACAGCGAGCGTGCCGTTGGCGCCGCCGATGAGCAGGTTGCCACCGGAAAGCACGAGGCTGCCGATGGTGCCGCTGCCGGTGAGCGTACCGCCCGGCCCCACGGTGACCGCCCCGCCGAGTGCGGCGCCTGGATTGGCGAGATTGCCCACGCTCAGGGTGCCGGCATTGACCTCGGTCGGCCCGGCGTAGCTGCTGCTGTTGGCGGTCATCAACAGCGTGCCCAGGCCGCTCTTGATGAAGCCTCCGACGCCGAACAAGCGGCCCGAATAGATGCCGTTGCCGGTTTGCAGGAAGGTCAGCGTGGCATTGTTGGTGATGTCGCCTTGCAGGCTGGCGGTGTTGCCGATCAGGTTGCCCACGCTGACCGTGGTCCCCCCCAGATACGTGTTGCTGCCATCCAGGGTGAGCGCACCGGCGCCGGTCTTGATCAGCGCGCCGCTGCCGGTGATGGTGCCGGCGAACGTGCCGTCCCCGGCCTGGTCGAAGACCAGCACCGCATTGTCGAGGATGTTGCCCTGCAGGCTGGTGGTGTTGCCTTGCAGGGTGCCACTGGCCACGGTGGTGCCACCGCTGTAGGCATTGCTGCCGGCCAGCGTGAGGACAGCGGCGCCCTGCTTCACCACGCTGCCGACGCCGCTGATGGTGCCGGCAAACGTGCCGTCGCCGGCTTGGTCGAACACCAGGGTGGCATTGTCGATCACATCGCCCTGCAGGCTGGTGGTATCGCCGATCAAGCTGCCCGCACTGATCAAGGTGCCGCCGGAATAGCTGTTGGCGCCGGTCAGCTGCAGCGCGCCGCCGCCGGTCTTTTCCAGCGAGCCGGTGCCGCTGACCACGCCGGCATACACGCCGCCGCTGCCCTGGTTGAACACCAGTGCCGCATTGTTGGCGATATTGCCCTGCAGGCTGGTGGTGTCGCCGATCAGGCTGCCGGCGGCAATCGTGGTGCCGCCGGTGTAGCCATTTGCGCCGTTGAGCAGCAAGGCACCGGCGCCATCCTTGATCAGGGTGCCGGTGCCGGTGATCGACCCGCCAAACACACCATCACCCGCCTGGTTGAACACCAGCGTGGCGTTGTCGACGATCCCGCCCTGCAGGCTCGCGCTATCGCCAACCAGGGTGCCCGCAGTGAGCGTCGTGCCCCCGGTATAGGTATTGCTGCCGGCCAGCGTCAACGTGCCGGTGCCGGTCTTGATCAGCGCGCCGCTGCCGGCGATGTTGCCGGCCAGGCTCAGGTCGGCCGGTGTGTCGACAGTCAGCGCAGCGCCCAGGTTGATCGCGTTGCCCAGCGCGGCGGCAATCGCATTGCTGAGCACCGAATCGCCAGCCACCGACAGCGTGCCGCTCCCCAGTGCGGTGTTGCTGCCGACCAGCAGCGTGCCGGCATTCAGCACGCTGCCGCCGGCGTAGCTGTTGTTGCCGGCCAGGGTGAGTGTGCCGGTGCCGTCCTTGATCACTCCGCCGGCACCGCTGATTGGCCCGGACAACGCCAGGTCGTTGCTGCCGAGCAGCGTCACCGCGCCGTCCAGCACCACTGCGTTGCCCACGGCCAGTGCCTGGTTGCTGTCGATGCGGGTGCTGCCGGCGGCGGTCAGCACGCCGGTGCCCAATGCCTGCGCATCGCCCAGCACCAGCGTGCCGCCCCCCAACGATGTGCCGCCGGCATAGCTGTTGGCGGCGTCGAGCACCAGGGTGCCGGTGTCGAGTTTCTGCAGTGCGCCAGCGCCGCCGATGGCAACGTCGATGGTGCCGGTGACGCCGGGATCGACGCGGATGATGGTCGTGGCGGCATTGGCGCTCAGTGCGCCGGCGCCTGCATCGCTCAGCACATAGCCATCGGTGATGAACTGCATGCCGGTGATGCCCTGGGTGCCCTGCACACCCACGGTGCCGGCGCTACCGCCGAAGACGGCAAAACTGCTCTGCCAATCGCTGTTGGTCAGGCCGTCGATGGCCGTCCAGTTGGTGGCAGTGCTGGTCCAGGTACCGTTGCCGCCGTCGATGGCGCCGTTGGCAATGGTCTGCGCGCCATCCCAGAACTGCACGTTGCTGCCGGGCGAGAGCACCACCACGTTGACCTGTTGGGCAAGCGCCGTCTGCAAGGTCAGCTGGGTGGGATCCACGCTACCGGGCAACGTGCCGATGTTCATGCCGTTATCGGTCAACGCGCCGCTGTAGTCGATCAAACGATAGACGCCGCTACCGAAGCCGCCGATGTCGGTGATGTTGAGCGTACCGTCCAGCGTGAGGTTGCCATTGACCGCCAGCACGCCGGTCTGGCTGGGGATTCCCAGGAAGGCATCGAGCGTGGCAGTGGGGGCCATGCTCAGGCTGCCGGTAGTCAGCAAGGCGCCGCTGCTCACCACCAGGCGGCCACCGTCATTGACGCTGACCGCGGCATCGATCACACCGCTGCCGCTCAGCGTGCCGCCACTGGCCACGCTGACGCCGCCCGCGCTGGCCAGGCTGCCATCCACATCCAGCGTGCCGCCGAGAACCTGGGTGGTGCCACCCAGCGCGCTGCTGCCGGTGAGTTGCAAGGTGCCGGTGCCGGCCTTGTCCAGATTGCCGGCGTCGCTGAAGCTGCCGGCGAAGGTTCGATCGCTGTTGTCGCCGCCCAGCTGCAAGGTGCTGCCGCCGGCAATGGCGACTTCGCCCAGCCCGCTCACGGCGCTCAGGTTGGTGCTGCTGCCCAGCGCCAATTGCGCACCCGCCGCCACATCCACCGTGCTGGCGCTACCCAGGGTGCCGCTGGCAGAGGTGGCAAGCACGCCGGACTGCACGGTGACCGGGCCACTGAAGCTGTTGGCAGCGGACAGGGTCAGGGTGCCGAGCCCTGTCTTGGTCAGTGCGCCGGTGCCGCTGAGCGTGCCGGTCAGCGCCAGATCGGCAGCGCTGGCGATGGTCAGATCGGCGCCGAGCGTGACGGTGTTGCCCAGCGCCAGTGCAATGGCATTGCTCAAGGTGGAAGTGCCCAGCACCGACAGGCTGCCCGTGCCCAGGGCGGTAGTGCTGCCGACGAGCAGCGTGCCGGCATTCAACACGCTGCCGCCGCTGTAGCTGTTGTTGCCGGCCAGGGTGAGTGTGCTGCTGCCGTCCTTGATCAATCCGCCGGCACCGCTGACTGGCCCGGACAATCCCAGGTCGTTGCTGCCGGGCAGCGTCACTGTACCGTCGAGCACCACTGCATTGCCCACGGCCAGCGCCTGGTTGCTGTCGATGCGGGTGCCGCCAGCGGCGGTCAGCGCGCCGGTGCCCAATGCCTGCGCATCGCCCAGCACCAGCGTGCCGCCACTCAGCGAGGTGCCGCCGGCATAGCTATTGGCTGCGTCGAGCACCAGGGTGCCGGTGTCGAGTTTCTGCACGCCGCCGATGCCGGAGATGGCGACATCGATCGTGGCCGTTGCACCGGGGTCCACGCGAATGGCGGTGAGCGGCGCGGTGACGTTGAGCGCAGCGGCGCCCGCATCGGTCAACTGGTAGCCATCGCTCACGAACTGCAGGCCACCCACCTCCTGCGTGCCCTGCACGCCCACGCTACCTGCCGTGCCGGAGAACACGGCAAAGTCGCCTTGCCAGGTGCTGTTGGCCGAGCCATCCTGGCCGGTCCAGTTGGTGGCGGCCCCCCACACGCCCGAGCCGCCGTCCACCGTGCCGTTGGCAGTGGTCTGCACCCCGTCCCAAAACTGCACGATGCTGCCCGGCGCCGTGACCACCAGGTTGATCTGCTGGCCGATGGCCGTCTGCAACGCCAGCTGGCTGATGTCGACACTGCCCGGTATCGCGCCGAACAGCATGCCGTTGTTGGTCAGCGCACCGGTGTAATCGATCAACCGGTACACACCGCTGCCGAAGCCGCCGATGTCGGTGACATTGAGTGTGCCATCCAGGGTGAGATTGCCGTTGACCGCCAGCAGGCGCGTGGTGCTCGGTGCAGCCAGCCCGACGTCCACGATGGCGCCCGGTGCCAGCGTCAGGCCGCCCACACTGAGCGAGGAGCCGCTGGTCAATGCCAGCCGGCCACCGTTGCCGATGGTGGTGTCGCTCGAGATGGTGCCGTTGCTGCCGGAACCGGTCAGCGTGCCGCCAAGCGCAACGTTCACTGCACTGGTGCCGAGGCTGCCGACCACATCCAGGGCCCCCCCGCTGACCTGGGTCGCGCCGCCAATCGCGCTGCTGCCGAGCAAACGCACGGTGCCCGCGCCGACCTTGTCCAGGTTACCGCCGCCGCCCAGGCTGCCGGCGAAGTCGCCGCTGCCCAACTGCAGGGTCGCACCGGCATCGGTGTCCACGCTGCCCGTGCCGGCGAGCGCGTTGATCAGCCCGCCGTTGGTCAGGTTCAGCGTCGCGCCGGCGGCCAAGTCGACCAGGCTGGCATTGCCCAGCGATGCCGCGGTGCTGGCCACTACCGTTCCACCCTGGATCGCCAGCGGGCCGGTGTAGGTATTGCTGCCACTCAGCGTCAAGGTGCCGAGACCGGTCTTGGTCAATGCGCCTGCACCGCCGATCGTGCCGCTGGCCAGCATGTCCGCCGCGTTGTCGATGGTCAGCGCGGCGCCCAGGTCGATCGCGTTGCCCAGGGCCACGGCGATCGCATTGCTCAGCACCGAGTTGCCGGTGACCGACAGGCTGCCGCTGCCGAGCGCCGTGTCCGCGCCTACCGCAATCTTGCCCGCCGCGAGCGTGGTGCCACCGCTGTAGCTGTTGCTCGCAGTCAGCGCCAACGTGGACGCGCCAGTCTTGATCAGGCTGCCGGTGCCGGTGATGGCGCCATTCACCGCCAGATCGTTGCTGCCGACCAGGTTGAGCTGGCTGTTCAACTGCACGGCATTGCCGATACCCAGCGCGGTGTTGGCATCCAGTTCCGCCGCACCCGCGACAGTCAGGTCACCGGCGCCCAGCGCGCCGGCATTGCCCAGCACCAGGCGACCGGCGTCCAGGGTGACGCCGCCGCTGAAGGTATTGGCACTGCCCAGGGTCAGGCTGGCGATGCCCTGCTTCTGCAGGCTGCCGGTGCCGCTGATCACGCCATCCAAGGCGATGTCCTGCGTGCCTGGCAGCGTCAACGCACCATTCAACGCCAGCGCGTTCGCCAGCGTCACCGCGCTGCTGGCGTCCAGCGACGTACCGCCTGCAGCGGTGAGCGTACCGGTTCCCAGCGCAGTGTCGCTGCCGACCACCACGGCGCCGGCCTGCAACTGCAGGCCGCCCGACCAGGTATTGCTGCCGCCGAGCGTGAGCGTTTGCGTGCCGTTCTTGACCAGGCTTCCAGCACCGTCGATGACGCCTGCCAGGCCCAGGTCCTGCCCATCGACGCTGAGCGCGCCGTTCACCGTGATGGCATTCTGCAAGGTGACCGCGGTGCTGGCGTTGAGTGCGGTGCCCTCGTCGGCGGTCAGCGCGCCGGTCCCCAGCGCGGCATTGCTGCCGACCACCAGCGAACCCGCATCCAGCAGCGTGCCGCCGGTGTAGAGGTTGTTGCCGATCAGCGTCAATGCACCGATGCCCTGCTTGACCAGGCTACCTGCCCCGCTCACGGTACCGGTCAACCCAAGGCTGTTGGTGCCGGTCAGCGACAGTGCGCCATCCAATGCGACATCGTTGGCCAGCGTGACCGCACTGGTGGCCTGCAACTGCGTGCCGTCGGCAGCGGTCAACACACCACTGCCCAGGGCCGTGCTGCTGCCAACAAGCAGGGCACCCGCATCGAGATCCACGCCGCCCGCAAAGGTATTGGCACCGCCCAGGCTCAGCGCCGCGTTGCCGCCCTTGACCAGCCCACCTGCCCCGCTGATCCCTCCATTGAGTGCCAGGTCCTGGCTGCCGCCGATCGACAGGTCGGCATTCAGCACGACAGCGTTGGCAAGCGCGCGCGCCGCAGTGCCATCGAGCAGGCCACCGGAAACGGTCAGGGTGCCGCTGCCCAGCGCCGTATCGCTGCCCAGCAACAGGCTGCCTGCGGTCAGCTGGGTGCCTCCGGCATACGTGTTGTTCCCTGCCAGGGTCAGGCTTGCGGGGCCGAGCTTGTCCAGGCCGCCGGCGCCGCTGACGGTGCCGGTGAGCGTCAGCGCATTGCTGCCGCCGATGTTGACCAGCCCGGTCAAGGCGATGGCATTGGCAAGCGTGCTGACCGCGATGGACTCCAGCGTGGTACCGGCGGCGGCGGTGAGCGCACCGGTGCCAAGCGCCGTGTTGCTGCCCACGATGAGCTTGCCCGCGCCCAGCGTGGTGCCCCCGCTGTAGGCGTTGTTGCCACTCAGGGTGAGGTCCCCGCTTCCGGATTTGACCAGGCTGCCGGCGCCGCTGATGCCGCCGCCGAGCGACAGCGCCTGTGCGCCATCGAGCGTGAGTGCCCCGGCATTCAACGCAATCGCATTGGTCAACGTGGTTGGAGCGCTGCCTTGCAACGCGGCATTGCCGGTGACTGTCAGGGCACCGCTGCCGAGCGCGTTGCCGTTCGCTATCTGCAAGGTGCCGGCATTGAGCGTGGTGCCACCGGTGTAGGTATTCAGACCACTGACGGTGAGCGTGCCGGTGCCCAGCTTGGTCAACGCGCCCGCGCCGCTGATGGTGCCGGCCAGGTTCAACGCGGTTCCATTGCTGGCCAGGCCCAGCGTGCCCGTGAGCGATATCGTGTTGGTCACGGTCGCCGCGGCGCCTGCATCGAGGGTGCCGCCGCTGGCAGTGAGTGTGCCGGTGCCCAGCGCCGCATTGGCGCCGACCACCAGCCGCCCATTGCTCAGCGTGGTGCCGCCGGTGTAGCCATTGATGTTGGTCAGGCTGAGATCGCCAGCGCCGCTCTTGACCAGGCTGCCAGCGCCATTGATCACGCCGCCCAGGGTGAGCGCCTGCGTGCCGGTCCAGGTCAACGGCCCCGCAAGATTGACCGCGTTGCCCAGCGTCAATGCGGCGCTGGCGCTCAGGTTGGCGTTGTCGATGACATCCAGCAGCCCGGTGCCCAGCGCCGAGCTGTTGCCCAACTGCAGGGTACCCGCCGCCAGTGTGGTGGTGCCCGAATAGGTGTTCGTTCCATTGAGCGTAAGCGTGCCGAAGCCGTTCTTGGTGATGCCCCCCGTTCCTGCGAGCGATCCAGTCAAGGTCAATGCATTGCCGCTTGCGCCCAGGCCCAATGTGCTGCCCAACGCGAACGCGTTGCCAAGCGTCAACGGTGCAGCCGTATCCAGCGTCCCGCCTGCGGCAGTGACGGTACCGCCGCCGAGTGCGCTGGCCGTCTCCAGCACCGTGGTACCCGCGCTCAGCGTGGTCCCCCCCGTATAGCTGTTGACGCCGCCCAGGGTCAGCGTGCCCGACCCGGTCTTGTTCAATGCGCCGCTTCCGCTGACAACGCCGCCAAGGCGCACGTTGTTTGCGCCGCCGATGCCGAGCGCGGTGTTCAACACCACCGCATTGGGCAGGTCGAGCGCAGCATCCGCCAGCAGGCTGCCGCCGGATGCGGTGATGGTGCCGGTGCCCACCGCACTGCTGTTGCCAGCCGCCAGGGAACCTCCTGCCAGATTCACGCCACCAGTGAAAGTGTTGGTGCCGGCCAGGCTCAACGCGCCGGAGCCGGTCTTGGTCAACGCTCCTCCACCGCTCAACGTGCTGCCGATGGTCAGCGCGTTGGCACCTTGCACGGTCAAGCCACCTGCGGCCAACGTGATGCCGCCCGCAGGCGCCAGCGTCAGGCCGGTAGTGGCTTCGAGCGTGCCGCCATTGGCCGTGATGGCGGTACCGAGTTGCGCCGGCGTGGCAAATCGCAACACGCCGCCATTGAGCGCACTGCTTCCAAAGTTGCCTGCGCCGCCCAGTGTCCAGGTACCGCTATTGACGCGCAGGCCGTTGAAGTTGATGTACTGGTCCGTGCTCAGCGTACCGGCGCCCGTGTTGCCGCTCCCGGTTCCGCTGACCGCATTCTGCGCAACCAGCGTGTTGTTTCCGCCTGCGCCGCCATCGACCACGCCGGCTCGCGCAAAGCGCAACAGACCGCCCGGACCGAGCAGCTCCAGGCCGACGCCGCCGGCGCTACCGATGCTGCTGCCGGTCACCGCAGTGAAGGTGTTGGTGCTGTTGACACCCATCGCCACGCTGCCACTGATGGTGCCGGCATTGATGAAGGTATTGCCGGTGGCGGACGGCTGGAAACCGACGCGTCCTTCGATGGTGCCGGTATTGACGGCGTTGACGGTGCCGCCGCCGCTCACTGCAATGACCGGGGTGTCGGCGCCCAGGACCGACAGGTTGATGAGCGGCCTGCTGCTGATCAAGCCGGCATTGTTGATCTGTACCGTGCCATTGCTGGCGGAGGTGATGCCCAGCGCCATGCCGTCGAGATTGAGCAGGTTGCCGCCGAGCACACCACCGGTGCCGTAGATGCTGCCGCTTGCAAGATTGTTGGCGATCACCGCGGTCGAGCTCGTATTGCCCATGGTGACGCCGGTGCTCAGCACCGACAGCAATCCAAGCACGGACGGGTCGATGGAGCCGCTGTTGTTGAGCGTGGCGTTGGTGCCACCGAGTGCGATCGCCGTGCCCCCGAGCAGGCCCGCAGTCATCTGCGTCCCGGCAGCCACGTTGAGTGTGAGATTGTTTGCGTTGCTGGAAAAGGCATTACCGGTGCCGGCAAGGCCGGTGCAGGTCACGGTTGCGCCCGCCGCCGGGATCGCAGGCGTGCAGGCTCCCCAGGCCAACATGGGGCTGGCGGCCCCTGCCGCTGCCATCACCAATCCTGGCACGATCCGTCGCCCTGCCCCGGGCTTGCGGCGGCGGTGTACCAGCTCGTGCGTCACCACCCAATTGCCGATGGTCGCGTTCCAGACAAGCGCAAATGCACGATTCATCCTGACTCCCCTGACGGCCGTCCATGTCAAACGCTATGCACGCGCCTGCTTGATGACGGCGATGGATTGAGATCCGACTCTTTGTTGGGCAAAAATCTACCCGCACCCGCCGTTTGCAGGCGGAAGTTGATTAATACCAATTGCACATTCGACACGGCGGAATTAAATTAATAGTTCAACAGGCACCCTCGAAACCGTGCCGAATATCACTAACCATGCACTATTACATAACTTCAAGCCATTTTGTCGAGGCGTTCGCTTGCGCTCGCTTTAAGGTGCGCATGGCCGCGTCCGGTCCCAGCCAATAGTCGAGAATGCTTGGTTATCGCCGCTATTTGCGGCACTTGGGGACGCTTCTGGTTGCACCGGTCGCATCGACCGACAGATACCGAGTTGGTGCGACCAGTTCATTGCGACAGCGAGGCGAACCATCGCAATATATCGAACAGTACGCTGAGTTGATTCCAGCGCCGGTCTTCGGCGAGCTAGACCCAAAATCCATTTTCTCACTGGAAAAGACCACTTTATCAGCTGGTTCCCGCCGCGAACCCAACAGGCCTTATCCATATACAAACCCAAGTGTAATCATAATATGTGCCGTCGAGTCTGGTTGCTCACATCCGGACGTGGCGATGAGATTATCCTGACGGTGTCAAACGCCGCGTCTCATCACCTATCGATGACCCAGCGTCGTTTAGTAGTTGCGCAGCGTGATCTTCGACACGGAAATCTGACGACATGATGCTCGACTCGGGAGCCAAATCGCGGGAACGCCACTCCGACTGGTCGGGGGTACCGATCGACCTAGGCGGCATGGAACCGCTGGAACAGATTGCACGCCTGTTATGCCACGCATTGGTGGCTCCAGCGGCGGCCCTTACCATCACCGAAGGCGGCCGCGTGCGTGTGCTTGCCGCGCGCGGCATCGATCCGGACCATGTCGAACAGGCGATTGCGCTGTGCCCTTCGCCACTGGATTCGGCCAACGGCGTCGCAGAGCTGATCGAGCACGCTGCACTGGAACCGATTCAACTTGGCGACGCGGCCTTCCCCGGCTTGCCCGCGCGGTTCATCGCCTGCGTCGCCGTCGGCGTGCCCCAGACCGGCATTTGCGGCACCCTGTGCGTGATCGATTCGCGCGAGCGCCGCCTGGCAAGCCAGGAGCATCAGCAGCTGCGCATGTTCGCCAACGTGGCCGCTGCACAACTGGAACTGCAGTTCGGTGCAGGTCGTCGCGAGCCGCATAGCGGGCTGTTCAATGCGCGGCAGCTGCAGTCGGATCTGGATGCCCTCGCCCTCGGCAGCCACTGCGTGCCCACCATTGCCGCCTTCATCGAGGTCTACGACACGCAGGCGGCCAACGAGGCGCGCCAGGCGCTGGGCATGCAACCGCTGGAAGAATTGATCCGGCATGCCAGCTACGTGTTGACGCGCGCCCTGCGCGGCAAGGCAACGGTCTACCACGTGGCGCCAATGCGCTTCGCCTTCTTCCTGCTGAACTCTGCGCCCGACGAGATGGAAGACCTGCTGCTGGACCTGCGCGACATGCTGCAAAAGCCGGTGGACGCGGCCGGGGTGCCGATGTCGCTGACCTTCCATGCCGGCGTGGTGCGCTTTGCACCGCAGCAGCCGGACACCAACGATGTGATGCGCAAGGGCCTGGTATCGCTGGGCGATGCGATCAACAACCGCGCCGTGGTGTGCTGGTACAGCGCATCGCAGGACGATGCCATCCAGCGCTCGTACCGTTTGGCGCTGGATGCGGAAAAGGCGCTGGATGCCGGCGATTTCCGGCTGGTCTTCCAGCCGCGTATCAACCTGGAAGACCTGTCGGTGACCGGCTTCGAGGCGTTGCTGCGCTGGCAGCACACCAGCCTGGGGCCGATTGGCCCGGACGAGTTCATTCCCCTGTTCGAAAAGACTGCACTGATGTGCACGGTCACCAACTGGGTGATCGAACACGCGCTGCTGCAGCTGGCGCAGTGGCGCGCGCAGGGCCTGGACTTTTCCATCTCGATCAACCTCTCGTCACGCGACTTCGGTAACACCAATCTGGCTGCAGACGTGATCAATCGCTGCAGCGAGCTGGCGATCCCCACTCAGCGGGTGGAGCTGGAGATCACCGAAGGTCGCTGGCTGCGCAGCAATGTCGAAGCGGTTCCACGCCTGCGTGCACTGCGCGAAGCGGGCGTGAGCGTGTCCATCGACGACTTCGGCACCGGCTACAGCAATTTCGGCTACCTCACCGAGTTACCGATCAACGTGCTCAAACTGGACCGCTCGCTGGTCACCGGTATCGCCATGAAGGCCGGCATGCAGATGCGTGCAGAAGCCGTGGTGCGGCTGGCCAGCGCACTGGGCTACCGCACCGTTGCCGAAGGCATCGAACATGCCGACGAAATCGCCCTGCTGCGCAGCTGGGGCTGCGACGAGGCGCAGGGGTATCTGTTGTCCAGGCCGATGGAGGCGCATCTGGTGGCTGGGTACGTTCAACAGGCCACAGAACGACGACGCCTTCCCTGAGGCGACGATGCCGGCGCGCAGACAACGCCGGCTCGACCCACAGGCAGGCCGCACGCATGCAGACAGGGCAAGATTCCCTGCCAGAGCGCATGCTCAGGCTGCCGACAGCGCGTAATCCAGGGCGGCGCAGATCGCCGTCACCTGTGCCGCATTGCATTGCTCAGGCGTAGCGCGCGGGCTGTCCGGGTACACCTCGGTGGTGGTGCGATAGCGCGCATCGGTCATGCCGGCACACAGGCCCAGCTGCCGCACCGGATAGTTGATGACGCCATGGCCCACCACCGCTGCGCCGATGATCTGCCCCTGCGCATCGGGCGGCGCGATATGCGTGACCCGGGCCACCGCGGCGATCACCGCTTGCTGAAAGGCGGGCTGCGGGTCTTCGCTGTCGCCGACCAGGTAGAACCCGTCCGGAATGCTGCCTGGCACGAACGCCACACCATCGCGTGCCGCCAGCGCAGGACGGAACTCACTTTCGTCGCTGTCAGTGGTCTCATGCAGGTCGACATGCACCAGCATCCTGCCGGCGGTGTCGGCAAGCAACTGCATCAGCGCCGCCGACTCCGGGGCCGGGCTGTGATCGCGGAACGCGCGGTTGGGATCGATCGCCGCGGCGTTCCAGCGCTGGATCCGCTCATAGCCCCAGGGGTTGATGCAGGGGGCCACCAGCAGATTCAACCTGCCCGCATAGTCGGCAGCGCGGTGCTGCAGGAACTGCAGTGCGCCCTGCACGCCACTGGTTTCGTAGCCGTGCACGCCGCCAGTCACCAGCGCGCACGGCAGTGCGGTGTCCCACGTGGCGCTGCGCAATGCCAGCAGCGGGTACTGCGTGGAGTCGGCAGCAATCGTTCCGTACTGCACGCGCGCATAGCCGTCGCCCAGCGCATCGATGGCCTGCACCACTTCGGCCGCATAGCTGCGCTGTACCCGCTGCCTGGCGCGCCACGCGCTGCGTTCGTCATCGCCCCAGGCCTGGCCAGGGGTACCGATCGGATAGCCGAGTTGCGTTGTCATCACCAAGGTCGCGTTATTGGAGGCGCCCAAGGGTAAGCGCTGGGCCGGCAGAAGAAAAACCGGGCTCGCGGTATCGTTCACCGCGCCGCTGCTACGAGCGCAGCGGTCTCGCTGCCCACTATGGCGCGCGAGGCCGCATATCTTCTGAACACGCCCAGCGACTGGCTGGGCTGGGCGCCACTGTCGACATTGCAGCCAGGGCATTGACCCCGACCTACATCCTGCACAAACCCGGTGGCTGCATATTTTGCCTCCAGCGCGGCAATCATCGCAGCAAGACGGAAAATCCTCCCTGCAATCGATGGCGGTGTGGAAACGGGCTGCAAAAATTTCCGCTCCGTTCGTAACATGCGATGCGGCAGGCCTTCGAGGAGGATCAAGCATCGTGAACCGGCCTGCTGCATCCACAGACTTGCGTCATGATGCAATCGATTGCTCTTTGAAGCGCGTGCAAATCGCGGCATGCCCCCCAACAAACAGCAGGCCCTGCGCCAACCCGACACAGGGCCTGCACCCCTCAATCAATGACGGCATGCGCCGCATGCCGCGCCTTGATTATGCGGATTCTTCCTGCGGCTTGGCCTGCTTGGAGCGGCCGCCCTTGCTGCCGATGCGCGACATGTGATCGCGGTCGCGACTGACCGCCTGGCCACCCTTGCGGCCCGCCTCGCGTGCTTCGTCGCTGGTGAATTCATGCGCGTTACCGCTGGCGTGTGCGGCCTTGCCACCGCTGCTGGCCAGCACGCGACGCTTTTCGGGGTCCAATGCGGCAAAACCGCGCCGGCTACGAGTACTGTTCTGTCCGTCTTCCACTGTGCCTCCTCTCGATGCATGGGGTACGTCATTGGGTAATCTGTCTACCGCAACAATCGTGCCAACCCGCAAAAGCAGACTAGACGGTGGCAAACGGGCACATACAGGAAAAAACCGCTGCGCTCGCTGTGCAAATCTTGCACACCTTCACGGCGATGGCCGGCTGCAGCGCGCTACGACACGGGTAGCGCTACCAAACTGGCGCCCTGGTCGCTGCGGTGCGCGCCACTTCGCTCAGGGGCGACGTGGCGTAATGACGTCCCAACGCACAAGCGCTTGGGCAATACGAATGGCGCAGGCTGGGGAGACTGCAACGTGCCTTCGGCGATCGAACGACGGCGCTGCCGTTCCGGCGCGGTGCCGCTGCGCACGCAAGACGCCGCTCCCCTATCCCACTGCCTGTTCCAGCACCGCAGTACGACGATCGTCGCAAGCGGCCGACGCGTGTGCGAGCGCATCGCCTATCAACAGCAAGGTCGGCAGACCTGGCAGCAGCGCCGCTGCAGCGGCGCCAAGTTCGCCCAGCGTGGTGAGGCGACGTTGCTGCTCGGGACGTGTGGCCGCCTGCACGATGGCTGCCGGCGTAGCGGGCGGCAGATGCGCCAACAGCGCCGTCGCCAGCGCGTCCGCACGTCGCAGGCCCATGTAGATGCCCAGCGTGGTGCCGCTGGCGGCCAGTGCACCCCAATTCGGCTCGCCGTGGTCGTGCGTATGCGCAGTGACGAAGGTGATGCCATGGCAATGGTCGCGGTGCGTCAGCGACACTTCCAGCGCCGCGGCGGCGGCGAACGCGGCACTGACCCCGTTGATCACCTGCACACCGACACCGGCGCGACGCAGGAAGTCGATTTCTTCGCCAGCCCGCCCGAACAACAAGGCATCGCCACCCTTGACGCGCACCACGCGCAGACCCTGCAACGCATAGCGCCGCATCAGCCGGCAGATGAACTCCTGCGGCGTGGAGCGGCAGCCGCCGCGCTTGCCGACGCGGATCACGCGCGCCTGCGGTGCCAGCTCAACGATCCGTGGATTGGCCAGATCGTCGAGCAGCAGCACCTGCGCCACTGACAGTGCCTTGACTGCCTTGATGGTCAGCAGTTCCAGATCGCCAGGACCGGCAGACAACAACACCACATCACGCGCGCAGGAAGGGGTGACGGACATGAGAGATCTCGCAGTGTGTGGAGGGGTGAAGTGCATCAGGCCAGCCGCGGTTGGCGGCACAGCCGGGTCAGTTGCGGTACGCACGAGCCGCAGACGGTGCCGCAGCCCAGGCGTTGTTTGAGTTGCGCCACATCGGCGCCATCGTCGATGGCCGCATGGATCGCCGACGCCGCAACATTCATGCAGGTGCAGACGATCGGATCGCTGGGCACAGCAGGCGTGGGTGCGAACACCGCCAGCCGCGCGCCGCGCCACGGCGTGCCTGCCAATGCGGTGCGCAGCAGCGCCTGATTGGCCTGGCTGGGGTGCGCGGCAGTGAGCAACAGGCCGTCGATATGACTGCGCCCGTCCTGCGTTCGCCAACCGACGCGGCGCATCAGCCCACGGCGCAGATCGCGGTATTCCAGGACATCGGCACCGGCCGGCAGCTGCAAGGCGGCGACCAGGCGATCGATCCAGGCCGCCTCGGGCGCCTGCGCGCAGGCGGCGTGCAGCACCGCCCATTCGCCGGCGGCCTCCGGCAAGGGTTCGGCATGCAGGCGCAGGCTGGCATAGCCGCAGTCGCGCAGCAGCGGCTGCAACGCCTGTTGCAGCGCCAGCGCATCGCCGCGCCGCGCGGCCAGCAGATGCCAGCCGAACACGGCCTTTTCCACCCGCACCGCCGCGTGCTTGAGCTCGGGCTGCTGCGAGCGCGCGTCCACTGCCGGCGTACTCACTTCATTGATGCCGCCGCTGGAAAGCGTCTGCCCGCTCCAGTGCATCGCCGCGAACACGGTACCCGAGCGCAGCTCATCAGATAACTCCAGCGGCAGCACCAGCGCGCCGCGCTTGCTGGCCACCTGCACCAGTTCGCCGGCCACCAGTCCGCGCCGCGCTGCATCGTCCGGGTGCATGCGCAACGACGGTTCGGGACTGTGCGCAAACGCAGCCGCCACCCGTCCGGTGCGCGACATGCCATGCCACTGGTCGCGCAGGCGACCGGTCAGCAGCCGCATCGGAAAGCGCGCCGAGGTCGCCTCGGCCACCTTGCGATACGCGGTGGCATGGAAGCGCGCACGCCCGTTGTCAGTGGCGAAGAGGCCATCGGTGTAACGGCGCGCCTGCCCCTGCGTGCTGCCGGCTGGAAACGGCCATTGCTGCGGACCATTGTCCAGCATCGCGTAATCCAGGCCGCCGATATCCAGGTCGCGCCCCACCGTCAACGCGCGGTGTTCGTCGAATACCTGCGCGGTGGTGGCGAAGGCGAACAGCCCGGCTGCGGCGCCGGGGTGCAGCCTGGCCTCCAGCCGGCGTGCCACCGCGTTGGCAATCCACCAATCCGCACGCGCCTGGCCCGGCGGCTCCACCGCCTTGCGCACGCGGGTGATGCGACGCTCGGAGTTGGTCACGGTGCCGTCCTTTTCGCCCCAGCTGGCGGCAGGCAGCAGCACATCGGCATACGGCACGGTGTCTGTGCCGGAAAACGCATCCTGCACGATCACCAGCTCGGCCTGCTCCAGCGCCGCGCGAATGCCGGCCACCTCCGGCATCGAGTGCACGGGATTGGTGCACACGATCCACACCGCCTTCAGCGTGCCGGCACGCAGGCGTTCGAACAATTCCACGGCCGGCGTGCCGGGCGTGGGGCTGATGCGCCCGGCTGGCACGCCCCACAGCGTTTCCACCTCCGCGCGATGCTCGGCATTGCCGATCTCGCGGTGCGCCGCCAGCATCGTCGCCATGCCGCCGACCTCGCGCCCGCCCATCGCATTGGGTTGGCCGGTCAACGAAAACGGGCCTGCACCGGGTTTGCCGATCTGCGCGGTGGCCAGGTGCAGATTGATCAATGCCAGGTTCTTGTCGGTGCCGTGCGCCGACTGGTTCAAACCCATGCAATACAGCGACAGCGCCGCCGGGCTGCGCCCGAACCACTCGGCCGCCTGCACCAGGTCCTCATGCGAGATCCCGCAGATCTCGGCGCTCATGCGCGGGGTGTATTCGCGCAGCATCCGCTTGAGGGCATCGAATTCCTGGGTATGGTCCGCAACGAAACGCGCATCCACCAGACCCTCCCAGATCAGGTGATGCAGCATGCCGTTGAAGAGCGCAACGTCGGTCCCCGGTTCGATCGCCAGGTGCAGGTCGGCCATGGCCGCGGTGTCGGTACGGCGCGGATCGATCACGATCCAGCGAATCTCCGGGTTGCGCACACGCGCGTCTTCCAGCCGGCGAAACAGCACCGGGTGAGCGTAGGCCATGTTGCTGCCGGCAAACAGCACCGTCTGCGCCAGCTCCAGGTCTTCGTAGCAGGTGGGCGGGCCATCTGCGCCCAGCGCAAGCTTGTAGCCGGTGACGGCACTGGACATGCACAGCCGCGAATTGGTGTCGATGTTATTGGTGCCAATCAATCCTTTGGCCAGCTTGTTGAAGACGTAATAGTCCTCGGTGAGCAGCTGCCCGGAGAGATAGAACGCCACCGCATCCGGGCCATGCGCCTGGATGATGGCCGCCAGTTTGCTGGTGACGTGCTGCAAGGCCTGATCCCAGCTCACCGGCGCACGCGGCGCCTGCCGGTGCCGACGCAATTCGGGGGCCAGCACGCGCCCCTGCGTACTGATGGTGGTCTGCGGCAACGCCAGCCCCTTACCGCACAGACGGCCATGATTGGCCGGGTGCTGTGGGTCGCCTTCGATGCCCACGATGCGCTCGCCGGCATCATCGTGCTCGCTGTGGATCAACACGCCGCAGCCGACACCGCAGTAGCAACAGGTCGAGCGCGTGATGCGGTGCATCGGTGACGCCACCGACGCTTGCGCAACGGTCTGCGTGGATGGAGACGACAGGCCCTCGCTCATGCGGCCGGCTCGGCAACGGCCTGGGGCTCGGGGACCGGCTGCAACACGATCCACACCGCACCGGCCTCCACCTTCACCGGATACCGCGGGGCGCAGCCCACGTCCGGCGCGCAGGCCTGCCCGCTCTGCAGGCCGATCGCCCAGCCATGCAATGGGCAGGTCACCGTGTCGCCGGCCACGATCCCTTGCGACAATGGGCCACCCTTGTGCGGGCAACGATCGCGCAGCGCAAACACCTGATCGCTGGCGGTGCGGAAGATGGCGATCGGCGACAGGCCGTCGACCTCCAGCACGCGCGCACCCAGCGCCGGCAACTCCTGCAAGGCGCACACATGCACCCACGCGTGATTGGGCATGCTCATTCCTCCACCGTGGCCGCAGGCGCCGCGATCCGCAGCGGTTGATATTCCTGGCGACGCTCGCCTGCGATGCGTGCCTTCCACGGGTCGACCAGGCCTTCCAGCGAAAACAGCAGGCGCTCGTACAGCGCTCGCCGGTTTGCCGCATCGTCCACCACCTGTGCACGGATGTAATCCAGGCCCACGCGCGCGATGTAGTGCACGGTGCGGTCCAGGTAATAGGCCTGCTCGCGGTACAGCTGCAAGAATGCGCCGGTGTACTCGCGCACTTCCTCGGCAGTGCTCACCTTGACCAGGAAACGCGCCACCTCGGTCTTGATGCCGCCGTTGCCGCCAACGTGCAGCTCCCAACCCGAGTCCACCGCAATGATGCCCACGTCCTTGATGCCGGATTCGGCGCAGTTGCGCGGGCAGCCGGACACCGCCAGCTTCACCTTGTGCGGGCTCCACATATTGGCCAGCATGGTCTCCAGGTCGATCCCCATCTGCGTGCTGTTCTGGGTGCCGAAGCGGCAGAACTCGCTGCCCACGCACGTCTTCACCGTACGGATCGACTTGCCGTAGGCATGGCCCGACGGCATGCCCAGATCGCGCCATACATCCACCAGATCTTCTTTCTTGACCCCGAGCAGATCGATGCGCTGGCCGCCGGTCACCTTGACCATCGGCACCGCATACTTGTCGGCCACATCGGCAATGCGGCGCAGCTCGCCGGCATTGGTCACCCCGCCCTTCATCTGCGGAATCACCGAGAAGGTGCCGTCCTTCTGGATGTTGGCGTGCGCGCGTTCGTTGATGAAACGCGATTGCGGATCGTCGATGGCCTCATGTGGCCAGGTCGACAGCATGTAGTAGTTGATCGCCGGCCGGCAGGTCGCGCAACCGTTGGGCGTGCGCCACTCCATGAACGCGTAGGCCTGCGCATGGGTGAGCAGCCTGTGCTCGCGGATGGCGCGGCGCACCTCGCCGTGACTCAGGTCGGTACACGCGCAGACGGCCTTGGTCTTCGGGGTTTCCTGGAAATTGGAGCCCAGGCAGTTCATCAGGATCTGCTCCACCAACCCGGTGCACGAGCCGCACGAGCTGGCCGCCTTGGTGTGCTTCTTCACTTCATCGACGGTGAACAGGCCCTGCTCGCTGATCGCCTTGACAATGGTGCCCTTGCACACGCCATTGCAGCCGCAGACCTCGTCGCTGTCGGCCATCACGCTGGCGCGATCCTGGCCGCCGGTGCCCGAATCGCCCAACGCGCTTTCGCCGAAGATCAACTGATCGCGTTGTGCCTGGATCGGCGTGCCGTCCTTGAGCAGCTTGAAATACCAGCCGCCATCGCTGGTGTCGCCATACAGGCAGGCTCCTACCAGCACGTCGTCGCGGATCACCAGCTTCTTGTAGACGCCGCCGGCCGGATCGGACAACACGATCTCCTCGCAGCCGTCGCCGCCCATGAAATCGCCGGCAGAGAACAGATCGATGCCGGTGACCTTGAGCTTGGTCGACGCCACCGAGCCGCGATAGATACCGATGCCGAACTGCGCCAGGTGGTTCGCGCATACCTTGGCCTGCTCGAACAACGGTGCCACCAGGCCGTAGGCGATCCCACGATGGTTTGCGCACTCGCCCACCGCATACACGCGCGGATCGAAGCTCTGCAGGCTGTCGTTGACCACGATGCCGCGCGAGCAATGGATGCCGGCTTCTTCGGCAAGGCGCGTGTTGGGGCGGATGCCGGCGGCCATCACCACCAGATCGGCCGGGATTTCGCTGCCATCGGCGAATCTGGCCCCGATCACTTCGCCCTGCGCGTTGCCGAGCAGCGCGCTGGTGGCGGTGTTCAAGCGAAATTCCAGGCCACGCGCGCGCAGCGCCTGCTGCAACAGGTTGCCGGCCACCGGATCGAGCTGGCGTTCCAGCAGCCAGCCGGCCAGATGCACCACGGTCACGTCCATGCCGCGCACTTTCAGGCCGTTGGCCGCTTCCAGGCCCAGCAGGCCGCCGCCGATCACCACCGCATGCTGCTTGCTGCGCGCGGTGTCGATCATGGTGCGGGTGTCCTGGATATCGCGATACCCGATCACGCCCTTCAGCTCGTTGCCCGGGATCGGCAACACGAACGGCACCGAGCCGGTGGCGATCAGCAGGCGGTCGTACTCGGCCTCGGTGCCGTCGGCGGCAATCACCCGGCGGCGCACGCGATCGATGCGGGTGACTTCGGTGTTCAAATGCAGATGGATGCCGTTGTCGCGGTACCACTGCAACGGGTTCAACACGATGTCGTCGAATTCCTGCTCGCCGGCCAGCACCGGCGACAACAGGATGCGGTTGTAGTTGGGGTGTGGCTCGGCGCCGAACACGGTGATGTGGTACATGCCCGGCATCAGCTTGAGCAGCTCTTCCACGGTGCGGATGCCGGCCATGCCATTGCCGATGACGACGAGTCTGGGTTGCTGCATTGCCTGGATTCCTGTCGACATGTCAGACGCGCGCCGCGCCGGCGGTGGACCATTCGCTGCGCCACTGGGTCTTGACGCCTGCCAGTAAACCCCAGCCGCCAAGCGCGAATGCGGAGAACAGCCACATGCCCAAGGCATAGCTGCCGGTGTGCTGCTTGAGTACGCCCAACCCGGCCGCAAGCGCGAAGCCACCGATGCCGCCGGCCATGCCGATCAAGCCGGTCATCACCCCGATATCCTGGCCGAAGCGCTGCGGCACCAGCTGGAACACCGCACCATTGCCGGCGCCCAGGCACAACAAGGTCAGCACGAACAAGGCCAGCGTGATGGTGGCGCCGCCGGCACCGACCCCGGCAATGCCTACCAGCGTGGCCACCAGCAGATATACCGCCAGCAAGGCACGCGTGCCGCCGACACGGTCGGCAATCACGCCACCCAGCGGGCGCATCACCGAGCCGGCCAGCACGCAGGCCGCCGTGGCCCAGCCCGCGGTCCGCGCGTCGAAATCGAACTGGTCGTGGAAGTAACCCGGCAACGCGCTGGCAAAGCCGGAAAAGCCGCCGAAGGTGATCGCGTAGAAGAACATGAAGCGCCACGCGTCGCGGTTGCCCACCAGCACGCGGCCGTAGTCGGACCACCGCTTGCGTGCGACCGGGGTCGGTGCCTCCTTGGCGATCGACGCAAACACGATCAGCGTCAGCACCAACGGGATGCACGCCAGCCCGAACACGTTCTGATAGCCGAAGGCGGCCGCCAGCATCGGGGCGAACAACGCCGCCAGCACCGTGCCGGAATTGCCTGCACCGGCGATGCCCATCGCCGTGCCCTGATGCTCGGGTGGATACCAGCGCGAGGCCAGCGGCAATGCCACCGCGAACGAAGCGCCGGCGATACCGAGCAGCACACCCAGCAGCAGCACCTGCCCCATGCTGTGCACGCCCAGTTTCCAGGCACCGAACAGCGCAGCGATCACTGCGAGCTGCGCGACCATGCCGGCGCGCTTGGCGCCGATGCGATCGGCAAACATGCCCAACACCAGGCGCAACACCGCCCCGCACAGGATCGGCACCGCCACCATCAGGGCGCGCTGCTGTGTATCCAGGCCCAGCGATTGCGCAATCGGCACCTGCAACGGACCGAGCAGATACCACACCATGAAACTCAGGTCGAAATACAGGAAGGAAGCGAACAAGGTGGGCGTGTGCCCGGATCGCCAGAACGAGCGCTGCATAGAGACCTCTTCGAATGCGATGGTCAAAAAAAAAACGGCGCCCCTCCGGTAAACCGGAAGGACGCCGTTGTCCTGGATGCGTGCGGATCGCCGTTGAACCGCTGCACCGTGTACATGTTGTTGCAGGCACGCCGTTGCACCTGCACGTGAGTGCTACGCAATCACCATGCCAACTTGTTCACTCCTGCATCACGGCGACGCAAGTCATTGAAAAATTGGTGATTAATTGTGATGTGACCGGTCCCCCCGGAGAAGCAGCAAGGCCGAACGCATGGCCCGATTCCCGGCTTTCGTGCAGCGATGCACCAAACCTGTGCGGCGCGGTCTTGCGGTGCTGGGGACGCCATCGATTTGCGCCCAAGCCTCGCACCGCGAACGGTCTACGTGTCCACGCCGATGCCAGCAAGCCATGGCTCCAGGCTCCGATTTTTCCATCGACGAGTTAGCCGAGCACACAATGCTTTGCGATCCAGGCAGGAGCCGCCAGCGGATCGCTTGTCCCATGCACACCGACCCTCTCGACCGGTCCTTGCCCGCTCACCGTCGTGGGACCTTATGCGGCATGGATGCCGCATAAGAGCCTCCATGGACGGATTCACGGCGTGTCCCGCGATGGTGGGCGGGCAAGGGCCCTGCAGCCACACATCAGATCAGCAACGTCGCGAGCCGACCATCGCAAGCGCGCAGGCGAATCAATCCGGACGCCTGCAGAAGCTCGGAGCGCAATCCACCAACCAACTTCAGAAACCTGTGCAGGCCTGAACGCGCCCAAAAAGTGCCACCAGCCGCCTCACGGCGTATCGAACAAGCGGTTGCTGCGATGATCGCTGTCCGGCACCGCCACACCCACCCGCGCTGCGGCATGACGGTAGTTGTCCAGACGATGGATATCCCGTAACCGCGCAATATCCTCGTCCTGGATGGCATGCCAGCCCCACCGCTGGAACTGGCTCAGGAACCATTCGCCATCGGACAGCCACGGCATGTTCACCGCACCGTCGCGATGAAAGGCCAGTGCCGTCGCATCGCCGCTGGCCGCATCGGTGTCGGCATCCAGACACGCAGCAAGATGCGCTGCCGACACCCCGATATGCTGCGGTTCGGCCAGCCACTGCGCACACTGTGCGCGGTGGTCCGGGCCAGCATCCAGCCAGCGACAGGCCTCCAGCACGCAGGCCGTCAGCTGCTGCGTCAGCTCCGGCTGCAGGGCAGCGAATTCGCGCCGGCACGCCAGCACCTTTTCCGGATGGCCGGCCCACAGCTCGCCGCTGCGGATCACCCGTGCACCCACGCCTTTCGCCTGCGCCACGGCCGCCCATGGTTCGCCGGAGCAGTAGCCATCCACCAGCCCGCTGCCCAGCGCGTCGGGCATCTGCGGTGGTGGAATGCTGAGCACATCGACAGCGCGCATCGGGTCCACCCCGCCTGCAGCCAGCCAGTAATACAGCCACAACGCATGCGTGCCGGTGGGAAAGGTCTGCGCGAAGACCGCGCGCCGCCCCAGTCCGGCCAGTGCCTGCGGCAACGCCTGCCCGTCTGCCAGGGCCTGCGCCAGGGCGGGCGCCAGGGTGATCGCCTGGCCGTTGTGATTGAGCGTCATCAGCAAGCCCATCGCGCATTGCGGCCCGGCAATGCCCAGGTCGATGGCGTATACCAGGCTGGCCAGCGCGTGGGCGGCCTCCACCTCGCCCGCCAGCAGCCGATCGCGCACGCCCGCCCACGAGGCCTGCCGTTGCAGATCCAGGTGCAGGCCATGCGCGTGGTCCAGCCCCAGCCGCTGCGCAGCCACCAGCGGCGCGCAATCGATCAGCGGCATGTAGGCCACGCGCAGTACGGGAAGGTCGGCTTGGCTCATCGGTTCATCCCAGCAATTCGGCCATGGCCACGATGCGACGTGCCACTTCGGCCAGCTTGACGCCCTGCTTCATCGCCTGCTGGCGCAGCGCGGCATAGGCATCGGCCTCACTGAGGCCGCGTTTTTCCATCAGCAGACCCTTGGCGCGATCGATCTGCTTGCGGTCCTGCAGGGCTTGCTGGACCTCGTCCAGGCGTTTGCGCATGCTGCTCTCGTGCGCAAACCGCGCCAGCGCCACCTGCACGATCGGCGCCAACCGCGCCGGTGCCAGGCCATCGACCACATACGCGGTGACACCCGCACCGACCGCGGCATGGATCAGCGCATCGTCGCCATCGCCGGAAAACATCACCACCGGTCGCGGCGCATGCGTGTGCAGCATCGACAACTGCTCCAGGGTGTCGCGCGAGGGCGAATCCACGTCGATCACCACCACATCCGGCTGCTGGCTCTGTACCGCATGCAGCAGGGCACCCACCGAGGCCACATCGTCGAGCACCGTGTAGCCGGCGCGCGTGAGCGCCTGGCGCAATTGCCCGATCGGCTTTTCGGTATCGTTGACCAGCAAAACACGCATTGGCGGCAGCGAGGCGTGTGGACGTGATCCGATGGTGCCATGCAACATGCCGTTGGTGCGAGTCATCCTTTTGGGAGTGAGCCGATGCCGTTGTTCCCGTTGTTCGCCAATCTGCAGGGGCGCGCCGTGCTGGTGATCGGTGGCGGCGAGGTTGCCACGCGCAAGGTGCTGGCGCTGCTCAAGGCCGGCGCGCAGATTCGCCTGTACGCGCATGCGCTCTCGCCCGAGCTTGCGGACCTGATGCAGGCCGGTCGCTTCGAGCAACTGGGGGGCGAGTTCGATCCTGCCTGGATCGACACGGTGTGGCTGGTGGTCGCAGCCACCGACGACACCGGCTTGAACCAACGCGTTGCCGCCGCCGCAGGCGCGCGCCAGCGCCTGGTCAACGTGGTGGACGATGCCGAATTGTCCACCTATCAGGTGCCCGCAATCGTGGATCGCGACCCGCTGGTGATCGCCATTTCGTCTGCAGGCGCCGCGCCGATGCTGGCACGGCGCCTGCGCGAGCGGCTGGAGCGCGAGCTGGATGCTTCGGTAGGCCGCTTCGCCGGCCTGTTCGCGCAGCATCGCGAGCGCATCCGCAGCCAGTTCCCGGACATGAACCGGCGCCGGCGCTGGTTCGATCGCGTCATCGACGGCCAGGTGCCTGTGCTGCTGCAGTCCGGCGACGAGGCAGCGGCCGAAGCCGCATTCGCTGCGGCGCTGGACGACGCCGGCACGGTGCCGGCGCGTGGCAGCGTGCAGCTGGTGGGCACCGGCCCGGGCGATCCGGGCCTGCTCACCTTGAAGGCGTTGCGTGCGATGAACCTGGCCGACGTGTTGGTGGCCGGCGATGACATTCCCGATGCAGTGCTCGAGCTGGCGCGCCGCGACGCCTCCCGTCGTCCCATGCCGCACGCTGCCCAAGCGCAGCTGTCCCTGCTGCTGGACCTGGCCGGCGACGGGCTGCACGTGGTCGCGTTGCGCAGCGGCACCGGCTACGACGACGCTGCCGCCGCACCGATCGAATCTGCGTTACGCGCACAGGGGCTGGTCTGCGAGCGCGTGCCGGGCATCTACCAGGAGCGGCGCAAGCGACCTGCCGTGTGATCGCTCAGGTGGCCACGCCTGCGGAGCACGGCGCGCCCTTCAGGACGCAGCAGAAAGTAGTGCGCAACTGGCATGCAGGCGTCAATGGCAGGCAGCGTGCAAGGCAGCGACGCACCTGGTCCAACAGGTCATTCCTTCGGCAATCGCTTGCGCGCACTGTCGCGTACATCGATATCGAAGGTCACCTGCAGCGCCATGTGCTCTGCATGCCCGGCGCCTGCGTCGAAGCTGAAATGCAATCCCTCGCGGCTCGGCAAGCGACGCACGTGGTCTTCCAGCGCGTCGCGCGGCACCAGCAATTGCCAGTGATCGGTGGCGCAGTTGCAGGCCGCGTGACCACCGGTAAGGCTCACGCTGTGGCGTACCAGACGCGCGCCCTGACCGCTGGGGAGCCGGCTCAGATTATCGACGCTCTGCCCGGCCAGCAGCGCGGCCAGTTCGTCCTCGTCGATGCGGAACCGCACATGCTGGCCTTCAATCTGGATTCTCATGGATGAGCTGACTCCACTGCTCGGGCGTGTTGCAATTGACGAACGCGGCGCGTTCGCTGGTGGTGACAGCCACGCGATGGCTATGCAACGACTGCTGCAAGCTACGCAGCGAGCGTGACGACGCGGCGCCTGCCATCAACACCGCTACCGCATCCCGCACGGCGGCGTCCACGCACAGGCGCATCGGCAGCATCTGCGCTTCGAAGCTCACGCAGCGCTGCCGTACCGGCGCCAACAAACGTGCCAGCAGCGGCTCGGAGAGCAAGGGCATATCCACCGGCACCACCACCAGCTTGGTTCCATCGGCGACACGATCGAGCACGCTCGCCAGCCCGCCAATCGGCCCCAGGTCGGGCTGCCTGTCCGCGATGCCGGCGTACCCGGGCCGCTCGCCGCTGACCAGCACATCCTGGGCGCCCGCCGCGCGCAGCAAGGCCTGCATGTGCGCAATCAACGGTTGCCCATGCCAGCGGAGCAAGGCCTTGTCCTGCCCCATCCGTGAGGAGCGGCCGCCGGCCAGCACCACGCCGGTCCATGCCGATGCCGCGCTCATGCAGCGCATGGCCTTGCTGGGCCGACTTCACGCAGGCTCATGGCAGCACCGCCGGTGCCGCCGGCTGCAGATGCCCCAGGCCGAACACCTCCACCTGGGTGCTCGCTGCTGCAGTGTCGGCCTGCGGCTCCAGCACTGCCCACACATTGGCCTGCAATAACGGGGCAACGCGGAAGGACTCCTGCTGCGGCAGGATCTGCGCGCGCAACACTCCCGCGGCGCTGCACTGCAGGCGCGCGCGCAGATGCTGGCGCCAGGTCGGCCGTGCCTGCATCGGCGTCTCCAGAGCTACGCGCATGCCGCGCTCGGCCGGCATGCCCAACAAGCCGCGCAAGGCCGGCTCGACGAAGAAACGCAGCCCGGCGGCACTGGCCATCGGATTGCCTGGCAGGCCCACATACAACACCCCGTCGGGAAACCGCGCCAGCAGCACCGGTTTGCCCGGTCGCACCGCGACCTTGTGAAACAGCACGCCTGCGCCATGCCGCGCCAACGCGTCGGGCACGAAGTCATAGCGCCCACGCGAGACGGCACCGGTACTGAGAATCACCTCGGCCCCTGCACTGCGCGCCTGCGCCAGCGCCGCATCGAAGGCAGCATCGTCATCGCCCACCTGCCCTTGCCACACCAGCCGGGCACCTGCTGCGCGCAACTGGCTGCACAGATAGCTGCTGGTGCCATCGCGGATCTGGCCGTGCTGCAATGGCCGTGAGGGATCGCTGATCAATTCGCGCCCGGTCGCGATCAAGGCCACGCGCGGGCGCCGCACAACCTGGATCTGCGCGCACCCCAACCCGGCCAACAGCATCAGATGCGCGCCACGCAACACGGTGCCTGCCTCGATCACCACATCGCCCAGGCGCACATCCTCGCCGCGGCGACGAATATGCTGCCCCGCCCGCACGTCCGCGCGCAGACGAAACCGGATGGGGCGCACGCCGTCGTGTGCGAGCACGTGCACCTGTTCGATCGGCACCACCGTGTCGGCACCTGCAGGCACGCCGGCACCGGTCATGATTTCCCATGCTGCGCCCTCGGCGGCAGCGGCTGGATCTGCACCGGCGGGCACTGTATCTGCAATCAGGTGTTCGCTTCCCTCCGCCGCGCCAAGCCCGCGTGTGGCGATCGCAAAGCCGTCCATTGCACTGTTGTCGAAAGGCGGAAGCTCGGCCGGGCTCGACAGTGCCTGCGCAAGCACCCTGCCCTCGGCATCGGCGCTGTCCACCCATTCGCTGGCGAGCGTGGCGACCTGCTGATGCACGATGGCGAGTGCTTCGGCGTAGCTGATCATGAACGACACTGCCGCGCGATGGATGACCTGGCTAGGATACCGGGCTGCAGCGTGGGCGGTACAGCCGGACTGGTCAGGTGAAGGTGGAGCTTTGGACGCTGCGCGTTGGGAGGCGCTGCGCTTGAAGCTGCTCGCACGTGCTGCCCACATCTCGCATCGCACAGTGGCCGGCATCTTCTCGCCACTGCAGCGTATGGACTTCGTCGACCTCGTCGGATGGCTGGCTAGCGCCGTCCTCATCGCAACCCTGATTCGCCAGATCTACAAGCAATGGACCTCCGATGAGGCGCAGGGCGTGTCGCGCTGGTTGTTCATTGGTCAGATCAGCGCCTCGGTCCTGTTTATCCTCTACAGCCACTTGGTGGGCAACGCCGTGTTCATCGTCAGCAACGCGCTGATCCTGCTGACCGGCATCACTGGTTTCCTGCTGCACCGGATCAAGCGGCGTCGGCTTGGTTCTGCCAGGTGAGCCATGGTGCCCGGGCCAGCAAATGTGGACATCGTGAGTGAAGCACCGACAGGCTGAAGCAAGTCACCCGCGACCATCACTCGAAGGGTCGCAAGCAACACGCTGGTTGCTGGGCGTCATCGGAACCGGCCGATTGCGGCGCGTCACCACCGGGTCGTTGGCTGTCAGCGTCAATGGGCCCGTGTCGTCATGCAGTGCACGATTGGCTCGGGAACTTCACAGTCCCACGGCTATCATGCCGTTGGGCGAACCCGCCGCGACGCACCTGGCTTGCGCACGCGTTTCTGTGCGGCCACCTTGCGTGGTGGCGTGGCTTCGCTGGCACGCGCGCCGCCCGCCTTGTCTTTCCTCGCCACCTTGGCTGTGGTGGCCGTCGCCGGAACGCGCTTGGGTGCAAGCGTTGTTGCCTTCTTCGATACCCCCTTGCGCACTGCAGTCTTTTTCGCCGCCGCACGTGTGCTTGCTGCCGGTACCACCTCGGCCGCAGCACCCGCTTCGATCATCGCATCCGGCACGCGCACGCTGATCCAGGCCGGTGCATGATCGCTGGCCTTCTCCAGTGCCCGTATCCATTTGTCCACGCCGGCATCCTGCAGGCCAGGCGCCAGTGTGCGGTTGAGCAACAGATGGTCGATGCGCAGACCGCGGTTGCGCGCAAAGTGGTGCCGAAAATAATCCCAGAAGGTATAGACCGGCGCATCGCCATGCACGGCCAGCAGGCTGTCCGTCCAGCCCTGCTCCACCAATGTTTGGTAGGCCTGGCGGCTCTCAGGTTGCAGCAATGCATCCTTGCGCCAGCCCTTGGGGTCGTAGATATCGGCATCGCTGGGTACCACGTTGAAATCGCCGATCAGAGCGACCGGATGCGGTAGGTCCACCAGCGTCTTCGCATGGCGAATCAGTCGCTGAAACCAGGCAAGCTTGTAATCGAATTTGGGCCCGGGCTGCGGGTTGCCGTTCGGCAAATACAGGCAGGCCACCACCACGCCATGAATCGCCGCCTCCAGATAGCGGCTCTGCGTGTCGCTCGGATCCCATGGCAGGCCACGACGGATCTCCACCGGGTCGGCGCCGCGCGCCAGCAACGCCACTCCATTCCAGGCGCGCTGACCTTGCCAGATCACGCCGTAACCCGCGTCGCGAATGGCCTGCTCCGGAAAGGCCTCCTGCACCGCCTTCAGCTCCTGCAGGCCGACGATGTCAGGCTGCTCGCGCTTGAGCCATTCCAGTAGATGCGGCAGGCGGCTGGCGATTCCGTTGACGTTGAACGTGGCGATCTTGCGGATGGTGGTTGCCATGGCGTGTGGGCCGGTGCTCGCAGTCGTGAACACCCAGCATGGCGACCAGCGCATGAAGCCGATGCTCAAGCGAGGTGAAGCTGCACCGCTCCGACCTGCCGTTGCTCACGCCTTGCCCACCGCCCGCGCTCTTAGTCTGAGCATACTCACCTTTATTGGATTGCCATGCGACATTCAGCCGTGTTGATCGCCCTTACTCTGTGCGCCAGCTGTTCGCGCAGTCCACCGTCGGTCACCCCGCCGGGCGCACCGCAAAGCGCCAAAACCACTGTCCTGGAGGCCGGTGCCAAAGTACTGCAACCCAATGGGCCGGTGGGCAAGCTCGACATCTACCTTGTGGGCTTCCATCCGATGAAGGACGCGCCGGACCAGCAGATGGAGGCGCATCACTACTGCCAGCAAGTCAATGAGGACTTCGCGCAATGTGCGCTTTACGACGGCAACACCGCCCGCGCCAATCTCACCGGGGTGGAGTACATCATCTCCGAGGCGTTGTTCGCGCAGCTGCCCGAACCGGAGCGGGCGTTCTGGCATCCGCACAACGGCGAAATCCTGTCCGGCCAGTTGTCCGCTCCCAACCTGCCGTTGGTAGCGGAAAAGGAGCTGATGCGCAGCAAGATCAACAGCTATGGCAAGACCTGGCACACCTGGCATTCGCGCAGGGGCAGCGCGCCTGGCGACACGCTTCCGCTTGGCGCGCCGATGCTGGCCTGGTCGTTCAATCGAGATGGCGAGCTGCAGCAGTCGTTGATGGATCAGCGCGATCGGGCGGTGTCGGTCTCCACCGCCGAGCGCCGCGCCAATCGCCAGGACCTCGTCCCGCTGGCAAAGCCACAGCACGGGGTGGACGCATTGCGAGGCAAATTCAGCAACACCGAAGCCATCCCGGGCGTGCTCGACGCAGTCGGCCACTGAGGCACGCAGAGACCCTGCTGCATCTGCAGCAGGGGGACTGGCCGCTCCACGCGCAGTGCGCGCGAGCCTGAAAACAGCTACCGCACGCATGCAACCGTCGTGATGTCGTCCTTGCGGCCGGGCCGGCATCGCCTCGCGCAGCGCTCTCCCGGGGTCGGTATACAGGGCTGCACAGTCGCTTGTTAGCGGCTCTTAGCGTACCTCACCCGCGCCATTGGCCTGCAGGGCCTTGGCGTCGGCCAAGTGGTCGGCAACGTGATGCCGCGTGGTCTGCAGATGCTGCCGCACCTGCGGCGAGGCGGCGTTGGGGATGAGCTTGTCGTCGAGCGCGGCCAGCGCATCGGTGTGGTCCTTGACCATCGCTGTGACGTAGGCAGAAGAAAATGCCTGGCCTTCAAGCTTGCGCAACCTGTCTAGCTCGGCCTTGGACTTGGTCATCTGTGACTTGGCACCCATGGCCGACATGTCGGGCTGCCACTTGGCGATCTTCTGATTGTTGTCGGTGTGTTCCTTGACCATGCGTGTCGCGTAATCGCGCACGCTGCCCTGTACCTGTTTCTGCAGCGCGAGATTGGATGCACTGATCTCGCCGACATTGATTGCGCTCAACATGCCTAGCGCGTCGCGTTCATTCTCACCCGACGCTGCGGTACCGGCCTGCTGTTGCGTGGACGGCCTCGTGCTTGGTGCCGTGTTCTGTGCCTGTGTGGAAAAACTGATGCCGGCACACAGAGCCAGCAGGGCAAAAAGCGGGCGACGCATCTTCACGGCAAAACTCCAGCTGGATAAGGTGCCTGTCATGCTGGGCCGCACGACGTGACCCGATCGTCGCGCCCGCGTCACAACGTGGCGAAGGAATGTTGCTGCGCCGCAATGCATCCTCACATGGTCTGAAGGAGCTTTACGCCTGTGTCGCGCGGTTGAAAGTGACAGACCGACGTTCAACGCCACAGGCACAGACGTCGCAAGGCAGCGAACCACCGTGCGGTCCACGAGAAACCCGGTTTCAAAGCGCAAAAAGTGGCCATATGCGTGTTGAGCGAACGGCTGGCGGATGTGGCAACGCAAATAGCCGATCCCGCGGCGGCGGAGCCGGCTGATGACCCTGCAGCCTCTGCCAGGCGATCGTGTCGGATGCGATCCCGACGCGCCATTACGCGCCGGGATCGGCAGGTCCGAGCTGGTTGGCAGCCAGAATCTCATCGATGCGCTTGACGATCTGCGCCGCCTGCTCCTGGGATTGGGCCGCGTCGGTGATCTTCTCGGCATGCGCATGGAATACTTCCCAGAAGTCATCCGGGTGCCGGCTGCGAATCTCGGGCAACTGCTCTTCCAGGTGTTTCAACTGCGCATCGATGTCAGGGGTCATGAAGGGTTCCTTGTTCATAAAGCCGAGAGGCCTGGCGACCATCAGACGGAACAATGACCACGCTGTGCAAGCCGGCGCATGCGCCCTGCATCAAGCGCGAAGCTGCCGCATCACCGTCCAGTTCCGTCGTATCCACGTTACCGCCGCAGTGGTGAGCCCGATGGCAAGGCGGCGCATGCAAAAAGTGCCCCCCCTCTATCAGGGTCGCGGTTGCAGGGGGCATTTGTCGCGATGGTCAGCGGCTGAGGGATGCCGCTCCGGCGACTGCGCGTACCATTCAGGTGACACCGTGGCATTGCATGGTGCCGCCCGGGGCGATCGGCGGCGCCACAGGCAACGCAGCCTGATCTCAGCCACGCGCATGCCTGCGCCGCGACGTGGCCTTCATGGGCGTGCAGCAGTTTGGCACCGAGCGACGGCGCAAGGCACGTGCTGCGCCCGCGTTTGCGCGACAATAGCGCCATGAGCAGCCACGACATCTCCCCCGCCGATGCGCGCGTACGCGCCCTGCAGGGCGCCTTGCTGATCGATATCCGGCAACTGCACGAGCGTGCAAGCGGCCAGGCCGAAGGCGCCACGGCCATCGCACAAGCTGATCTGGAAGCTGAGCCCAGCCACCACCTGCCCGAGCAGGCGCGCGAGATCGTGTTGATCTGCCAGAGCGGCAAGCGTTCTGCGCAGACGGCCGCAAGCTTGCGTGCGCACGGGTTCACCCGGGTCACCTCGGTGCTGGGCGGTACCACGGCATGGCAGGGCGCCGGCTTGCCGGTGGTGCGCCCGTCGCTGCCCGCAGACGAGCAGGACTTTCTGGAACGCTATTCGCGGCACTTGCGGCTGCCGCAGGTCGGGTTCGAAGGCCAGCAGCGATTGGCCCGTGCGCGCGTACTGCTGATCGGCGCAGGCGGCCTTGGTTCGCCGGCGGCGTTCTATCTGGCGGCGGCTGGCGTTGGCCACCTGCGTCTGGCCGACGATGATGTGGTCGACCGCAGCAATCTGCAGCGCCAGATCCTGCATACCGAAGCCAGTGTCGGCCTCGCCAAGGTCGACTCGGCGGCGCAACGTATTGCCGCGCTCAATCCGCGTGTGCAGATCGACGCGGTGCAGACACGGGTCACCGCAGCGAATGTGGAAGCCTTGCTGCAGGACGTGGACATCGTGGTCGATGGCGCCGACAACTTTCCTGCGCGCTATCTGCTCAACGACGCCTGCGTCAGGCTGGGCAAACCGCTGGTCTACGGCGCGGTGCAACAGTTCGAGGGCCAGGTGAGCGTGTTCGATGCTGGCCGCAATCGTGGCCATGCGCCCTGCTACCGCTGCCTGTTCCCCGAGCCACCGCCGCCCGAATTTGCACCCAGCTGCGCCGAAGCCGGCGTGCTTGGCGTACTGCCCGGTGTGATTGGCCTGCTGCAGGCAACCGAGGCGGTGAAGTTGCTGCTCGGCATTGGCGACAGTCTGGCCGGGCGTCTGCTCAGCTTCGATGCGCTGTCGATGCGGTTTCGCGAAATCCGCCTGCCGCCGGATCCGCAATGCCCGGTCTGTGCGCCAGGCGCGCCGTTTGCGGGGTACCCGGATGACGCCGCATTCTGCGGCAGCGCCCTCGGCTGAGGCCTGCCATCGCGCTGGCGCGCGCGTAGCGCAGTCGCCGCGCTACACCGTAGTGCCGGTCATCTAGTGCGCAAGCGCCAGGAATGCATGCATTCCTGGCACGCCTACAGCGCGTAAGGAATCACCCGCACGATCTCGCCAGCCTCGAAACGACGCGCCTGCTCCGGCAGCACGATCAGCGCATTGCTGTCGGCGGCACCGCGCAGCAGATGCGAGGCGTCACCAGGCTGCGGCAGCGCGCTCAGGCGTCCATCCGCGCCGCACTCCAGTCGCCCGCGCAGAAATTCCAGCCGCTCGTGGCGCTTTTCCCAGGGGCTGGCCAGCGCGGCATTCCACAGCGGCCGTGGCTCGCTGCGGCCCTGCAGGCCATCGAGCAACGGCACGCCGTAGGCGATCAGCGTTGCCAGCACCGAGACCGGATTGCCTGGCAGCCCCAGGATCACGCAGCGGCCGATCTGCCCCAGCACCGCCGGCATGCCCGGGCGCATGCGTACACGCCAGAAATGGATCTGGCCCAGTTCGCCGATCAGCCGCGGCAGATAATCCTTTTCCCCTGCCGACACGCCGCCACAGGTGATCACCACATCGAACGCAGCCGCTGCATCTTCCAGCATGGTGCGGATGCGTTGCGGATCATCCGGCAACGTCGGCCACGCGGTGGGCGCATAGCCCAGCGCCCGCAGCTGCGCCATCAGCATGTCGCGATTGCTGTTGTAGATCTGGCCGGGGCCCAGCGGCATGCCCGGCTCCACCAGCTCGTCGCCGGTGGCCAGCACCGCGATGGTGGGCCGCGGCGCCACCGTCAGCCGCGAGACCCCCAGCGCCGCCGCCAGCCCGATGCGGGCCGGGGTCAGCACCTGCCCGGCCTGGATCACCAGATCGCCCGCACGCACATCGCTGCCAGCCAGGCGCACCGAGGCACCCGCGCCTGGCGCAGTACGGATGAGCACCATGCCATCGCGCTCTTCGGTGTCTTCCTTGGGCACCACGGTGTCGGCACCGGCCGGCAGCGGCGCGCCGGTAGTGATGCGCAGGCATTGCCCTGGACCCAGCATGCCGTCCCAGCGCTCGCCGGCGAATTGCTCGCCGACCAGCTGCAGGCGAGGTTGCGCCTCCACCAGATCGGCATGCCGCAGCGCAAAGCCGTCCATCGCACTATTGGCGAACGGAGGCAGCGCGAGCGGAGCAATCAGATCGCCGGCACAAATGCGCCCATCGGCACGTGCGGTGGCAATGGTTTCGTCCGGCGGACGATTGGCGCCCGCCACGGCATGCAGGATCTGCAGCGCCTGCGCGTAGGCAATACGGGTGGGATAGTCGTTCATGCCGCGAAGGATACCAGCGCCTCGCCAAAGGCCGGTGCGCAGCGCCACCTCGGAAGACATTGCTGCATCTGGCACACGACACGCAGCAGCCCATGCGCTGCCGCACGCGTCGTCGAGACCACGTCGCGCATGCGCGACGTGGTGGCGGGTCTTACTTGCCCTTGACGTGCCGCATCAGGCGCCGCTTGCGCGCAACCTGGCGGTCGGTCAGCGGGTTCTTCTTGCCTTCGTACGGATTGGCGCCTTCGCGGAAGATGAAACGCACCGGCGTGCCGACCAGCTTGAAACGCTTGCGGAAGAAGTTCTCCAGATAGCGCTTGTACGACTCCGGCAGCACCTTCAGGCGCGTGCCGTGAACGATGAAGGTCGGCGGGTTCGCACCGCCCGGATGCACGTAACGCAGCTTGGAGACATGGCCACGGATGCTCGGCGGCGGATTGGTCTCGTAGGCGATTTCCAGCGCCTGGTTCACTTCGCTGGTGCTGAATTCATGCGTGGCCGATGCATGTGCGCGATGAATCGCCTGGAACAACTCGCGCATGCCCGAGCCATGCAGTGCAGAGATCCGCACCGCCTCGGCCCAGTTCACGAAGCCCAGCTTGCGCGACAGCAGGTCTTCGGCCTGCGCCCGCTGGTAGTCGCTCTGCCCGTCCCACTTGTTGATCGCCACCACCAGCGCACGGCCGGCATCCAGGATGGCGCCCAGAATCGTTGCATCCTGGTCGGTCACGCCTTCGGTGGCATCGAGCATCAGCACCGCGACCTGGCATTGCTCGATCGCCTGCAGCGTCTTGAACGCGCTGAACTTCTCCACCGCCTCTTCCACCTTGCCACGGCGGCGCAGGCCGGCGGTATCGATCAGGCGGTATTGGCGGTTGTCGCGTTCCAGATCCACCGCGATCGAATCGCGGGTGGTGCCCGGCACTTCGGAGGCGATCATGCGCTCCTCGCCCAGCAAGCGGTTGACCAAGGTGGACTTGCCCACGTTCGGCCGGCCGACGAAGGCGATGCGCACGCGCGCCGGGTCGTTGTCCAGCAGCTCGCCGGCCCCTTCTTCCGGCAGCCGTGCACCGACTTCCTCGAGCAGTTCGTCGATGCCCTGCCGATGCGCGGCAGACAACGCCACCACGTCGGAGAACCCGTAGCGCGCGAATTCCGAGCGCACGGTTTCTTCATCGGTACCGTCGATCTTGTTGATCACCAGCACGGTGGGACGCGCCAGTTTGCGCAACCAGGCCAGGATTTCGTCGTCGAGCGAGGACGCACCTTCGCGGCCATCGACCACGAACAGCACCAGATCCGCTTCGCCGGCGGCGGCACGCGCCTGACGCGCGGTGGCGCCGGCCAGGCCTTCTTCCTCGCCGGCGATACCGCCGGTATCGACGACGATGAAGGGTTGCTGCTCGTCGAGGCGGCAGACACCGTAATTGCGGTCGCGGGTGACGCCGGGCTGGTCGTGGACCAGCGCGTCACGGGTGCGCGTCAGCGCATTGAAGATGGTGGACTTGCCGACATTGGGCCGTCCAACCAGGGCGACCAGGGGCAGCATCGCAAGGTCCTTATTGTGCCAACCGGAAGGCGGACAGATCGCCGTCGGTGTTTTGTACCAGCAGAATGCCATCCACGACTACCGGCTGCGCCAGCAGCGTGTCGCGTCCAGCGCGAGCGCGCGCGGCCAGTGCACCGTCGCTGAGCTTCAGCCAGTGCAGGTAGCCCTTGTAATCGCCGACGACGGCATAGTCGCCCTGGATGGCCACACCGGTGAGCGAGCGGCGCGCCAGGGCAGCCTGCGACCACATCGCCGCACCGCTGGCCTTGTCCAGGCCCCAGACGGTGCCGGCATTGTCGGCCACCACCACATTGCCGGACGACACGCCCGGGCCACCTGGACCGCCATGATCGCGCGTCCACAGCGGACGGCCGCTCGGGCCTTCCAATGCAAGGGTTTCGTTCTTGAAGCTGGTGGCATACAGCGTGGTGCCATCCAGCACCGGCGCGCCGTCCACGTCGGACATGCGCTCCAGCTCGGTACGGCCTTCCGGCACGCCGATGGCTTGCTCCCACAACGGGCGACCGTCCTGCAGTGCCAGCGCGCTCAAGGTGCCGCTGTCGTTGCCCACGAACACCACGCCCGGGCCGGTCACGATCGGCGCATTGCCGCGCACCGACAAGGTCGGGCCTTCCTCGGAATGGAACCAGCGACGCTCGCCGGTGGCGGCATCGAATGCGGTCACACGACCGTCGTTGCTGCGCACCAGCACCAGATTCTGCGCGACTGCCGGTGCGGCGATCACTTCGTTCGGCACCTTGGCGCGCCACTTTTCAGTGCCGTCGGCCTGGTTCAGGGCAATCACATCGCCGGACAGGCTACCGATCACCACCAGGCCTTCGCCAACGCCGGGACCACCGGACAGGCGCTGCTTGAACTTACGATCGTTGCGCTCTTCCTTCTTGGGCTTGTATTCCCATACGCGCTTGCCGGTCTGCAGGTCCAGTGCCTGCACGCCACCGGTGATCGCTGCGGCATACACCTTGCCATCGGCCACGGCCGGGCGCTGGCGCACGCCGATATGCCCTTCGCCCTTGCCCACCCCGGTGGACCAGATCTTGTCGACCTTGACCGAGGGCTCGAACTTGACCAGCTCGGCAGGTTCCTGCGCCTTCTTGGCAGCCGCATCCTTACCGGCAAACCAGCCCTTGACGGTGCTGCAACCGGCCAACGAGGCGCCCATCAGGGCGATCAACGCAATGCGCTTGTACATGGTGTCCTGCTTCATCAAATCTGCTCCGCCGGATCGGGCACCTTGCCGCCCACATCCATCAGCTTGGTTTCCAGCAAGCGGCGCTGCGGCGAGGCCACGTCCACCGTGGTCAGGGCCTTGGTATACAGCGCACGCGCCTCATCGGGCTTGCCCTGCGCGACCAGTGCATCGGCGCGGATTTCCAGGCTGGCATGGTCCTGCGCATCGGCCAGCAGCTTGATCGCTTCGTCGGGCTTGCCGCTTTCGATCAGCACGCGCGCCAGGCGCTGCTGCACGATCTGCTTGAGCTCGCCTTCGGCGGGCACGTCACGCAGGGTCTTGATCGCTTCGGCATTCTTGCCGGCGTCGACCTGGGCCTTGGCCAGACGCAGTGCCGCAAGCTCGGCGTAGATGCCGCCCTTGCCGTCGTCCAGCGCCACGATGTCCTTGGCGGCCTTGTCCAGGTTCTTGGCCTGGATCGACTTCACCACCGCCTCGTAACGGGCGTTGGCTTCAACCAGTTCGGTATTGGTGCGCTTTTGCCACCACTGCCAGCCCAGGATCAGTGCCAGCCCGAGCAGGACACCGCCCACCAGACCCGCGCCATTCTTTCTCAACCAGGAACGAACACGTTCGCCTTGTTCGTGTTCGTCCAGCAGATCGTCGATCGCCATGCGTACTCTCGCTCCGTCATCCCGGAGGCGCGGAACATCAAAAGGGAAAAATGAAAAACCGCAGTCCGCTTCACTCGGAAGCAGGCACCACGGAGCCGTCGGAGGATACCGCAAAACGTGCCACGTTAGCGCGCTGGAACGGTTTCACATCGACGATACTGCCGCCTTGCTGAACCTCTACCGCCGACGCATTGCCCAGCACGATGCGACCCACCTGGCCCGGCGAATAGCTGCGATGTTCGCCAGCGCGAATCAGTGCCTTCTCCACCGCAGTGCCATCCGGCGCCAGGATCTGTACCCAGCTGTCGCCACTGAAACTCAGCGACAGGCCACCGCCAGCGGCAGGTGCCGGCGTCTCGCTGGCCGGAGTCGCGCGCGGTACCGGCGTCATCGACGCGATATACGGCGCCGGCTGTTCGCGTGGCGTGGCCGCAGGCTGCGCTGCGGTGGCGGCCGGGTCACCGGCCTTGCTGGCCACCGGCATGCTGTCCAGCGACACCGTGCTCGGCGCCTTGCCATCCAGGTGCGAGCGGGTCGCGTACCAGACCGGCACGGCGAACACGCCGGTGATGACAACGTACATGGCCTTGCGCGCAGTACTTTCGAAAATGCGGCGCGCACGCGGCGTATGAGTGTGGCTCACCAGCTTGACCGGCTCCACCGGCGCAAGGGTGGCTTGCTGCAACAACGGTTGCAGGTCGACCTGCAACAGGCGCGCATAACTGCGCAACTGCCCGCGCACGAACACCGGCGCGCCCAGGCGCTGCCAGTCTTCCTGCTCCAGCGAGCGCACCACGTGGGCCGGCATGCGCAGCTTGCCCGCCACTTCGTCCACGCTCAGACCTGCTGCCTCGCGCGCTTCGCGCAAATGCTGTCCGCAGCCCTTTTCCTGCTCGAAAGGGTTCGGATTGGAATCACTGATCACAATGCATTGGCCCCGGGATTAGCGGTCGCTGCGTCAGGAAATTCCTTGACCAACCGCTGTTGGTAACGGCCGGCGGCTACCTTGTCGCCCAGCCCTTGCTCAATCTGAATGGCGAGTTGTAACACGGAAGCCGTTGCCGGTGCAGCCGCGAGCCTCCGTTCGACGAATGCGCGCGCCTCGAAAAAATTGCGGCGCCCTGCTTCCAGACGCGCCATCGATTCCAGCGCATAGGGATTATTCGGATCCAACTCCAGCGCCTTGCGCAGATCGCCGGTCGCACGTTCGGGCTGACCAGCCTTCAGCGCACAACCACCGGCATTACCAAGCGCAGACGCTGGCGATGCATAGGCTCTGTCGGTGAGTGCCCGATCGAACCACAGCAGCGATTCGGCAGGCGAGCCATTCGCGCACAGCCAGGCACCGTAGTTATTCAGCACATCGCCACGCTGGGGAGCCAGCTCGGCGGCGCGGCGGTACGATGCGCCCGACCCGGTCACATCGCCCCTGGCGCCCTGGATCAGGGCCAGCATGCCGATGGCATCCACCGACTGCGAATCCTTCTTCAACGCCGCCCGCACCTGCTCTTCGGCACCGGCGTAATCGCCGGTCTGCAGCCGATTGCGCGCCAGGCCCAGCTTCTCCTGGATGGCAAGACGATTCTTGGTGGCCTTGTCGTCGCGGAACGAATACACCGGCGCGACTTCTTCCACACGCTTGGCCGAACCGGCCTTGGCATTGCGCCCGCCGCAGCCAACCGCGCACAACGCGATCGCCACGGCCGCCATTAACGCGAGTTCACGCTGCCGCATCTCGATCGGCCTGCCCTTCCAATGTGCGGCGGAACTCCGCCTGGCGACGGGTGCGGTCCATGACCTGGCCCTTGAGCTGACCGCAGGCTGCATCGATATCGTCGCCGCGGGTACGGCGAACCATCGTCAGCACCTGCGCGTCGAGCAGGATCTTCTGGAATGCACGGATCTCGGCTTCGCCGGAGCGCTCATAGCGCGTGCCGGGGAACGGGTTGAACGGGATCAGGTTGACCTTGCCGGCGTCCTTGGACTGCACGGCATTGTCGAACTGACGCATCAGCCGCGCCAGCTGGCGCGCATGCTCCGGCTGGTCGTTGATGCCCTTCATCAAGGTGTATTCGAAGGTCACCGAATCGCGCTTCTTGCTGCCACGCAGGTAGCGGGCGCAGGACTCCATCAACTCGGCGATCGGGTACTTCTTGTTCAGCGGCACCAGGCTCTCGCGCAAGGTGTCGTTGGCAGCATGCAGCGACACCGCGAGCGAGACATCGCTCTCGGCGGATAGCCGGTCGATCATCGGCACCAGGCCGGAGGTCGACAGCGTGACCCGCTTGCTGGCCAGGCCGTAGCCCAGGTCGTCGCGCATCACGCTCATCGCGCGCACGACGTTGTCGAAATTCATCAGCGGCTCGCCCATGCCCATCATCACCACGTTGGTCAGGCGTCGCTGCTGGTGCGGCACGTTGCCCAGATGGCGCGCCGCCACCCATACCTGCCCGATGATCTCGGCGGTGGTCAGGTTGCGGTTGAAGCCCTGAGTGGCGGTCGAACAGAACGTGCAGTTCAGGCCGCAACCGACCTGGGAGGACACGCACAGCGTGCCGCGGCCCTTGTCGGGGATGTAGACCGTCTCGATCGCATTCTTGCCGTCGGTGCCCATGGCCAGCAGCCACTTGTGGGTACCGTCGGCGGAGGGCTTGTCGAAGACGACATTCGGGACCAGCACCTCGGCATGCTGGTGCAACTTCGCACGCAGTGCCTTGCCGAGGTCGGTCATCTGGTCGAAATCGGTGACATAGCGGTGGTGGATCCACTTCATCACCTGATGGGCACGGTACCGCGCTTCGCCAAGAGTCTCGGCGAAGAAGCGCTCCAGTCCCTCGCGATCGAGGTCGAGCAGGTTCTGCTTGCGCACCGGCGCTGCGGGGACGGGAACGTCCTGCAGCACGGAGGGGATCACGACCTCATTCACGATTCGACTCACTCGGCCTCAGCGCGAGACCACTTCCGTAGCGGCAAAGAAATACGCGACCTCGTTGGCAGCGTTCTCGACCGAATCCGAGCCGTGGGCGGCGTTGGCATCGATCGAATCGGCGAAGTCTGCGCGGATGGTGCCCGGCGCAGCGTCCTTGGGATTGGTCGCGCCCAGCAGATCGCGGTGCGCGGCAACGGCGTTCTCGCCTTCCAGCGCCTGGATCATCACCGGGCCGGAGATCATGAACTCGACCAGCGCGTTGAAGAACGGCCGCTCGCGGTGCACGGCGTAGAAGCCCTCGGCTTCACGGCGCGACAGCTGCTTGTACTTGGCGGCCACGACCTTCAGGCCAGCCTTCTCGAAACGGCTGTAGATTTCGCCGATGACGTTCTTGGCAACGGCGTCGGGCTTGATGATGGACAGGGTGCGCTCCAGCGCCATGGAAGTTCTCCGTTGGGCGGGCCACTGAAGGCCCGAGGTTATCATGAAAAAAACCCGCGTCAAAACACGGGCTTAGGCTTCTTTGCGATGGTCAATTCTATCCCGTTGGCGATTTTTTGCATACCGCCCCCTGAATCGTGCTGCAGCGCCGCATGACCGGGGCACGATCCTGGCCGTAGACTCAAACAATCGTTTGATTGAGCCTGACCCGACGCATGCCCAAGCCAGCCCACTTCTCCACCAAGGACCGCATTCTCGGTGCGGCCGAGGAGCTGTTCGCCCAGCATGGATTTGCCGGCACCTCGCTGCGCCAGCTCACCACCCAGGCCGACGTCAACATCGCCGCGGTCAACTACCACTTCGGCTCCAAGGAAAACCTGGTCAACGAGGTGTTCCGCCGGCGCATGGACGAGATGACCACCGCGCGGCTGCAGCAGCTGGAAGCGGCGAAGAAGTCGCAGCCCGGCGAACTCACCGCGGTACTGGCCGCGTTCGTCGAGCCGGCGCTGGCCATGGCGCAGGACCGCCAGAACGGCGGCGCCTTCGTGCGCGTGATCGCTCGCGCCTATGCGGAAAAAAACGACAACCTGCGCAAGTTCCTGTCCGACCATTACGGGCACGTGCTGCGCGAATTCGGCAAGGCCATCGCCGCCTGCGTGCCGGGGCTGAGCAAGGAGGAGCTGTACTGGCGCCTGGACTTCCTGGCCGGTGCGCTGACCTATGCCATGGCCGATTTCGGACTGATCAAACGCCCGGCCGGCGTCAGCGAGGCCGACCACCGCGCCCGTGCGGCGCGCGAACTCATTCGTTTCGCGGAACCCGGTTTCCGCGCTCATTCCACACCGTAAACGTTCCACAAGAGGCTATTGCTATGTCCAATCCGTTGCTAGTTCGTCGCGCCGCCGTGCTCGGTGCCGGCGTCATGGGCGCGCAGATCGCCGCGCACCTCACCAATGCCGGTGTCGACACCGTGCTGTTCGACCTGCCTGCCAAGGACGGTCCGGCCGACGGCGTCGTGCTCAAGGCCATTGCCAACCTCGGCAAGCTCAGCCCTGCCCCGCTCGCCAGCAAGGCGCTGGCCGAAGCGATCACCCCGGCCAACTATGAGACTGGCCTGGAGCAGCTGCGCGATTGCGATCTGATCATCGAAGCGATCGCCGAGCGGATGGACTGGAAGCAGGACCTGTACAAGAAGATCGCGCCGTTCGTCTCCGAGCATGCGGTGCTGGCCTCCAACACCTCCGGCCTGGGCATCAACAAGCTGTCCGACGTGCTGCCCGAGCAGCTGCGCCATCGCTTCTGCGGCGTGCACTTCTTCAACCCGCCGCGCTACATGCACCTGGCCGAGCTGATCCCGGCCAGGGGCACCGACAAGGCCGTTCTGGAAGGGCTGGAAGCGTTCCTGGTGACCACGCTCGGCAAGGGCGTGGTGTATGCCAAGGACACACCCAATTTCATCGGCAATCGCATCGGCGTGTTCTCGATCCTGTCCACCATCCACCACACGCAGGAATTCGGCCTGGGCTTCGACGAAGTCGATGCGCTGACCGGCCCCCTGGTCGGCCGCCCGAAGTCGGCAACCTACCGCACCTCGGACGTGGTCGGCCTGGACACCATGGCGCACGTGATCAAGACCATGGGCGACACCCTGCCGGACGACCCGTGGCACCAGTATTTCACCTCGCCCAAGTGGCTGGACGCATTGATCGCCAAGGGCGCGCTGGGCCAGAAGGTCGGCGCCGGCATCTTCCGCAAGGTCGGCAAGGACATCGTGGTGCTGGATCTGCAGAAGCAGGATTACCGCGCCGCTGATCGCACTGCCGCGCCGGAAGTGGTCGAGATCCTCAAGATCAAGAACCCGGCCGAAAAGTTCGCCAAGCTGCGTGAAAGCCAGCATCCGCAGGCGCAGTTCCTGTGGGCCACCTTCCGCGACCTGTTCCACTACAGCGCCTATCACCTGGCCGACATCGCCGAGACCGCGCGCGATGTGGATCTGGCGATCCGCTGGGGCTACGGCTGGTCGCTGGGCCCGTTCGAAACCTGGCAGGCCGCCGGCTGGAAGCAGGTGGCGCAGTGGATTGCCGACGATATCTCCCACGGCAAGAGCATGAGCAGCGCGCCGCTGCCGAACTGGGTATTCGATGGTCGCGATGGCGTGCATGGTGCCGAAGGCTCCTACAGCCCGGCGCGCGACGCCAAGCTGCCGCGCTCGGCCCTGCCGGTCTACAAGCGCCAGCGCTTCCCCGATCCGTTGCTGGGCGAGACCTTCTCACCGGGCGAGACCGTGTTCGAAAACGACGGCGTGCGCATGTGGCACGACGGTGACGACATCGCCGTGGTCAGCTTCAAGACCAAGATGAACACCGTCTCCGACCACGTGCTCGATGGCCTGCAGGAAGTGGTGGGCCGCGCGGAGAAGGATTTCGCCGGCCTGGTGATTTGGCAGCAGAAGGAGCCCTTCTCCGCCGGTGCCGATCTGGCTGGCGCGCTGGGCCTGCTGCAGGCCGGCAAGGTGGACGCGTTCGAAGCCCTGGTCGCCAATTTCCAGGCCACCAGCCAACGCATCAAGTATTCGCAGGTGCCGGTGATTTCGGCAGTGCGCGGCCTGGCACTGGGCGGTGGTTGCGAATTCCAGATGCACAGTGCCAAGACCGTGGCCTCGCTGGAAAGCTACATCGGCCTGGTGGAAGCCGGCGTCGGCCTGCTGCCGGCCGGTGGTGGCCTGAAGGAGATGGCTGCACGCGCCTCGGTGGCGGCAGGTCCGGGCGGCGATGTCTTCGCCGAGCTGAAGAAGACCTTCGAGACCGTGGCCATGGCCAAGGTCTCCAACTCGGCGGTCAATGCCAAGGAACTGGGCCTGCTGCGTGCCACCGACAAGGTGGTGTTCAACAGCTACGAGAGCCTGCACATCGCCAAGGCCGAAGCGCGCGCACTTGCCGAGGGTGGCTACCGCGCCCCGCTGCCGGCACGCCGCATCCAGGTCGCCGGCGACGTCGGCATCGCCACCTTCAAGATGCTGCTGGTCAACATGCTGGAAGGCCGCTTCATCAGCGAATACGACTACGAGATCGCCACCCGCATCGCCACGGTGGTCTGCGGTGGCGAAGTCGACCGCGGCGCACTGGTGGACGAAGAATGGCTGCTCAAGCTAGAGCGCAAGCACTTCGTCGAACTGGCCCAGCAGGAAAAGACCCAGGCGCGGATTGGGCACATGCTCAAGACGGGCAAGCCACTCAGGAACTGAGAATCGGGAGTGGGGAATCGGGAATGGGTAAAAGCCCAACCGACTCCCCGCTTCTCCCAATTATCTGCCGGGTGATGAAGATGGCGAACTCAGGCGAATCCGCACTTGCGATTCCCGATTCCCCACTCCCCATTCCCGGCTATCGGAGATAGCCAAATGAGCAAGCAGATTCAAGAAGCCTACATCGTCGCCGCCACGCGTACGCCGGTCGGCAAGGCGCCCAAGGGCGTGTTCCGCAATACCCGTCCCGACGACATGCTGGCGCACGTGTTGCGTGCAGTCGTGGCGCAGGCGCCGGGCATCGATACCTCGCGCATCGACGACGCCATCATCGGCTGCGCCATGCCCGAGGGCGAGCAAGGCATGAACGTGGCGCGCATCGGCGTGCTGCTGGCCGGCCTGCCCAATACCGTGGCTGGCCAGACCATCAACCGCTTCTGTTCGTCCGGCATCCAGGCCGTGGCGATGGCGGCCGACCAGATCCGTCTGGGCAACGCCGACCTGATGCTGGCTGGTGGCACCGAGTCGATGTCGATGGTGCCGATGATGGGCAACAAGGTCGCGATGTCGCCGAGCGTGTTCGCCGACGACCACGTGGCCATTGCCTATGGCATGGGCATCACCGCCGAGAAGGTGGCCGAGGAATGGAAGGTCTCGCGCGAGGATCAGGATGCATTCGCGCTGGCCTCGCACCAGAAGGCCATCGCCGCGATCGCCGCCGGCGAGTTCCGTGACGAGATCACCCCGTACGAGATCCATTCGCACCAGCCCGACCTGGCCGGCAACGTCATCGCCCTGCGCAAGCGCCTGGTCGACACCGACGAAGGCCCGCGTCCGGACAGCTCGCTGGAAGGCCTGGCCAAGCTGCGCCCGGTGTTTCGCAACGGGCAGTTCGGCGGCAGCGTCACTGCCGGCAACTCCTCGCAGATGAGCGATGGCGCCGGTGCCGTGCTGCTGGCCTCCGAGCAGGCGATCAAGGATTACGGCCTCTCCCCGCTGGCGCGTTTTGTCAGCTTCTCGGTGGCCGGTGTGCGCCCGGAAGTGATGGGTATCGGCCCGATCGCCGCAATTCCCAAGGCGCTCAAGCAGGCCGGCCTGACCAAGGACCAGCTCGACTGGATCGAACTCAACGAAGCCTTCGCCGCACAGGCGTTGGCGGTGATCCGCGACAGCGAGCTGGATCCGTCCAAGGTCAATCCGCTGGGCGGCGCGATTGCGCTGGGCCACCCGCTGGGCGCCACCGGCGCGATCCGTGCCGCCACCCTGGTGCACGGCCTGCGCCGCCGCCAGCAGAAGTACGGCATGGTCACCATGTGCATCGGTACCGGCATGGGCGCGGCCGGCATCATCGAAGCGTTGTAAGGCACCGGGCCGCGCATTGCGGGAACGGCGATCGCGTCGCTCTCGCCCTGCCGATCAGCCGATCGACGAAGGCGTGCGCAAGCACGCCTTCGTTCGTTCTGCAGGCCACTGACGAACGCTCGCCTTCCACTGCTACCCGCAGCGTGACCTCGCGCTACTGCCGGCAAGACGCCAGCGGCCGCCGCCTAGCGGGCAACCAACCACTGCCCGGTGCGTGCACCAGCGAACACCAATGCCAGCCCCGCCACCAGCGTTACCGCCAGATAGATGCCGATCATCGTGGTGCGCTCGCTGCGTGCAAAGACCAGGCATTCCATCATCAACGACGAGAACGTGGTCAGCCCGCCCATGACGCCGACGATCAGCAAGGCCCGCAGCGGCCAGCTCGACGGGCCCCGCGCATCCAGCCACACCAGCAGCACGCCAGCGACGAACGAGCCGACCAGGTTCACGGTCAAGGTTCCCCACGGAAACCCGGCGCCGAAGCGCTGCAGCAGCGATGCACCAATCGCAAAGCGCAGACCGGAGCCGAGCGCGCCACCGGCCATCGCCAGCAGCAATTGCTGCCACCACACCGGGGCGTTCATGCGCGCGCTCCGCAACCAGCCGACGGGGTGTTTGAAACAGTCACCTGCAGCATCGGCATCTTCATCCTGGGTCGAAAAACGCAGCTGGGGCATGCAACTGCCGCCACGGTGTGGCAGTGACACGCATCAACAGCGCACGCGTGCGCGCGGCTCAAGAAGCAAGGCCACCTTTGCCCCACCGATTATGCGGTGGGCTTGTGCGCCTTGTCAGCCCGCGCCTGCGCCCGCGCGGCGCGCAGGCGGTCGAGCTTTTCCTTGAGCTTGATCTCCAGCCCGCGCGGCACCGGGTTGTAGTAGACCTGCTCACCCATCGCGTCTGGAAAGCCGGTCTGGTCCAGGGCGATACCGCCTTCGGCGTCATGGTCGTACTGGTAATCCTGGCCGTAGCCGAGCGTCTTCATCAGCTTGGTCGGCGCGTTGCGCAAGTGCAGCGGAACTTCCTGGGTACCGGTGGCGCGCACGTCGGCCTTGGCCTGGTTGAAGGCGGCATAGCCGGCGTTCGACTTGGCGGTGCTGGCCAGGTACAGCACCAATTGCGCAAATGCCAGCTCGCCTTCCGGACTGCCCAGGCGCTCATAGATGTCCCAGGCTTCCAGCGCCATGCTTTGCGCACGCGGATCGGCCAGGCCGATATCCTCGATCGCCATGCGGGTCAGTCGCCGCGCCAGATACGCAGGATCGCAGCCGCCATCGAGCATACGGGTGAGCCAGTACAGCGCTGCATCCGGGTTGGAGCTGCGCACGGACTTGTGCAAGGCCGATATCTGGTCATAGAACTGCTCACCGTTCTTGTCGAAACGGCGGGTACGGTCGGCCAGTACCTGCAACAGAGTTTGCGGCGTGATCTGGCCACCCTCGCCCGCGGCAAGCTCGGCGGCGATCTCCAGCAGCGTCAATGCGCGGCGCACATCGCCGTCGGCGGCGCTGGCGATCTCCAGCAAGGACGCGTCCGAAACCTCGATGCGTTCCTGCCCCAATCCGCGCTCCGGATCGTGCAAGGCGCGTTGCAGCGCTTCGACGATATCCTGCGGCGACACCGCTTCCAGCACGTGCACGCGGCAGCGCGACAGCAACGCGGAGTTCAATTCGAACGAAGGATTCTCGGTGGTCGCGCCGACGAACAGGATGGTGCCACGCTCGATATGCGGCAAAAACGCATCCTGCTGGGCCTTGTTGAAGCGATGCACCTCATCGACGAACAACACCGTGCGGCGGCCACCGGCAAAACGCTGCGCCGCCTCTGCCAGTACCTGCCGCACTTCCGGCAGGCCCGAGAGTACGGCCGAGATCGCCTTGAATTCGGCGTCTGCATAGTGCGCCAGCAACAAGGCCAATGTGGTCTTGCCGCATCCCGGCGGGCCCCACAGGATCATGGAGTGCACGCGCCCGGATTCGACCGCGCGCCGCAAGGCGCTATCGGGAGCCAGCAATCGCTTCTGGCCCACCATCTCGTCAAGCGTGCGCGGCCGCATCCGCTCTGCCAAGGGTCCCATGGCGCTGCGATCGACATGCAGTAGATCGGGTGTGATCGAGTCGGGACGTTTGGCTTTGCTCACTCCCTCATTCTACAGCCTGCGCCTGATGGACGTTCCACAACGCAGTGTTCGGCTATCGCTGAGACGCCGACGTTCTCTTTCCAAGCGACCACTTCGCGCGCGTGCAACGCATCGACTGCGCAGCGCAATATGGTTACTGAGTAACGAGTGACCGCAATCGCGTGCAGGCATCCCGCATCAATCACGCGCTGCGCCAGCGCAAGCGGCAGGTTCAGCGCACGGATTCCACCATGCCCCGCATTCCGCTTCGCCCCTCCGTCATCGCCGCTTGCCTTCCAGGGATGGCCGAGACCATCGCGCATCCATCCAAGCCTTCTGCGCGGCGGCAGACCCACAACAAATTGGCGACTCCGGACCCATGCGCGTTCGAGGCGGAACTGATCCAGGCACAGCAAGACCCGCTGGGTTGGTCCGCGACGCTGCTTGAGCAAGCAAGACAGCCAAGCGTCGTCGACCCCGGACTGAAGGCCGCTCCCAAACGCAAACACGCCCTCCCGCGGCCCTGCAGGAAGGCCGCAGAACGATTGGGGCTCAGTAGCGGTTCGCCAGAACCACATACGAGCCTGCTGCGCTATTCATCGGTGCAGTACGAGCGGGACACACCAGCCGGCCCAGCGGATCGCAACGCCAACGTCGCCTGTGAGCTGCGAGCATCCGCGCTGCTGCCCAATGCCACCGAGCATCTCAATGAGGCGCTGATCGCCCGCCTGGAGCAATCCAACGACGACCTGGCCGCATGCATCTGCCGGCGTCGCCAGGACGAACTGATCTACGCGCATGCACAAACGCTACAGGCTGCACGCGAGCAGTTGGCCCTGAGGGCCCGGCGCGCCGCAAACCTCAGCGACAGCATCAACGCGCTGACGCGCGAACGTGCCGAACTGCTGCAACAGCTGCATGGATGCGATGTGCACACTGACGCAGTTGCCGCCGCGATCCACGATCTCGAGTCGGACATCCTCACCGCACGCGCCGCATTGAACGCTCTGCCGCACGATCAGCCGTCGCGCGCTGTCGCAGCGCACGCGGTCCCATCTTCGGCAAACGCGCCGCAGAACGTCGATCGCGCACAGCTGCAGCGCGTCTGCACCCAGCTCGAACACGCAGTGCAGCAGGCGCGCGCGCGCGGCGATGCGCTGGCCAAAACGGTCTTTTTCGGCCGCGGCTCGGCACAGGCAGCACAAGCAGAGCAAGCACTTGCGGAAGCCAACGCGCAGATCGATCGATTGCAAAGCACGTATGCGCAAGCACGCGATGCGTTGCAGTCAGATCAAGCAAGTAGCTCTGCCAACAAGCCGGCGTCTCGCACGCTCGGCTCGCACCTTGCTGCGGAGCGAAAGCGAGAAATCGAGGCACTGCGCACACGGCTGGGGCGCGACGCGAACATGCTGACCCTGCAACGCCAGCATGCCAAGCGTTGCCAGCGGCATGCGCAGCGGCTACAGCAGCGCCTCGCCCAGGTCGACGCAAAACTGCAGCAGGCGCGGCATTCGTCGCGGATCAACACCGAAGAGTTGTGGCAGCACGAACAGACGGTCAGCACGCTGGAAGCTGCGAACGAGGACATGCAACGCGTGGTGCAACAGGCAGCCGCACAGCCGCCGGCCGATGAGGCCCGGCCCGTCGCTGCCGATATCGCCGCCGACACCATGGAGGCCCTGCTCGACGCCCTACCCGGCTTTCGTGAGGACACCATCGACCCCGTGAGCCGACAGGTTCTGCGCGCCTGGGCCGACGGCCTGCATGGCCGTAGCGCTGCGTTCGGGAGCGACGCCTTGCAGCCGGTCGACACGTTGCGCATCGCCCTGCATGCCTTGGCGATCGCCAGCGAGGGCGATGCCACGGCAGCGGCCGACGTGCTGCAACGCCTGGGCGTGGTGCACTTGCGTGCGCTAGTTCCGCCGCCACAGGTCTCCATCGCTGCCGAGGCGGTCCAGCCAATGGACACCGTCACCGCCTGCGTCGGCCTGTTGGCCAGCGTTCCGCGCGGCATGCAGGTTCTTTCGCACATGCTGCGCGAAGAACCCACGCCTCCCGCCAGGGAATGGTTGGAGGCGGCGCAGGTCCATCTGCGTGCAAGCCACCGGCTTGCACTGACGCCGGACGCAGAACAGGCTGAACGCACATGGCTGGGCGATGCGCAGATGGGAGCGCGCCATGCCGTGTATGGAGACTCGCCGCTGCAGGGCCTGCAGTCTGCAACCGATGCCCAGCGCAGCGCATTTCACGCATTCCGCAATGGCTACGAAACCACCCGGGCAGGTTCACCCTATGCGCGCGTCAACGCATGCCTGCAGATGTTTGCGCAGTGGGCGGTAGCAGGCAGCGGAAGGCGCGGAAGGCGCGCCCTCAATCCCTTCAACGCACTTGAGCTGGGAATGAAGGTCGGCGCCTCAGAAGCGCTTCCCACCGCCGTGCGACGTGCCAACGACGCTCTTCGCGAGGCGGCCGGCCACCTGACCAGCTGGCTCGTCGCCCGCCGCCAAATCCAGTTGGCGGGCGGGCGAATGCCGTCGCAGGACGAGTTGGCGATGCAGGCGCTGTTGGAATACGCACAATGGCTCCCACACGAGCAGAACGCGGCCGACCTGACCTTCACTGCCAAAGTGCTGGGCACGATCGAACGGCGTGCCCAGGAGCTTCAGCGCTCGGTGGCTGCCTCCATGAACGAGACCTACGATCTGCAGCCGGCGCCGTGCCATCCGGCCATCGCGTCCGCATGGGGTGCATTACGCGCAGGCCGCATGCGTCTGCCCGAAACGCTGCGTCTGATCCAGCGCGGCCTGCTCGACCACGCCGGACAGCCGAGCGACCTGCCGATCGGTGCAGCGCCGTTGGATGAAGAACTGGCGTCGGTCGCGCGCAGGCACTTTCATCAGGCCGTTGGTCATGCCAGTCGCTTTCTGCATGAGGGCGACACCTCCCGCGTCAGATCGCCACGCGCGCTATTTGAATGCTTGCGCAACCTGATGGAACGGCTGGAATGGCGCGACAAGCTGCGTCTCACCGAGCAACGTGTGATCGGACTCAATACGACGCCGCTGTCGGCCGCGCTTGCGATCATCCCCAGCGGCCTGGGACTGAAACTCTCCGCGGGCGGCCAGACCAGTTCCGATCGCTCGGTGGAGATCTACATGGGGCGGACCGGGCTGTCGCTGCAGATCGGGCGGCAGAAGGCGAGGCAGTTCAACGCCACTACCGGCATTAGCGCGGGCGTGCTGCTGCCGGGCACCGAACGCGCACCAGTAGGCATCACGGGCGCAGCCGAGTGGCGAATGAAAAAGGAATCGGGTATCGAGCATGGCGTGCAAATCCGCGTACCACGGCGGGGCAAGGGCCAGGAGCTGGAGCAGCGCGCGCAGTTCCTGGCCATGTTCGAACACTTGCTGCAACTAGCCGAGCAATCCGGCGGCGACGCAGGCCAGTTGAGCCAGCGCGACTTTCTGGGGGAGCTACTGGCACACCACCCCAGCATCACCGTTGGCTTGATCGGCCATGCCGAACGCAACACTTCGGCCACCGAATCCAGCCTCAGCGTCGCTGCTGGCGTGCGCGTGGGAAACATGGATGGCCAACCGCGACGCGCCACCCTGGGCGCGTCGCTCGGCCTAAAAGCACGGCGGGAAACCTCCCGTTCGCAGACGCCGATCGAAGGCTACATGACGATGGTGCTGAAGGATTGGAGCGCGCAATCCAGGGTAGAGATCGCAGGGCGCGCATCGGCCAGCCTCGTCGCCCAGCAGTGGACGCACCCAAGCGCCGGCAATGCGCCGCCCACACCGATGGCACGGCTGTCCCTGGCCACCCTGGATCTTGGTTACAGCAAGGAACTGCGCTCGGCCGGCAGCACTACGTTCTCCACCTTGTGGATGTTCAACAACGAAATCGATCCTGTGCGCACGGATCGTGGCTTCGAATTCTTCAATTTCGCCTCATTCGAACGCGAAGTGAAGCGCAACTGGCAGTTATGGACCCACTACGGAATCTCCAAACTGCAGGGCAAGGTCGACGACCAGCGGCTCTACATGGTGGCCGAGCGCCAGTTGCAGGACTTCATCGACCGGGTCCGTCTTCACATGCAAGACAACAAGTTCGCCTCGCTGATCGTGGACTGGGTGTTGCAGGCAGAGGCTGCACCACGCCTGGACGCACTGCGCGCGCAGGCCCAGCTATTGCGGGTCGCCGGATGCGAAGCGCAAGCGGCGGAAGCCGATCGTGCTTTCGATGCGCTGATCGGCCACCCAAGTATCTGGGAACCGACCATCCTGATCCTGCGCGAAAAGGGCAAACGCCAGCGCGAACGTGGCCTCGATTTCTTCATCAAACGCCAGACCAACCAGGCTGCAGAGGCGAGCCGGACGGTTGGTCAGTGGATCCCGTACGAGCCAGTCCCGTAGCGTGGTGGCATCGCTCCTGTGCGAGTGCATCCGTCAGGTCACGACAACTTATGCGCGCTCGCAGGCACAGCCGCTCGCTGCACCCTTGCCTTCATCTCGCGCGCCGCAGACGCTTCTACTGCGCGTCGCCCACCACATCCACCCCCTTGGCCGGCGTGTAGCGGAAGGTGTCTGCGGCGAATGCGGGGTTGCGCTTCCAGCCGCTGAAGCTGATGGCCGTGCGCTGCCCCACGGCATCCACCACCTCCATCTTTGCCAGGCCGTCCTTGCCGAATCCCAGCGCGGCCATCTGGAAGCTGGCTTCGGTGTCGACCTTGGGCGTCAGCGACAGCCACTGCAAGCCATCGCGCGGTGTGGCCTCTTCACTGACGTCGTACTGCTTGTCCAGGCGCGCGGGGTCGATCAGGGCGACCAGCGGGCTGTTCTGCTCTTCGCTGCCCTGCGCGCGTACGGTCACCTGCTCCAGATCCGGGTCGAACACCCAGACCTTCTTGCCGTCAGCCACGATCAGCTGCTTGTAGGGCTTGGCGTATTCCCAGCGGAACTGGCGTGGCGCCGACAATGCCACCCGTCCGCTGGAGCGTTCCTTGACCCGGCCGTTGGCATCGCTGACCTGCTGGTTGAACTGCCCGTCCAGGCCTTTCAGGCCACGGGTAAAGGTATCCAGCTCCTGACGCGCACCGGCAAAGGCGGTACTGGCGAACAGGGCGGTGGCAAGGACGGCATAACGGAGCTGGCGATGCATCGCGGTCTTCCAGAAAGGAGTACGTCAATTCTGAAGCTTCGTAGATGAATGGGCGAGCGCCATCGCGTCCATGCGTTCATGTCAGGCCCGCGCTCATGCTGCGCGCTCACTGCGCAGTCTGCACCTTGCTCAGGTCGCCATACACGATCTGACCGCGAAAGCCCCGCCGCACCTGTTGGTACAACTCGCGGAACGCGCGGTAATCCTGCGGCTGGCACAAGGCCTGCGACCCCCCTACGGCAGCGCGCTGCAGCCGGTGCACGGCGGTGACGGTCTGCCCCTGCCGTGTCCATTCCACCGCATATTCGCCGGCCGCATTGCGGAACCGGCTGCTGCGCGGGATGGCGATGATGGGCACGGTGTCGGGCAAGGTCACCACGTAGGTTTCCTCGCGCACGCTGTCGTTGCAGTAGAACGGGGTCAGATTGTCTTCGGCCGAGGTGGTCGTATACACCGCGCGCGTGGATTCGGCGCCAGGCATGTCAGGCAAGGTCATGCCGCCGACCACGGAAAAGTCCACCGCGTCGCTGGCCTGGAAGCTGTAGCGATAGTTGAACGGCGTATCCAGATCCAGCGGATCGCCCTGGATCAGCAGATCGCCGGTGCCGACGAAGCCGGACTGGGCAATGATCGATTCCTCGATGCGGTTGCGGTTCTGCGCATTGAGCTGCACGAACATCGCGCGCAACCCCACTTCGCCGGTCTGCCCGCTATCCAGCGTGGTCAACCCCTGCAGCCCCCCTTGCGGGGTGAAGCGGTATTCGGTCCGCGCAACGTAGCGATTGACCTTGCGGTCGTTCGGCGGCGTGTGGGTGAGCTTGCCGTCGCGCGTATGCACCACCGGCGCGCCCAGATCGCCGGCCGGCAGCTGGCCGAAGCGCGCATACGGGTTGGTGGAATCGACGTACAGATCGAAGGCAGGGATATAAGTGATGGCGTGATTGAAACGCCCCAGCACCGGGATCGCCGGCAATGTCGGCCCGCCCTCGGCACCGATCAGCACCGGCGTACTGGCGATGCCCTTGGCCGCCAGCAATGCCTCCAGGATCACCGTGTGGTCCTTGCAGTCGCCATAGTGGTTGGCCAGGATGCTGTCGGCACTGTTGGGCTCCAGCCCGCCATTGCCCAGGTACACCGCCACGTAGCGGATATTGCGCGCGACCCATTCGTACAGGGCCGCCGCCTGTGCACGCGGCTCGTCGATGCCCTTGGTGACCTGGTCGGCCAGTGCCTGGATCGCCGGGGTGACCGCTGCGGCGCGCCCGCCCTTGACGTGATACGCCAGGCCCATCTGCGACCAGCTATCGAAGGTGCTGGCCATCAAGGTGGGGCTGAACTCCCAGCTCGCCGCGCTCCAGTTCTGGTTCTTCATCGGCGCGGTGCGCTGGTACCGCCATTCCCAGCGCGCCTGATCGCCGCGCACCACCGGTTTGGTGCCGCCCTGCAGCCCACGCACCGACAGATGCATCGGCAACGACTTCGGCGCCACCAGCGTGACCACCGCATCGTCGTACTGCGCAAAGACGCTGAAGGTCTCCCACAGGCTGAAATAGCCAGGGAAGTACGGGGTGTTTTGCGCCCGCCGCACCCGGTAGACGATGCGCGCCCCCGGGGCCAGGTTCGGGAACACCACCACCTTGACCTTGCGGTCGGCGTACATCGCCGCCGAGGCGCTGGAGTAGCTTTCCTGGGTATAGATCTTGTCGCTGGCCACGTCCTGGCGCAGGCCCTCGGCGGTGACGGTGTAGGCCTGAAGCACCTCGAGCGTCTCCATCTTCTCGCTATAGCTCAGGCGCACCTGGCTGAACTGCTCCACCGCCGACTTGGTCTTGAGCAGGATCTCGTACTCGTCGGTCTCCACGCTGCTGGCGTCGGCGCGCACCTCGTAGTCGGCGCGATAGCGCACGAAGCTGTAGTTGGTGTCGGCCTGGGCACGAGCGGCCGCGGGAGCAGGCGTGGCCTGCTGGGCATGGGCCAGCAGCGGCGCGGAGAGCAACAGCACGAGCAACAGCAAGGGACGATGCAGCATGGGTCTCGATCACGACAGGCCAAGGTGGCGCGTACTGCACAGGGTAGCGGTTGTGCCCGGCAATGACAGGCATGGACTTCCAACTCTGCCGCACCGACGCCCCGCAGGGCGGCGATGACCGCTGCGCTACTTCGGCGGCGGTGGCGCCAGTACGCTGCGGTCGCCGTTGTGCTCGGGCGGGCTGACCACGCCGGCCGCTTCCATCGCCTCGATCAGGCGCGCGGCGCGGTTGTAGCCGATCTTCAGGCGACGCTGCACGCCGGAGATCGAGGCGCGCCGGGTTTCGGTGACGATGCGCAAGGCCTCGTCGTACAAGGGGTCGGACTCGTCACCACCACCGCCACTGCTTTCCGGCAGGCCGGTGGCGCCGACCACGGTGCCATCGCCCATGGTCTGCACCTCATCCAACACGCCCTCGACATAGGACACCGGCCCGCTGGCCTTGAGATGCTCGACCACCCGATGCACTTCTTCGTCGCTGACGAACGCGCCATGCACGCGATCCGGCAGCGCGGTGCCCGGCGGCAGGTACAGCATGTCGCCGTTGCCCAGCAGCGCTTCGGCACCGGACTGGTCCAGGATGGTGCGCGAGTCGATCTTGGAGCTGACCTGGAACGCGACGCGGGTGGGGATATTGGCCTTGATCAGGCCGGTGATCACGTCCACCGACGGCCGCTGCGTGGCCAGGATCAGATGGATGCCGGCCGCACGCGCCTTCTGCGCCAGGCGTGCAATCAGTTCTTCGACCTTCTTGCCGACGATCATCATCATGTCGGCGAATTCGTCGATGAAGATGACGATGAACGGCAGCGTCTCCAGCGGCCGCGGCGCTTCGCCCAGCTCCGGGTTCGGCTTGAACAGCGGGTCCATCATCGGCTGGCCGGCGTCGATGGCGTCCTTGACCTTCTTGTTGAAGCCGGCCAGGTTGCGCACGCCCACCGCGCTCATCAGCTTGTAGCGGCGTTCCATCTCGGCCACGCACCAACGCAGGCCGTTGGCGGCCTCCTTCATGTCGGTGACCACCGGCGCCAGCAGATGCGGGATGCCCTGGTAGACGCTCAACTCGAGCATCTTCGGGTCGATCATCAGCATCCGCAATTCCTTGTGCGAGGCCTTGAACAGCAGGCTCAGCACCATCGCATTGACCGCCACCGACTTGCCCGAGCCAGTGGTACCGGCCACCAGCAGATGCGGCATGCGCGCCAGGTCGGCCACGGTCGGGCGGCCGGCGATGTCCTTGCCCAGGGCCAGCGTCAGCGGGCTGGCCGACTTGTCGTATTCCTTGGAGCGCAGCAGCTCGGACAGGAAGATCATCTCGCGGCTGACGTTGGGGATTTCCAGGCCGATCACCGACTTGCCCGGAATCACGTCCACCACGCGCACCGACTTCACCGACAGCCCGCGCGCGATGTCCTTGTCCAGCGAACTGATCTGGCTGACCTTGATGCCCGGCGCCGGCTCGATCTCGAAACGGGTGATCACCGGACCCGGGTAGGCCCCAACCACCTGCGCCTCGATGCGGAAATCCTTGAGCTTGAACTCGATCTGCCGCGACAGCGTCTCCAGCGTCTCTTCCGAATAGCCCTTGGCCTGCGGCTTGGGGTCGTCCAGCAGCGCCAGCGGCGGCAGGTCCGAGCCATCGGTGCTCACGCCCTGGAACATCGGAATCTGGGTGTCGCGCTTGGCGCGCTCGCTCTTTTCCACCACCGGCGCCGGTGGCGGCTCGATCCTGACCGGCTCACGCTTGGCCTGCTTGACCGCATCGACCTTGCGCACTTCCTCGCGCTCTTCGCGCATCACCCGGGTCTGCTGCCACTCGCTGGCCTGGTGGGTCTTGCGCTGCATCAGCGGTCCCAGCGCCAGCACCCACTTGCCGATCCGCTCCATCACCGCGAACCACGACAGCCCGGTGGCCAGCGTGATCGACACCAGCAACAACACCACCACGAACAGGTTGGCGCCCAGCGCGCCGAAGCCGGAGCTGAGCGAGCCGCTGACCAATTTGCCGACAATGCCACCAGCCTCCGCCACCTCGCCCTGGAACAGGCGCAGATGCAGGAATCCGGTCGATGAGATCAGAAAGCCCACCATGCCGACCAGCCGCAGCGCTGGCCCGAGATCGCTCTGGCTCTGCTCCTCGCGCTCGCCGATCAGCGCGATCCAGGCCACCGCACCCAGGATTACCGGCAACAGGAAGGCCACGTAGCCAAATAACTGCAGCAACACATCCGCCGCCATGGCACCGAACCGGCCGCCCATGTTGTGGATCGGCGCGACCAGATTGCCGGTGCGCGACCACCCTGGATCGGTGGCCGAATAGGTGAACAGGCTGGCCAGCAGATACAGCAGCAGCGGCGCCACTGCGATCAATGCCAGATCGCGCCACAGCTTCTGTCGGCGCGGATTGTCCGCCACCGCCGTCTTGCGCGACGACGCCTTGCCCTCTGCGGGCTTGCTGCTGCGTTCGGGAACCTGCTTTGCCACCTGTAGCCAGACCTTAGAAAAATGCTGTTAGTGGTTGATAATAAACGACTGCGGCTGCGGTTACAGTAGTCGGGCGAGCGCCGGCTGCCGCGGCGGGCGGCAGTCAACGAAAAACGCCGCACAAGGCGGCGTCGGACATGCAACGTGGGTGGACCATGCCATCTGCGGTTCAAGCAGTTCCATCGCGCCGCCTTGATTCACCGGGTGGGGACCGCCACTCTATGCCGCCACGGGGACGCCATCGTGCCGGCGCCATCCCACCAATTCCTAGATCGCGAGTATACATGAGCGCCTCTTCTGCCAGTCCCGCCAAGCATTCCCGCCTGCTGATCCTGGGCTCCGGCCCGGCCGGCTGGACCGCCGCGGTCTACGCCGCACGCGCCAACCTCAAGCCGGTGGTCATCACCGGCCTGCAGCAGGGCGGCCAGCTGATGACCACCACCGAGGTGGACAACTGGCCGGGCGACCCCCACGGCCTGATGGGCCCGGACCTGATGAACCGCATGCAGGCGCACGCCGAGCGCTTCGACACCGAGGTGATCTTCGACCACATCCACACCGCCGACCTGTCGCAGCGCCCGTTCCGGTTGATCGGCGACGGCGCCGAGTACACCTGCGACGCGCTGATCATCGCCACCGGTGCCACCGCCAAGTACCTGGGTATCCCGACCGAAGAGACCTTCAAGGGCCGCGGCGTCTCCGCCTGCGCCACCTGCGACGGATTCTTCTATAAGGACCAGGACGTGGTCGTGGTCGGCGGCGGTAACACCGCGGTGGAAGAAGCACTGTACCTGTCCAACATTGCCCGCAAGGTCTACCTGGTGCACCGCCGCGACACCCTGCGCGCGGAAAAGATCATGCAGGACAAGCTGTTCGCCAAGGTCGCCGCCGGCAAGATCGAAACCGTCTGGCACCACGCAGTGGACGAAGTGCTGGGCAACGATGCCGGCGTCACCGGCGTGCGGGTCAAGTCCACTATCGACGGCAGCACCCGCGACATCGATGTGCACGGCTTCTTCGTGGCCATCGGCCACCACCCCAACACCCAGTTGTTCGACGGCCAGCTGGCGATGAACAACGGCTACCTGGAGATCCGCTCCGGCCTCAACGGTGCGGCGACCGAGACCTCGGTGGCCGGCGTATTCGCAGCCGGCGACGTGGCCGACCAGCACTACCGCCAGGCGATCACCTCGGCCGGCTTCGGCTGCATGGCGGCGCTGGATGCCGAGCGTTATCTCGACAAGGGTGCCTGAGGTGACCATCGACCGCCGGTCGCGCCCTGCGACTGGCCTGCCCTGCGGGCTGCGCGAATGAGCGTCACCGCCCGCTGGTGCCGTCGGCTGGACGAATTGCCGGCCGGCGCCTGGGACGCGTTGCACGATGGCACGCACCCCTTCATCGGCTACGCGTTCCTGCAAGGACTGGAGCGCGAAGGCTGCCTGCGCCCGGACTGGGGCTGGAATCCGCTGCATCTGACCCTGTGGGAGGGCGACACGCTGGTCGCCGCTGCGCCGGGCTACCTGAAGAACAATTCCCACGGCGAGTTCGTATTCGACCATGCCTGGGCACACGCGTACGCGCGTTACGGGCAGGCGTATTTCCCCAAGTGGCTGTGCGGGGTGCCTTACTCACCGGTGACCGGCCCACGCCTGCTGGGCGCACCCACGTGGCGGCCACACCTGCTGGCAGCGATGCGCGAGCTGGTCGAGCGCAGTGGCCTGTCGTCGGCGCATGTGAATTTCCACCGGGCAGACGAAGACACCGCCTTTGACGGCGATTGGCTGGAACGCAACGACCTGCAGTACCACTGGCACAACAGCGCCGGCTGGACCGACTTCGAGACATTCCTCGGCGCCATGGACCACAAGCGGCGCAAGAACATCCGCCAGGAGCGGGCCAAGGTGCAGCGCGCCGGTATCCGCATGCGCGTGGTCCACGGTGACGACGCGAGCCAGGACGACCTGGCCGCGATGTATGGCTTCTATCTGAAGACCTTCAACGAGTACGGCAATTCGCCCGCACTCACGCCGCAGTTCCTGCAGCATCTGGCAAAGGCCATGCCGCGCCAGCTGGTGATGTTCCTGGCCGATCTCGACGGCCGCCCGATCGCCGGCGCGCTGTGCCTGCGCGGCCACGACACCTTGTACGGGCGTTACTGGGGCGGCGACACCCTGCCCGGCCTGCACTTCGAAACCTGCTACTACCAGGGCCTGGAATACTGCCTGCGCGAAGGCCTGACCCGCTTCGAGCCCGGCGCGCAAGGCCAGCACAAGATCGCGCGCGGCTTCCTGCCGACGCTGGTGCGCAGCCGCCACTGGATCGCCGACCCCGGCTTTCGCGAGCCGCTGGCGCAATGGTGCGCGGACGAGCGCGTGGCGGTTGCCCAGCATGCCCTCGAACTGGCCGAGCACAGTCCGTTCCGCGACTGAACCAGTGCGCCGACTTCAGCGGGCAATCCGCTGATCCATCCGCCCGAGGTAGATGCAAGACTGAGTAAAAGTCGCCACCAAAACTATGGCGCAGCGGCTAGTAGGCGGGCATGGCCGATGTTCGGACTCGGCATGCACCAGGCGCAAACCCAGGTGCTGAGCGCGCCATCCACCCTCACCCGATGACGGCTCGCTAGGTTCTGGTCGCCGCTCTAAACTCGCCGGATGTCGCGCACCCTTCCCTTCCTGCTTTCCGCCGATCCCACCGCGCCGTTTCCGCCTGCAGAGCAGGCATTGCGCGAGCCGGATGGCCTGTTGGCGATCGGCGGCGACCTGTCGGTGCCGCGCCTGCTCAATGCCTATGCGCATGGCGTATTCCCCTGGTTCTCCGATGGCCAGCCGCTGCTGTGGTGGAGCCCGGACCCGCGCATGGTGTTCCGCACCGACGGCGTGCGCCTGTCCTCGCGCTTCAGGCGTCAACTGCGTACCAGCACCTGGACCGTGCGCGCCGATACGGCGTTCGAACACGTCATCGCAGCCTGTGCCGCAATACCGCGCGCGGGCCAGGATGGCACCTGGATCACCCGCCCCATGCAGCAGGCGTACATCGGATTGCACCACCTCGGCCATGCGCATTCGCTGGAGGTCTTCGATGGCGCACATCTGGTGGGCGGCATCTACGGGGTGGCGATCGGCCGGATGTTCTTCGGCGAAAGCATGTTCAGTGCGCGCAGCGGCGGCTCCAAGGTGGCGCTGGCCGCCCTGGCTGCCGACCTGCATGCGCGCGGCTGGCCGCTGCTCGACGCGCAGGTGGAAAACCCGCACCTGCTGAGCCTGGGGGCAGAACGGCTGCCGCGGACTGACTTTCTGCAGCAGGTAAGGCAGCAAGTGGCGCAGCCGGAGCCGGCAGGCAATTGGTCCGCGCGCTACGGCCAGCGGCTGGCGCGCGAGTTGTGTGATGCGCGCTTAACATAAAATTTGCACCACGGGGAGATGGGGCGTAAAATGCCGTCCCTTACGGCCCTGTCGGGCCAGCCGTGATTGCACAGGATTACATGTCGAAAGACGACTCCATTGAATTCGAAGGCAGTGTCAGCGAGACGCTCCCCAACACCACGTTCCGGGTCAAGCTGGAAAACGGGCACGAGATCATCGCCCACATCTCCGGCCGCATGCGCAAGAACTACATCCGCATCCTGACCGGCGACCGGGTCAAGGTCGAGATGACCCCGTACGACCTCACCAAGGGCCGTATTACCTACCGCATGAAGTAAGCGGTTTTGGTGCTGAGACGCGAGGCGGCCCATGGCCGCTTTTTGTCGTGCCTGCAAGTGGGCACTCGAACGCGGAAGATGTGGGCCTGGCGGTCTCGGTGCTCCGGAAGTCAGCAGGATCAGCAGGACCGGCAAGCACAAAAAAAGCCGCTCGCAAGAGCGGCTTTTTGCTGATCAGGATTGCGATCAGTCGACCGTGGCAGGCAGCAAGCGCTCCGGCTCTGGATGCGCCTCCACCACCAGCTCGCCATCCTTGACGTCGATATTGACGCGGCCGCCTTCCACCAGTTTGCCGAACAACAACTCGTCGGCGAGCGGGCGCTTGATCTTCTCCTGGATCACGCGCGACATCGGGCGTGCGCCCATCAACGGGTCGAAGCCATGCTGGGCCAGCCAGTCGCGCGCGGTCGGGGTGGCCGACAGCGAGACATGCTTTTCCTGCAACAGCATTTCCAGCTCGATGATGAACTTGTCCACCACGCGCAGGATGTGGTCGAAGCCCAACGGCTGGAACTGCACGATGGCATCCAGGCGGTTGCGGAACTCCGGGGTGAACCCGCGGCGGATCGACTCCATCGCATCGGTGGAATGATCCTGCTTGGTGAAGCCGATCGACCGCCGCGATGCCTGGGTGGCGCCGGCATTGGTGGTCATCACCAGAATCACGTTCTTGAAGTTTGCCTCGCGCCCGTTGGTGTCGGTGAGGATGCCGCGGTCCATCACCTGCAACAGGATGTTGAAGATGTCCGGATGCGCCTTCTCCACCTCGTCCAGCAGCAGCACGCAGTGCGGGGTCTTGACGATCTTCTCGGTCAGCAGGCCGCCCTGGTCGAAACCGACGTAGCCCGGAGGCGCACCGATCAGGCGGCTGATCGAATGCGGCTCCATGTACTCAGACATGTCGAAGCGCACCAGCTCGATCCCCAACTGCAGCGCAAGCTGCTTGGTGACCTCGGTCTTGCCCACGCCGGTCGGGCCGGCGAACAGGAAGTTGCCGATCGGCTTTTCCGGGTTGGCCAGGCCGGAGCGTGCGAGCTTGATGGAGCCGGCCAGTGTCTCGATCGCCGGGTTCTGCCCGAAGATCACCATCTTCAGATTGCGCTCCAGATGCTGCAGCACGTCCTTGTCGGTTGCGCTGACCTGCTTGGCCGGAATGCGCGCCATCTTGGCAATGATGGTCTCGATCTCCTCGATGTCGATCAACTCCTTGCGCACGCCGTCGGGCAGCAGACGCTGACGCGCGCCAGCCTCGTCCATCACGTCGATGGCCTTGTCGGGCAGCAGGCGGTCGCCGATATGCTTGACCGACAGATCCACCGCAGCCTGCAGCGCATCGTCGGCATAGGTCACGCCGTGGTGCGCCTCGTACTTGGGCTTGAGGCCCTGCAGGATCTCGAAGGTTTCGCCGACGGTCGGCTCGACGATGTCGATCTTCTGGAAGCGGCGCGCCAGCGCACGGTCCTTTTCGAAGATGCCGCGGTATTCCTGGAAGGTCGTCGAGCCGATGCATCGCAGCTCGCCCGACGACAGCGCCGGCTTGATCAGGTTGGACGCATCCATGGTTCCGCCGGACGCCGAACCGGCACCGATGATGGTGTGGATCTCATCGATGAACAGGACCGCGTTCGGCACCTTCTTGAGCGCGCTCAGTACGCCCTTGAGGCGCTTTTCGAAGTCGCCGCGGTACTTTGTGCCGGCCACCAGCGCACCGAGGTCCAGCGAGAAGATCACCGCATCGGCCAGCACCTCCGGCACGTCGTTATCGACGATGCGCTTGGCCAGGCCCTCGGCGATCGCGGTCTTGCCCACGCCGGCCTCGCCCACATACAGGGGGTTGTTCTTGCGGCGGCGGCACAGCACCTGGATGGTGCGTTCGATCTCGTCGCCACGTCCCACCAGCGGATCGATCTTGCCGTTGCGCGCCTGCTCGTTGAGGTTGGTGGCGTACTCGGCCAGGGCATCGCCCTTGCCTTCGCCTTCCCCACCCTCGCTCTTGGGCTCGCCGTCGGACGCCGAGGGCTGCTCGCCGTCTTCGCCCAGCTTGGCGATGCCATGGGACAGGTAGTTGACGATATCCAGCCGGGTGATGTCCTGCTGGTTCAGGAAATACACCGCGTGCGAGTCCTTCTCGCCGAAGATGGCGACCAGCACGTTGGCACCGGTGACTTCCTTCTTGCCCGAGGACTGCACGTGGTAGACCGCGCGCTGCAGCACGCGCTGGAAGCCCAGGGTCGGCTGGGTGTCGCGGCCGTCGTCCTCGGCCAGGCGCGACACCGAGGCCTCGATGGCCTGCTCCAAATCGTTGTGCAGGCGCAGCTGATCCGCACCGCAGGCCTTGAGTACGGCCTGGGCGGAGGGGTTGTCCAGCAGCGAGAGCAGCAGGTGCTCGACGGTCATGAACTCATGACGCGCCTCGCGTGCTCGCTTGTAGCACTGGCCGATGGTTTGCTCTAGGTCTTTGCTGAACATTGGTCACTCCGAACGGCTGTTGCCAACAATATGCGGCTTTTGTCGGGATTTTCCACAACCCTATCGGATAGGCACGTTCAGACGGCGTTAGCACGCGATTGCAGTCACACTGTTGCGCTGCTGGAATGATCCGAGAACTGCCTCAGCTCTGTTCCATCGTGCACAGCAGCGGATGCTGGTTCATGCGCGAAAACTCGTTGACCTGCGCAACCTTGGACTCGGCGACTTCGCGGCTGTAAACCCCGCAAACGCCGCGCCCGCGGGTGTGGACGTGCAACATGACCTGGGTGGCGCGCTCCAGGTCCAGGTTGAAAAACTGCTGCAGGACGGTCACCACGAAGTCCATCGGGGTGTAGTCGTCGTTCAGTAGCAATACCTGGTAGCGCGGCGGTGGCGCTACCTCAGGCTTGCTGGCTTCGACCGTGAGGCCGTGATCGTGTTCGTGGGAGGTCTTCCGAGGCATCCGGTCATTATACGGTTCATCGCCGCGCGCATTGGACGATTTGCGCCGCGGCCCGCACAATTTGTCTCTGATTCCATGGCTCGCCCTTGATGACCGATTCCCTGACCGCGCCGGCCCTGGCGCCGTCGACGACCGCCGACACGCGTCGCTGCACGCCCCGCCCCGCCCTGCGCCCTTCCGGCTGCCGTCCTGCCGCAGTGCCGGGCGGTGCGCTGCCGTGCACCGGAGTCTGCCCGTGAGCGTGCAGGAACAGCGCTGGCACCCGGACGTCACGGTGGCCACCGTGGTGGTGCGCGACGGACGCTTGCTGCAGGTCGAAGAACGCATCGGCGGCCGCCTGCTGCTGAACCAGCCAGCCGGGCACCTGGAGCCGGATGAAAGCCTGCGCGACGCCGCCGTGCGCGAAACCCTGGAAGAGACCGGCTGGGACGTGCGGCTGACACATTTCATCGGCACCTATCAGTGGCTGGCGCCGACCGGCCAGTGTTACCTGCGCTTCGCCTTCGTGGCCGATGCGCTCACCCACCACCCCGAGCGCAGCCTGGATACCGGCGTGGTGCGGGCACTGTGGATGACACCGGAGGAATTGCGTGGCGCCAGCGAGCGCTTGCGCAGCCCCCTGGTGTGGGAGGTGGTGGCCGACTACCTGGCCGGGCAGCGGCACCCGTTGGCGCTGGTACGGCACCTCGCATGAGCACGCCACGCATCGTGGTTGGCGTGTCCGGCGGGGTGGATTCGTCGGTGGCGGCCTGGCAGCTGGCGCAACAGGGCGAGTCGATCGCCGGGCTGTTCATGCAGAACTGGGCCGACGACGGCAGCGGCGACTGCCGCGCCGAAGACGACCGCCGCGACGCGGTCGCGGTGTGCGGGATGCTCGGCATCCCCTTCCATTTCCGTGATTTCTCCGGGCAATACTGGAGCGGCGTGTTCGAGCACTTCCTGGCCGAATACGCGGCCGGGCGCACCCCGAATCCTGACGCACTGTGCAACCGCGAGGTCAAGTTCAAGCATTTCCTGGACGCCGCGCAGGCGCTGGGCGCCGAGCGGATCGCCACCGGGCATTACGCCCGGGTTGCGCACAGCGGCGGGCGCTGGCGACTGCTGCGCGGTGCCGACCGGGGCAAGGACCAGAGCTATTTCCTGCACCAGCTGGGGCAGACCCAGCTGGCCGCCACCCTGTTTCCGATCGGCGAGCTGGAGAAAAGCACGCTGCGCCGCATCGCCCAGGACGCCGGCCTGCCGACCCACGCCAAGAAGGATTCCACCGGGATCTGCTTCATCGGCGAGCGCGACTTCCGCGAGTTCCTGGGCCGCTACCTGCCCGCGCGCACCGGCGAGATCCGCGACCCGCAGGGGCAGCGCATTGCCGAGCACCCCGGCGTGTTCTATTTCACCCTGGGCCAGCGCGAAGGCCTGAACATCGGCGGGGTGCGCGGCCGCGCGGCGGCGCCGTGGTACGTGGTGGGCAAGGATGTGGCCAGCAACGTGCTGTACGTGGACCAGGACCGCGACAGCCCGCTGCTGCAGTCGCGCTGGCTGCAGTCCGAGCCGGCCCATTGGGTCGCCGGTGCGCCGCCGGCGCGCCGCTTCAGCTGCACCGCGCAGACCCGTTACCGGCAGCCGGACGAGCCGTGCACGGTGGAGGTACAGGACGACGGCAGCGTGCAGGTACGCTTCGAGCGGCCGCAGCGGGCGGTCACGCCCGGGCAGTCGCTGGTGCTGTACGACGGCGAGCAATGCCTTGGCGGCGCGGTCATTGCCGCCACCGATGCGCCGCTGGAGCGTCGATTGGCAGGATCTTCTTCTTCCCCCGAGGGTGTGGCTTGATGAGTGTTTCCATGGATCACCGTGTGCTGGCGCTGGCCGGCGTTGCCCAGGCCCTGCAGCAGGTGCGGCGGATCGCCGAAACCGGGCATTCGGAGGCCGCCACGGTGCGCACCGCCATCGACAGCGTGTTCCGGGTGGATGCGGCCTCGCCGGAGGCGGTGTACGGCTCGACGGCGGCCCTGGCGCCCGGCCTGCGCCTGCTGCACGACTACTTTCGCAACCAGGGCCAGGACGAGGTGTTGCCGCGGCTGGCGCTGGCGGTGTTGCAACTGGAGCGCCGCTTCGTGCGCGACGACGCGACCGTGGCCACGGTCTCCAGCGGAATCGATGCAGCGGCGCGTCAGGCACACAGCCTGGGCGACAGCGCGCATCCGGATGTGTTGAGCTCGCTGGGCGGGCTCTATGCGCAGACCATCAGCCACCTGCGTCCCAAGGTCATGGTGCAGGGCAACCCGCACTACCTGGGCCAGGCCGGAGTGGTGGCCGAGATCCGCGCGCTGTTGCTGGCAGCGGTGCGCTCGGCAGTGCTGTGGCGGCAGATGGGCGGCAGCCTGTGGGATTTCCTGTTCGCCAAGCGCGCGATGAGCGAAGCGGTGGATCGCGCACTGCGGTAAGCGACGCCAAAATACCGGATGAAGGCGCCCGCAACGGGCGCTAGCGCCTGCCAGTGACGGCGGCAGACGCGAGACGAGATGGCGATCGTCGCTAAAGACCACGGGGGCAGTGCCGATACAGCAACCGTGACTCTGCCGAGAACGCCCATGTATTCACGTCCACTCATCCGTCTAGCCGCTCCTCTGGCTCTGACCTTGCTGTTTCCCTTCGCTGTCGGATTCGACTGGCCCGCTTCGGTGCGCTGGGCGATCCTGGCGACCATGACCCTCAGTTGGCTGGGTTTTGCTGCCTGGGTGACCTACTCCCAGTTCCGGCCCAATCCGGACCAGGCACGCATCCTGCGCGAGCAGGACCAACTGCTCAACGAACTGCGTACCTTCGTCAGCAACGAAGTCGACGGTTCGCGCTCGGAAGTCGAGCGTGCCCGCGAACTGATCCGCCAGGCCGTGTCCGGCCTGGGTGGCAGCTTCGAAGCGATGAACCGCAAGTCGCGTCAGCAAAGCCAGGCGCTGGCCCGTATCGTCGACCGTGCCGGTGACGACGGCAGTGCCGGCGTCGACGTCGCCCGCTTCGCCCAGCACGCCAGCTCCCGCATGGAGCAGTTGGTGGAAGCGCTGGAACAGGTGAGCGGCCAAAGCACCAATACCGTCCATCACATCGATGAGATGGCCCAGCATCTGGACGGCATCTTCGCGCTGCTGGAAGACGTCAAGTCGATCGCCGACCAGACCAACCTGCTGGCCTTGAACGCCGCCATCGAAGCAGCACGTGCCGGTGAAGCCGGTCGCGGCTTCGCGGTGGTCGCCGACGAGGTGCGCAACCTGTCCGAACGCTCCACCACCTTCAACGAGCAGATCCGCAAGCTGGCCCACAGCTCCAAGGAATCGATCGCCAAGGTGCGTGAAACGGTCTCGCAGCTGGCCTCGCGCCACATGGACCGCTCCCGCGAGGCGCGCCACGAATCGGCCGCCATGCTGGAGAACGTCGCCCAGATCAACGCCTCGTTGGGCGATGGCATGCGCGAAATCTCCGAGTGCGCCCGTGCCATCGACGGCAGCGTGGCCGAAGCGGTGCGTGCCCTGCAGTTCGAGGACATCGCCACCCAGACGCTGAGCGGCATCCACACCCACCTCGATCGCCTCACCGCGATCAACCGCGAGGCGGTGGCGCTGCAGGAACTGCTGCATCGCAATGGCGGCGTGTACGACAGCGATCTGGTCGCCGCGCTGGCCAAGGTGTCCAACCGCCTGCGCGACATGCGCGTGGAGTGGGAACGCCCGCCGCACAAGCCGGTGGCGCAGCAGGGCATGGGCGCCGGCACGGTCGAGCTGTTCTGAGACCGATGCCGCCCCGCATCTCCTGATTCCGACATTCCCCGGCCTTCCGGGGATTTGTCGTTCCGCAATGACCTGGTGTTCCGCTGATGACGCTTCTCGCCCCGACCATCGACAACGCCCCCACCGCTGCGCTGCAGGCAGCGGCACTGGCCGCCGCGCAAGCCGAGCGCATCGCGCAAAGCAACGCGGCCAAGCCGGCGCTGCGACGCGTGCGGATGCCGGCTGCGCTGGAACGGCTGGAGCTTGCCGCCCTTGCTGAAGTCAAGGCGCTGATCAATCCGCGCCGCGGGTGCAGCGAAGACGAGTTGCTATTCGCCACCGTGGCCTGGGACCTGGGCCTGGACGGCGCCGCGGTCAGCGCCTCCGGACGCTGATGCGATCCCGGCGGGGCGTGCCTCGGCAGGCGCCCCGCCGGCTTGTTTGCACTGCCCGAGGGTTGATGCTTTTGCGGCATCTCTTGCGATCCAAGACGGCTTTGCCGCTAGCCTTGCCGACAGGCGTGGCTTTGCGCACCTGGTAGCGATCAATTGCGGCATCGGGGTGATCTCGTCCCTTGCATTTCTGCACTTCTGCGTCTGCACGTCTGCACGTCTGCACGTCTGCACGACGATTTTTCGACAGAACGTGGTGCGTCGATCGACACGACACGATTGGGGCGACTTGGCGCAAGGGGATCAGGCACCTGTTGCTTCGTTGCAGGGTCCTTGCCCGCCCACCCTCGCGGGACACGCTGCAAGTACGTCCTTGCAAGCTCCTTGGCGGCATCCATGCCGCCAAGCGTCCCGCGAGGGTGGGCGGGCAAGCACCAGTCACGATGGTCGGTGCGCAACGTTTTCGACAAGCGACCGGCGAACCGCGTGACGCGGTGTTCTCGTTCTTCAAGAAAGCCGCCAGCCAACTGTCTGGTGCGGTGTCCTCACCGAGTGCGGAACCATCGGCGCAAGGGATGCCAACAGGTAGCTACCGTCACGGCAGGTCCCGGCAAGGATAAGGTCACGGCGCCTTTGGGTGTGCTGGGTTTGGCCGCAACCAAGCGCCGCAACGACTCGCAAGCTGCTGTCTTCAATCGTTGGGCAAGGCGCATGGATCGCGCATGGTCCGCTGCGCCGCGGCGTGGTGCACGCAACGCTGCGCACTGCGTCAGCTGGCGATGACCAGCCGCGCGCCCAGCCGCATGCCGGCCTCGGCCTCGCGCAGCCACTGCGCCATGTCGCGCGGCGACAGCGGGCGTGAGTAGAAATAGCCCTGGATTTCGTCGCAACCCTGCTGGCGCAGCAAGGCGTCCTCCTGCACCGTCTCCACGCCTTCGGCGACCACCTGCATGCCCAGCGCGTGACCCAGATGCACGATGGCCTGGGTGACCTCGGCAGTGTTGGCGTCGTCGAGCATGCCTTGTACGAAGCTGCGGTCGATCTTCAGGCGCTGCACCGGGAAGCGATTGAGGTAATGCAGGTTGGAGAACCCGGTGCCGAAATCGTCCACCGCCAGCAGCACGCCATTCTGTTCGAACAGTTCGAAGCAGCGGCGCAGCGAGTCCGAATCGCGGATCAAGGCCGATTCGGTCAGTTCCAGCTCCAGCCGTGACGGCGACCAGCTGTTGTCGCGGCAGATCTCCAGCACGCGCTCGGCAAAGCCGCGCTCGCGCAACTGCACCGCCGACACATTGACCGCGATGCGGCTGAAATTGAGCCCGGCGCGATCCCAGACCACCGCCTGGCGGCAGGCTTCGCCGATGACCCATTCGCCCAGGCGCACGATCTCGCCGCATTCTTCGGCGATCGGGATGAATTCGGCCGGGCTGCACGGGCCATGGCCGGGTCGATTCCAGCGCATCAGCGCTTCGATTGCCGGCGAGGCATCGCCCACGGTGTTGACCAGCGGCTGGTAGACCAGGGTGAATTCCTCGCGCTCGAGCGCGCCCTGCAGCGCATGTTCGAGCTCCAGGCGGCGCTGCGCACGCAGCAGCACGTCCTGGCTGTAGTAATGGAAGGTGTTGCGGCCGGATTCCTTTGCCGCATACATCGCCGCATCGGCAGCGCGCAACAGGCTATCGAAGTCCGACAGGCCCTCCCCTTGCAGCGCGATGCCGATGCTGGCGCCGAGCTTGAGGGTGACGTGGTCCTTGCGCAGCGGTTCGCCCAACGCGCTGATCAGCTTGCGCGCCACGTGGCCGGCATCTTCCGGCTCGGACAGGTCGCGCAGCAGCACGATGAACTCGTCGTCGCTGAAGCGGCCGAACAGGTCGCTGTTGCGCAGGTGCTGGTGCAGGCGTGCGGAGGCGAGCTTGAGCAGGTTGTCGCCGGTGGCATGACCGAACGAGTCGTTGATGCTCTTGAAGCCATCCAGATCGATCAGCAGCATGGCCATCAACTGGCCACGCTCATGCGCTTCACGGATGGCGTTTTCTGCCTGCTCGCGCAGCAGGAAGCGGTTCGGCAGGCCAGTCAGGCGATCGTAATGCGCCAGCAGTTCGATGCGTTCGTTGGCTTCGCGCTCGCGGGTGACGTCGCGGAACAAGGCCACGAAGCGCGGCGGCAGGCCTTCGCGTCGGTCCAGTTCAATAAGGACCTGCACCCAGATGCGCTGGCCGGAATTGCGATAGAAGCACAGCTCCAGTTGCTCGGGCAGGCCGCCGTCGGAAATGCGCAGCAGCGCCGCTTCGAACGCATCGCGCGAATCCTGGGTGTACAGCGCCAGCGCCTGCTCCAGGGTGATGTTTTCCTTGCGCAGGCCGTGGATGCGGTAGCACTCCTCGGTCCACTGCATGCGGCGGGTGTCGACCTCGATCTCGCAGCCGCCGATCTTGCCCAGCGCGGACACGCGATTGAGCAACTCGGTGCGCCAGCGGATCAGGGCGTCGGTCTGGCGTTGTTCGGTGACGTTCTGCAACTGGCCAAGCACACGCACCATGCTGCCGTCGCCATCGAAGACCGGCTGCGCCCAGACCCGCAGGTGATGCGGATTGACGCCGAGCAGGCCGTTGACTTCCAGCTCGAAATGCACCGGCAGGCCTTCATGCTTGATCTTGCGCCAGGCACTGCGCAGGTGCGCAACCGACGGCCGGGCGAGCAGCCGCAGTAGGTCGCGGATGCCCCGCAGACGCAGCTGGTCCATGCCGAGCTGCTGCAGGAAATCCTGGGAGATCCAGAGCTGGTCCTTCAACGAATCCCAGCTCCAGCTGCCCATGCTGGCGATGCGCTGGGCTTCCTCCAGCTGGGCCTGCTGTTCGCGCAGTTGCTGCTCGAGCAATTTCTGGTGGTGCACATCGGTATGCGTGCCGACCATGCGCAACGGGCGGCCATCGGCGGTGCGCGACACCACGCGGCCGCGATCCAGGATCCAACGCCATTGGCCATCGTGCTGGCGCAGCCGGAATTCGGCCACATAGGTATCGGTGCGACCATCCAGATGCGCCTGCACCGCGGCACTGACGTGCGCGTGATCATCGGGATGGATCAGGCCGGAAAGTGCGGTGAGGTTGTTCGGCAGCGGCTGCTCGGAATAGCCGAGCATGCGGGTCCAGCGTTCGGAGCGGTACACCACGTCGGCCGGGATATCCCAGTCCCACAAACCGTGGTCGGCACTGTCCAGGCCCATTTCCCAGCGGCTGGTGCCATCGGCGCCCATCGGCTCGGGAATGCTCAAGGTGAAGGCCATCACCTGGCCATGCTCGTCGCAGACCGCGCGCAGCCAGCCTTCCAGCCGGCCGCCCCCGGTGCCAGGCAGCACGCAGGCGGTCATGCCGCCGCTGTCGGCCACCTGGGCCCGACTGCTTTCCAGCACTTCGGCGTATGCGCCGAGGGTTGCCGGCAGCCCGAGGGACTGCGCAACGCGATTGGCCGCCAGGGGCTGGCCATGCGCATCCAACAACACCACCGCTGAGGTCAGCGGGTGCTGCAGCATGCTTGCAATGACGCCTGAGTCCACTCTGGAACACTCCGAAGGATCGACCCCTGGCTCGGAGTCGCAATGGATAACGGCCGTTCGGCGGATTAGTTGAGGCACCTGTTGCGGGCGCGACCGAACCGGGCGCAGTTGCGGCTAAGATGGCCCCATCGCCAGCTCCTGAGGTCGTTCGCGGACCCATGCATCAACCTGCCGCCGCGCCCGTATTCTCGTCCCCTCCCGTTTCCCGACTTCGCCTGGCCGAGCGCCTGCAGCAAGGCCTGTGGACGCTGACCGGCCTCTACCTGCTGATCGGCGTGCTGTGGCTGCTGCTGGGCAACCGCCTGCTCAACCTGGCCGGTGCCGCCACACCGGAGCGCTGGTCCGATGCCAGCTTCTTGCTGCTTTCCAGCATCGTGATCCATCTGGTGCTGCGGCGCTTCGTGGCCTTGATCGTGGACGAGCATGCGCAGCTGGCGCAGTCCGAAGAACTGCTGAACGCCAAATTCCTGGCGCTGCCCAGCCCGGCTTTCATGTACGACCTGGCAAGCATGCGCATCCTGGATGCCAATCCTGCGGCGCTGGAATTTTTCGGTTGGGAGCGCGACGAGTTCCTGCAGCAGACGCTGGAGGCGATCTGGCCCAATGCCGATGGCGAGCGGCTGGAAGAGATCATCACCCAGATCCGTGGCAAGGGCGATGCCACCTGCGTGCTCAACGAAGATCTGATGACGCGCAGCGGACCGCGGCATGTCGAGGTCCGCAGCAACCAGCTGCATCTGACCAGCGGCCCTGCCCGCCTGGTAGTCACGGTGGACCGCAGCGAAGAGCGGCAGGCACAGCAACTGCGCGACGAGGCACTGAAACGCCTGGAAGAAGCGCAAGGCATCGCGCGGCTGGGCTCGTGGCAGCTGGATCGGGCCACCGGCCTCGGCCGCTACTCGTCGGCGGTCTATCGCATCCTGGGGCGCAGCGTGCCGATGCACCGCCGCGAACATCGCTTGGAAGAACTGCTGACCGCCTCCGACAGCGCGACCCAGGTGCGGATCGAACGCATGATCGAAGACATGTGCACCGGCGGCGAGGTGCAGATCGACGTGCTGCTGCCGCTCACCGGCGGCGATTCGCAGCCACGCACGGTGCATCTGCGCGCCGAGAGCGTGACCCTGCCCGGCGGTGCCCGCCATGTGCACGGCACCTTGCAGGACGTGAGCGAACGCGAGCAATCGCGGCGCCTGCTGCGTGAGCGCGAGGAACAATTCCGCGAGCTGGTGCGGGTACTGCCGGATGGCGTGCTGATCCTGGCCGACGAGCACGTGATGTACGCCAATGCCGCCGGTTCCACCCAGTTCGGCTTCCAGGGCGAGACCATCCTGGGCGAACCGCTGCAAACCCTGGTCAGCGACACCGACCTGCCCATGGTGCGCGAGTACCTGCGCGCCGGCAGCGACCGCAACGACCCGGTCTCCAGCGCACGGGCGATGCGTCGCCGCGATGGCAGCACCTTCTACGCCGGCTTGTCGGCCGGCGATATCCGCTATGGCGGGCGCAGCTGCAAGCTGCTGGTGGTGCGCGACCTGAGCGAACCCGAGCGCATGCGCGATGCGCTGGCCGAGAGCAATGCCGAGCTGCAGGCGATGGCCAAGCGGCTGTTCTCGCTGCAGGAAGACGAGCGCCGCGCCATCTCGCGCGACCTGCACGACGACATCGGCCAGGCGATCACCGCGATGAAGTTGTCCGCGCATGCGGCGCTGGACGAGCTGGACCCGGATGCGCGCCGTGAGGATTTGCTGGAAGTGGTGTCGCTGGCCGATTCCACCGTGACCAAGCTGCGCAATCTGTCGATGCTGTTGCGCCCGCCGCAACTGGATGCGCTGGGCCTGGAAGCGGCCTTGCGCTGGCAGGCGTCGATGCTGTTCCGCGCCTCGCAGGTGCGGCTGGAGCTGGATATACAGCCACTGGACGTGCGCCCCGGCAACGAAATCGAGCAGGCCTGCTTCCGGATCGCCCAGGAAAGCCTGACCAATGCGTTGCGTCACGCCTGTGCAGGCGAAGTGCGCATGCGCCTGCACTCGATCGACAGCACCAGCTTCAGTCTGGAAGTCAGCGACGATGGCGATGGATTCGAGCCCGAGGGTCCGCGTGGACTGGGGCTGATCGTGATGCGTGAGCGTGCGCAAACCGTCGGCGGCGTGCTCGCGATAGAATCGGCTCCCGGAGCAGGCACGCGCGTGACGTTGCGCCTGCCCTATCACCCGGCCGGCGAGTCCGTCCACGAAGATGGTGGACGTTGAGTCATGTGGAGCCCTGTCATCCCGCCCGGACTGGAAATCGTCAAACCGACACGCCTGGGCGCAGGCAATCCCGAATTGCTGCATCTGGTGGATGCGGCCGCGTCCGGCGGCCTGCCGCTGATGATCTTCCACGTCGACATCGACCACTTCGCCTCGATCAACGAGAACATGAGTGGCGAGGTCGGCGACCAGGCGCTGACCCTGGCCGCGCGCCGCCTGCAGGAGTTCCTGGGCAGCCGCGGCAAGCTGTGGCGCCACGGCAGCGACGAGATGATCATCGTGGCGGTGCGCCGCGACGACACGCCGTTGCCGGAGGATTTTGCCGAGGAGATCCGCCAGCAGCTGGAATTGCCGCTGTCGGTGCTGCCGTACACGCTGTTCATGACCGGCAAGGTCGGCATCAGCCTGTGTCCGGAGCACTCCACTTCGCTGTCCACGCTGCTGGATTACGCCGAGGAAGCCAGCTACCAGGCCGCGCGCGAAGGCGGCAACACGGTGCGGCTGTACACGCGCAACTCCGCCACCAACGCGCATAGCGAAAGCATCATTGCGCGGCAGATCGTCGATGCCATTCCGCATGGCGAGCTGCGCCTGCGCTATCAGCCGCTGGTGAGCGCCCGTGACGGCCGCATCGTCGGCATGGAGGCGCTGCTGCGCTGGCAGTCGCCGACCCTGGGCATGCTGGTACCGGAGCGCTTCATGCGCACCGCCGAACGGCTGGGCGTGATCGTGCAGATCGGCGAATGGGTGCTGCAGAACGCGGTGCGCCAGGCGCGGCTGTGGCGCGACCAGGGTTTCGACGATTTCAGCATTGCGGTCAATGTCTCCACGCTGCAGCTGTTGCGCCCGGGCTTCTTCAACGAAGTGATGGCGATGCTGCAGACCGCCGGCGTGCCGGCGCAGTTCGTGACCCTGGAGATCAACGAAAGCGCGTTGACCAACAACGTCAACTTCGTCCACGAGACGATGGCCAACCTGCGCAATGAAGGCATCAGCCTGAGCCTGGACAACTTCGGCACCGGCGATTCCAGCCTGAGCGCGCTGGTGCGCTATCCGGTGGACCGGCTGAAGATCGACCGCAGCTTCATCAAGAGCGCACCGGCCGGCAGCCGCGAGGCGGCGATCGCGCGCGCCATCATCGCCATGGGCCACCAACTCGGCATGACGGTCATTGCCAATGGCGTGGAATCGCAGGCGCAGCTGGGCTTTTTGCGCCGCAACGATTGCGACATCTTCCAGGGCTATCTGTTCGGCGAGCCGATGTCGGCCGAGTCGGCCGGCATGGCATTGCGCCGGCGCTATCTGCGCCCGGAGTCGTTCGCCGAAAGCCGCCCGGACCGCACCCTGCTGCTGCTGGACGACGAAGAAAACGTGCTGCGCTCGCTGGTGCGCCTGTTCCGCCGCGATGGTTATCGCATCCTGGCCGCCGGCAACGTGCGCGACGCCTTCGACCTGCTGGCCACCAACGACGTACAGGTCATTCTCTCGGACCAGCGCATGAGCGACATGAGCGGCACCGAGTTCCTGGGCCGGGTCAAGATGCTCTACCCCGACACCGTGCGCCTGGTGCTGTCCGGCTACACGGACCTGGCCACCGTCACCGAGGCGATCAACCGCGGCGCGATCTACCGCTTTCTGACCAAGCCCTGGAACGATGACGAACTGCGCGAGCACATCCGCCAGGCGTTCCGCACCCATGACGAGCTGCGAAATGGCCGGGAGTAGGGAATCGGGAATGGGGAATCGGTAGAGCAGACCCCAGCCAGCTTGTTGCTTGTCAGGCCCGCAGCTAAAACCGAGCGACCGACCAACCGCTTTTACCGATTCCCGATTCCCGATTCCCGATTCCCAGCGCGCCAGCGCTACTTCGGCTGCCGGATCGGAAGCGTGATCCGGAAACTGGCGCCCTGCCCCGGGATGCTTTCCACGTCGATGCGGCCGTGGTGCTTGTTGATGATGCCGTAGGAGATCGACAGGCCCAGGCCGGTGCCGCTGCCCACCGGCTTGGTGGTGAAGAACGGGTCGAAGATGCGCTGCAGCAGATCCGGGGCAATCCCGGCGCCGCTGTCCTGGAACTGGATCCAGACGTTTTCCGCTTCGTCGCGCCCGGTGGTGACGGTGATCGTGCCGCGCTCGACGATCGCCTGGCCGGCGTTGAGCAGCATGTTCATGTAGACCTGGTTGAGCTCGGACGGCAGGCACTCCACCAGCGGCAGTTCGGCGTAGTTGCGCTCCAGGGTCACCTTGTACTTGAGCTCGTTCCAGATGATGTTGATCGTGGATTCGAGCCCGGCATGCAGGTCCACCATCTTCCACGACTCGGAACGGTCCGAGTACGAGAAGTCCTTGAGGTCGCGCACGATGCGGGTCACCCGCTCGATGCCTTCGCGCGATTCGGCCATCAGCTGCGGCAGGTCGCGGCTGATGAAGTCGATGTCGGCGCGGTTGCGGATTTCGTCGATCTCGGGAATCAGCGCCTTCGGATCCGGCGCCTGCAGCGCGCGCTCGTAGGCTTCGATCAGGGTGAACAGGCTGCGCAGATATTCCTGCAGGCTGCCGAGATTGGAGTGCACATAGCCGATCGGATTATTGATCTCGTGCGCCACGCCGGCGGCCAGCTGGCCGATGGAGGCCATCTTTTCCGACTGCAGCAATTTGTCCTGCGCGCCGTTCAAGCGCATGTAGGCCTGGCGCAGCTCGGCGTGACGTTGCTGCAGCTCGCGCTCGTAATCCTGCTGGCCTTCGATGTTGTGGAACAGCGCCAGAAAATGGCCCACGCCCTGTGCTTCGTTGTAGTACAGGTGCGCAATGACCACGCGATCGGCCACCGGCAGGCTGCCGGTCCAGCTGCCCTTGCTGCGCGCCTGGTTCAGCGCGTCCGAGGGCAGCACCTGCGAGATTCGCTCGCCCAGATTGCGGTCGTCGGTGGGGTCTTCCTTGCACAGGCTTTGGCGTGCAACGGCGTTGGCCAGAATGAGCTTTCCGTCTGCGCGGAACAGCAGCACACCCTCCAGCATCTGGTCGCCGAAGGCGCGCAGGATATCCGAGGACGGCAGTAAGGCTTGATTGAGAAAAAACTTGGCGGTCACGGGAGCAGGCGGCGTAGAGGACGCCTCAATATACGCCGAACCATCGACGCGCCGTATCGCCAGTTGGCGTTACCCGGCGGTGTGTCGCAGGCCAGACAATGCCTGCCGGATGACGCAGGCGTGGTGCGTATCTGCCAACCGGACGGCTGCAAGACGCGGTGGAACTCAGGCCACAGCCAACGAACGTCCGCCGCGCAGCACGCTGGATTGGCCCTTGGCGTCGTACGACGGCCCACTCTCGGTGCGGCCCAGGTGACGCAACGCCCAGTTCACTTCACGGCGACGGCGGGCCAGCAGCGCGCCATTGGCACGGTTGGCTTCGGCCAGCTCGCGCAGGCGCTCTTCCTGGCCTTCGGGCATTGCCGCTTCCAGGCCGCGCAGCGCAGACAGCTTGTCCTGCGTGTGCCGCATCAACCCATCGATGTCGTTCTCGAGTAATGCCTGGCGTTCGCCGGCCAGCGCATCGCTGAGACGTTGCAGGAACTCGTTCACGCTCATCCTTTACGTCGGGATCAACCCGCCAGTTGTTGATTCAGATCCATCATGCGGCTGGCGATGGCATCCGGATTGATGGTGTAGCTGCCGTTCTGCAAGGCCTCTTTCACGGCCTGGACGCGACCGGTGTCGATCGCCGAGGACTGCGAAAGCTCGCGCTGCAGGTTCTGCAGGTTGGTCGCCTCGCCGGTCAGCTTGACGCTGTCGGTGGGCGGGGTGGCGGCAACCGGGGACGCGCGATCTTCGCCGGCCGAGGCGATCTTGCTGCTGGTGGCCGCGGTACGAAGGGTGGCAGCGGTCGGTAGATTGCCTTCGATTTTCTGGGTCATGTCAGGAACTCCTCTACAGGTCGTAGGGGATAACGGCACCCAGAAAAAAAACTTTATAGGAATTTTTCACCTGGAGACCACAACGGTTCCGCTCGCTTCAACAATGCCCTGCACTACCCGCCGTGACGAGGAATTTTCCACCGACACCCGCTCGTTTTCCCCGGCATCGGAGAGTGCGCGACCGCTCATGCGCACCTCCAGACCGCCGTTGCGTGCCACCAGTGGGACGGTGTCGCCGCGCCGGACCAGCCGCTGCGTCACCAGATCGCTGGCCGAGAGCAGCGAGCCGGCCGTCAGCACGCGGCGGGCGGACTTGCCCACTGCAGCGACCGGGTCGGCCAACACCGCACCGACGATGCGGGCGGCGTCACGCTTCTCGATACTGATATCGGCCAGCGAAATGGTTTCTCCAGCGCTGATACCGCGGCGCAGCACCAGCACGTCCTGATTGCGGCGCACCTTCAGCGGCACGAACAGGCGCCAGCCGGCCGGCTGCGGGCAGGCCACTTCCACTGTATTGGTCCCGGTGGGCTGGGCCTGCAGCGCGATCGGGCAAGCCGGCATGCGCAGGCCCGGATCGAGCGTGGCCTCGGCTTCGGCGTCGGGGCCAACGGTGGCCAACGCTGCAGCACGGATGGAATCGACAGACTGATAGCTCTGGGCCCAGGCCGGAGCGGCAGCCAACAAGATGACAAGCAGGAGCAGGCGCATGGGACCAGATCCGGAGGAAGACGGGACAGACAGTGCAAGCGGCGTGCCTGTTTTTGAATCGGGAATCGGGAATGGGGAATCGGTTGGTGGCTGAGAGGTGGTCGGCCTTCGTTGCCGCCGTGCGATTTACTAGTTGAAAGTTATCAGCAAGCAAAGTCACTGCCCTTCGCCTCGGGCTTGCTGCGGAAAGCCCACCCCTCGCTTTTACGATTCCCCATTCCCGACTCTCCATTCCCGACAGCGCCCCCAACCACCCATAAAGCCCTCAAGTTTCCCGAGGGCGCTGTCGATATCTGCCCCATGACCCACGATCTGCTCAACCGCATCGACCAGCGCACCCGACTGGCTGGCCACAATCGACTGGCCCTGCTGCTGTTCCGGCTGGGCGGACGCCAGCTTTTTGGCGTCAACGTCTTCAAGGTGCAGGAAGTGCTGCGCCGTCCGGAACTGTTCCAGGTACCGGGCCTGCCGACCGAGTTCGCTGGCGTGGCCGACGTGCGCGGGCGCTCGGTGCCGGTGCTGGACCTGGGCCTGGCCATCGGCCACCCGGAGCGCGATTCGCATGCCGAAAACGGGCCTGGCTACCTGGTGGTGGCCGAGTTCAACCGCTCAGTCCAGGGCTTCCTGGTCAGCGGCGTGGAGCGCATCGTCAATATTGCGGTGGAAGACATCCATCCGCCGCCGGAACTCGGTGCCGAAGCCACTTATTTGACGGCGGTGACGCGCTTCCAGGGCGAGCTGATCCAGGTCATCGACGTGGAAAGCGTATTGGCCGACATCGCCAAGGTCAGCAAGGACGTGCAGTTGGACCCGTCGCTGCAGCTGGTGGCCTACGACCGGCAGTTCCAGGTGCTGGTGGTGGACGACTCGCGCGTGGCGCGCCAGCAGATCCGCAGCGTGCTCGACCAGCTGGGCGTCTCGGCCACCCTGCTCTCGGACGGCCGTCAGGCGCTGGATCACCTGCTGCAGGTGGCCGCATCCGGCGAAAACCCGGCCGACCGCTACGCGATGGTCATCTCCGACATCGAAATGCCGGCGATGGACGGCTATACGCTGACGACGGAAATCCGGCGCACCCCGGGCCTGCAGGGCCTGTACGTGCTGCTGCACACCTCCCTGTCCGGCGTGTTCAACAACGCCATGGTCGAACAGGTCGGCGCCAACGCCTTCGTGGCCAAGTACAGCGCCCATGAGCTGGCCGACTACGTGCTGGCCCGTCTCAAAGTGGTTGCCGAAGCGGCCTGAGCAAGGCCAAGCGGCTGCCGGGTCGGAGCCGATGGCAGCCACAAGGGGCTGCCTAGCTGCAAAACGCACTGCAGCGCAGAAAGGTGAGGCAAACGCGTCCACGCGATGCCGAAGTCACATCTGCTAACGCCAGACTGCGCCTCGGGACTGTCGAACCTTCCGGTCTGTCGCGTTTGACCGCGCCAATCCCGCGACGGATGGCGTGGCCATCGCGTTTTCCGGACAGCAAGTTGCCGTGCGTCGGCAGCGCCGATCGTTCTCCGCGTTCCGTCGCCAGTACCACCCCGATTGGCACAAACATTGCTTCCTCCCTGGCAACACCTCGCGGGAGAGCACCATGTCCAATCCCTTCTCGTCCTTTCTAGGCATCCACGGCGACGCCTTGCCGCTGCGCGAGCAGCGCATGAAGCTCATTACCAGCAATCTGAGCAACGTGGACACCCCTGGCTACAAGGCCAAGGACCTGAACTTCGAAGCCGCGCTCAAGGCGGCCGACGGCGTGCGTGACGGCACACTGCTGCAGACCACCGATGCCAAGCACTACGAGATCGGCGGCAGCGCCGGGCTCAACCCGTTCCAGATCACCCGCGAAGCCGACCAGCCCAGCCTGGACGGCAATACCGTCGATCCGGACGCCGAACGTGCCGCCTACGGCCGCGCCGCGCTGGAATACCGCGCGTCGCTGAGCTTCCTCGAATCCAAGGTGCGCTCGATGCTCACCGCGATCACGGGCCAATAAGTCATGAGCAACCTTCCCATTTTCGACGTGGCCGGCTCGGCGCTGCACGCGCAGTCGGTGCGCCTGAGCACCATCGCCTCCAACCTGGCCAACGCCGATTCGGTGGCGGGCTCGGCCGAGGCCACCTACAAACCGATCGAGCCGATCTTCCAGGCCCAGCAGAGCCGCCAGGACCCCAGCCTGACCTCGGTGAACGTCAAGGAGATCACCACCACCAACGCGCCGCCGATCCGCCGCTACGAGCCCGGCCACCCGCTGGCCGATGCCGACGGTTACGTGTTCTCGCCGGACGTGGACCCGGTCTCGCAGATGGTCAACATGATTTCCGCCTCGCGCAATTACCAGGCCGGCGTGGAAATGCTCAATACCGCCAAGGAACTGGCGCTGGCGACCCTGACCATGGGTCGCTGACCCTTCCTAGCTGACACACCTACGGAATACACCAGATGAGCACGATCGGCAGCGATCTCTACAAGACTCTCGGCCTGAGCACCGGCAGCACCGTCGCCAAGAAAGAAGAAGCGCTCGGCCAGGCCGACTTCCTCAAGTTGATGACCGAGCAGCTGCAGCACCAGGACCCGCTCAAACCGATGGAAAACAGCGCGTTCCTGGGCCAGCTGGCGCAGTTCTCCACCGTGCAGGGCATTGGCGACCTCAATACCAAGGTCGGCAACTTCTCCGATTCGATGAACGCCGACCAGGTGCTCAAGGGCGCCGCGCTGGTCGGGCACAACGTGCTGGTGCCGTCGGCGCAGGTGGCCATCGATGCCACCGGCTCGGCCAAGGGCGTGGTCGCGGCCACATCGGCAGGCTTCGTCAATTTCGAAATCACCGATGCCAACGGCGCCTTCGTCAAGCAGATCAGCGTGCCGGCCAGCGCTGCCGGTGAGGTGTCGTTCGCCTGGGATGGCACCGACGCCAACGGCAACCGCATGGCCGCCGGCAAGTACGGCATCACCGCAACGCAAACCGACACCGCCGGTGCCAAGAGCAAATTGTCCACCTACGTCGATGCACCGGTGGACAGCGTCACGATCGGCTCGGACGGCCTGTATCTCAACCTGACGGGGCTCGGCACCTCCCCGCTCGCCAACGTGCTCCGCGTCAGCTGAGCCGGCAACCGACACTTAAAGGAACTCATCCATGGCTTTCAATACTTCGTTGTCCGGCATCAACGCAGCCAATGCCGATCTGAACGTCACCTCCAACAACATCGCCAACGTCAACACCACCGGGTTCAAGGAGTCGCGCGCCGAGTTTGCCGACATGTTCCAGAGCACCAGCTACGGCCTGTCGCGTAACGCGGTGGGTTCGGGCGTGCGGGTCAGCAACGTGGCGCAGCAGTTCTCGCAGGGCAATATCGACCCTACCGGGCGCAGCCTGGACCTGGCGATCTCCGGCGAGGGCTTTTTCACTGTCTCGTCCAACGGCGCCAGGATGTATACCCGCGCCGGCAACTTCCAGACCGACGCCAACGGCTATGTGGTCAACCCGCAGGGCGCGCGTTTGCAGGTATTTGCGCCCAATCCCAGCGGCAACGGGTTCGACGTGGGCCGTTTGTCGGACCTGCAGCTGCTGACCACCGACAGCCCGCCCAAATCGACCTCCACGGTGAACCTGGCCTTCACCCTGCCCGGCAACGCCACCGCGCCGGTGGTGACCCCGTTCAGCCCGGCCGACGACAAGACCTATAGCCATTCCACCGGCGGCATCAACGTCTACGACTCGCTGGGCGTCAGCCATGTGCAGACCTCCTACTTCGTCAAGACCGCCAACCCGAACGAATGGCAGGTGCACAACTACGTGGACGGCGCCGCGGTCGGTGCGCCGACCACGCTGCAGTTCTCCGACACCGGCTCGCTGACCACCCCGGCCAACGGCATCATCGCGATGGACCCGTTCACCCCGAGCACCGGTGCCGGCGTGCTGAACATGCGCCTGGACGTGACCGGCTCCACCCAGTACGGCGAAGCCTTCGCCCTGCGCGACACCCGTCAGGACGGCTACGCCAGCGGCAAGCTCAACGAGATCAGCATCGACACCAGCGGCGTGGTGTTCGCGCGCTACTCCAACGGCGCCGACAAGCCGCTGGGCCAGGTGTCGCTGGCCAGCTTCGTCAACCCGCAGGGCCTGCAGTCGCAGGGCAACAACATGTGGGCCGAGAGCTACACCTCCGGCGCCGCCCGCGTCGGCGCCCCGGACACCTCGGACCTGGGCCAGATCGAATCCGGCTCGCTGGAAGCCTCCACCGTGGACCTGACCGAGCAGCTGGTGAACATGATCGTGGCCCAGCGCAACTTCCAGGCCAATTCGCAGATGATCTCGACCCAGGATCAGGTCACCCAGACGATCATCAATATTCGGTAAGCCGGGAGTGGGGAATCGGGAATAGGGAATCGTAAGAGCCGGCGTCGCGCATAGCGGATGCCGGTCTTGCCCCCTACTCCCAAGCCCCGCAATCCCGCTTTTGCGATTCCCGATTCTCCATTCCCGATTCCCGGTGCCTCATGGATAAAGCCCTCTACGTCGCAATGACCGGTGCCCGTGCCTCCCTGCAGGCGCAGGGCACCGTGTCGCACAACCTTGCCAACGTCGATACGGTGGGGTTCAAGGCCGCGTTGGCCAATACCGAGGCGTTCAAGATCCAGGGCAAGGGCTATCCGTCGCGGATCGACGCGCTGCACGTGGATCAGGGCTTCGACCGCAGCCAGGGCCATCAGAAGGTGACCGGCAACCCGCTGGACGTGTCGCTGCAGCAGGACCGCTGGCTGGCGGTGCAGTCGCCCGACGGCAGCGAGGCCTACACCCGCAACGGCGAACTGGCGCTCACCGCCAATGGCCAGCTGGTCACCGCCAACGGGCACGCGGTGCTGGATGAAGGCGGTAACCCGATGACCATCCCGCCGCACCAGGCGATGGAAATCGGCAGCGACGGCAGCATTTCCATCATTCCGCAGGGCGAAGGCCCGCAGACCATGGCCATCGTCGGCAAGATGAAGGTGGTCGACGCCCCCGCCGACCGTTTGACGCGGCGCCCCGACGGGCTGATGCGCAACACCAGCACCGACCCGGCGCAGGCGTTTGCGGTGGCCACCGGCAAGACCATCAACAGCGGCATGCTGGAAGGCAGCAACGTGGACGCGGCCGGCGCGCTGGTGGAAATGATCCAGCTGCAGCGTCAGTTCGAAATGCAGGTCAAGATCATCAAGAACGGCGACGACAACGCGCAATCGGCCAACTCGTTGTTGCGGGTGAGCGGCTAAACGCGGCGCAGGCCGCCGGCCAACTTGCCAATTTTCTGCTGACGCCGCCGCCGACCGTAAGGCGTGGTTGGCGCCCGCGTTCGGCATACCGAAAAATCCGCGGCTTCATTACAGGGCGACTGATCTGCGGCACGACTGCGGAGCGGCTAGTCCGTGACCTGGCTGGAGGGCCCCTGCCCGCTCACCCTCGCGGGACACGCCGTGAATCCGTCCATGGAGGCTCTTACGCGGCATCCATGCCGCGTGAGGTCCCGGGAGGGTGAGCGGGCAAGGACCAGTGAAGATTGTCGGTGTCTTTGCGAAAGCAGTGCTCGACGTGCTGGTTGACCGCTACTCGCTCATCCCTTCATCGCGCGTATCGCATGTCATCGAGTGCCCAAGCAAGCAATCCTGAGCAGCAAACTGCCCGATGCATGCGATGACTTGCTTCCGGTTGACCACCAGCCAACTGTCTGGCGCGGTGCCCTCACCGATTGCGGGACCCTTGGCGGCATGGATGCCAAAGGAGCCCCATGGACGGGTTCACGGCGTGTCCCGCGAGCGGTGAGGGCATCGCGCCCTCGACCGACTCAGCTTTAGCCCTGGATTTTTGCTACATCCACAAAAGCGCGGATAACGAAGCACAGGCCCCCGCGCAACCAGGCGATGTGATCCCGCGCACACCCGGCAAAAATCCGACGCCACTTTGGCACGCCACGTGCATATACCCACCCGTACCCGGAACACATCCCCGGGTCTAACGAGGAATCGGGTCATGAATCAGGCTTTGTGGGTCGCCAAAACCGGACTGGATGCGCAGCAGACGCGCATGTCGGTCATTTCCAACAACCTGGCCAATACCAATACCACCGGCTTCAAGCGCGACCGTGCCGCGTTCGAAGACCTGCTGTATCAACAGGTGCGTGCGCCGGGCGGTTCCACCTCCGCGCAGACGCAGCTGCCGACCGGCCTGCAGCTGGGTACCGGCGTGCGCGTGGTGTCCACGTTCAAGGGCTTCGACCAGGGCAGCCAGCAGCAGACCGGCCGCGCGCTCGACGTGATGGTCAACGGCCGCGGCTTCTTCGAAGTGCAGATGCCCGACGGTACCTCCGCCTACACCCGCGACGGCACCTTCCAGATCAACGCCCAGGGCGAGCTGGTCACCAACAGCGGCTACCCGCTGCAGCCGGGCATCCAGATCCCCGAAGGCGCGCAGTCGCTGACCATCGGCAACGACGGCACCATCAGCGTCACCCTGGCCGGCCAGGCCGCCGCGCAGGAAATCGGCGCGCTGACGCTGACCGACTTCATCAACCCCTCGGGCCTGCAGGCCAAGGGCGAGAACCTGTTCGTCGAAACCACCGCCTCGGGCCCCGCGCAGAACGGCACGCCCGGCCTCAACGGCCTGGGCACCACCGTGCAGGGCGCGCTGGAAGGCAGCAACGTCAATACGGTGGAAGAGCTGGTGAGCATGATCGAAACCCAGCGCGCCTATGAAATGAATGCCAAGGCCATCTCCACCACCGACTCCATGCTCGGTTACTTGAACAACAACGTCTGATCGGCTCGCCGCTCACCGCCCTCTCAGGAACTTACGCCATGTCCCGCCTGCCTTCCCTCTCCTCTCTGTGCTTGGCCATCGCCTGCAGCGCGCTGCTGGGTGGCTGCGTGGCCGCCGGCGATGTGCGGCCGTTTGCGGCGATGGCGCCGATCGTGCCGGTGGTCGCGCCGGTGGCGCAGCCCACCGCCGGCGCGATCTACGCCGCCGGCCCGAGCCTGAATCTGTATGGCGACCGCCGCGCCCGCGATGTCGGCGACCTGCTGACGGTGAATCTGATCGAAAACACCACCGCCTCGTCCACCGCCAACACCAGCATCAGCAAGAAGGACGCCACCACCATGGCCGCCCCGACGCTGCTGGGTGCGCCGTTGACCGTCGGTGGCTTGAACGTGTTGCAGAACTCGTTGAGCGGCGATCGCAGCTTCGACGGCAAGGGCAACACCGCGCAGAGCAACCGCATGCAGGGCAGCGTCACCGTGACCGTGATGCAGCGCCTGCCCAACGGCAACCTGGTGATCCAGGGGCAGAAGCAGCTGCGCCTGACCCAGGGCGACGAGTTGGTGCAGGTGCAAGGCATCGTGCGCGCCGCCGACATTGCCCCGGACAACTCGGTGCCCTCCAGCAAGGTGGCCGACGCCCGCATCGCCTACGGCGGCCGCGGCGCCATCGCCCAGTCCAACGCGATGGGCTGGCTGAGCCGCTTCTTCAATTCCCGTCTGTCGCCCTACTGAGCCTGCGACCATGAACCTGTCTTCCCTGCCCTTCCGTCTGCTCGCTGCCGCCGTTGCGCTGTGCGCGATGGCCGCCCCGGCCAGCGCCGAACGCATCAAGGATCTTGCCCAGGTCGGTGGCGTGCGCGGCAACGCGCTGGTCGGCTACGGCCTGGTGGTCGGCCTGGATGGCAGCGGCGACCGTACCAGCCAGGCCCCCTTCACCGTGCAGAGCCTGAAGAACCTGCTCGGCGAGCTGGGCGTCAATGTTCCGGCGAACGTCAACCCGCAGCTGAAAAACGTCGCGGCCGTGGCCATCCACGCCGAATTGCCGCCGTTCGCCAAGCCCGGCCAGCCGATCGATATCACTGTGTCCTCGATCGCCAATGCGGTCTCGCTGCGCGGTGGCTCGCTGCTGATGGCGCCGCTGAAAGGCGCCGACGGCCAGGTCTATGCAATGGCCCAGGGCAACCTGGTGGTCGGCGGCTTCGGTGCGCAGGGCAAGGACGGGTCGCGGGTGTCGGTCAACGTGCCCAGCGTCGGCCGGATTCCGAATGGCGCCACGGTCGAACGCGCGCTGCCGGACGTGTTCGCCGGCAGCGGTGAAATCACCCTGAACCTGCACCAGAACGACTTCACCACCGTCTCGCGCATGGTGGCGGCGATCGACAACAGCTTCGGCGCCGGCACCGCGCGTGCGGTCGATGGCGTGACCGTGGCGGTGCGCTCGCCGACCGACCCGGGCGCGCGCATCGGCCTGCTGTCACGGCTGGAAAACGTCGAGCTTTCGCCCGGCGACGCACCGGCCAAGGTGGTGGTCAATGCGCGTACCGGCACCGTGGTCATCGGCCAGCTGGTGCGGGTGATGCCGGCCGCCATTGCGCATGGCTCGCTCACCGTGACCATCAGCGAGAACACCAATGTCAGCCAGCCGGGCGCCTTCAGCGGCGGCCGCACTGCAGTGACCCAGCAGTCGACCATCACGGCCACCTCCGAAGGCAGCCGCATGTTCAAGTTCGAAGGCGGCACCACGCTCGACCAGATCGTCCGCGCGGTCAACGAGGTCGGCGCGGCTCCCGGCGACCTGGTCGCCATCCTGGAAGCCCTGAAGCAGGCTGGCGCGCTGACGGCGGAGCTAGAGGTGATCTGACATGCGTATCGCAGCCTCGCCCATTGATCTCAACCCGAGCACCAAGGCCGATCCGGCAAAGATCGACAAGGTCTCCCGTCAGCTCGAAGGCCAGTTCGCGCAGATGCTGGTCAAGAGCATGCGCGATGCGAGCGCCGGCGACCCGATGTTTCCGGGCGAAAACCAGATGTTCCGCGAAATGTACGACCAGCAGATGGCCAAGGCGTTGACCGAGGGCAAGGGGCTGGGCCTGTCGGCGATGATCTCCAAGCAGCTGAGCGGCGACACCGGCGGCCCGGCATTGAACACCTCGCTGAGCAGCGCCGATGCGGCAAAGGCCTACTCCCTGGTTGCCGGCAAGCGCGATGCCTCGTTGCCGCTGCCGGTCCGCGATGGCGCAGCCAGCGGCATCGGCGCGACCCTGGGCGCGGCGGCCAAGCTCGGCGCAGGCGCGCTGGGTGGCGTCGGCATGAGCCAGGTGCTGGACCTGATTGCCGGGCGCACCGGTGGTGGCGAGGCCGGCAGCGATGATGCAGCTGCATTGAGCTGGCCGTCGGCCAACGATCGCTGGAGCGATGTCACTGTCAGCGATGCTGCCGACGCCAATGCGGCGGTCAATGCGAGCGCGGCCAGCAATGCTGCGGCCAGCCTGGGCGAGCGCACCCCGGAAGGCTTCGTCGCCAAGATCTGGACGCATGCACAGAAAGCCGCGCGCGAACTGGGTGTGGACCCGCGCGCACTGGTGGCGCAGGCCGCGCTGGAAACCGGCTGGGGCCGTCGCGGCATCGGCAACGGCGGCGATTCCAACAACCTGTTCGGCATCAAGGCCACCGGCTGGAGCGGGAACAAGGTCACCACCGGTACCCACGAATACGTCAACGGTGTCAAAACCACCGAAACCGCGGATTTCCGCGCCTATGGCTCGGCCGAAGAAAGCTTCGCCGACTATGTGCGCCTGCTGAAGAACAACAGCCGCTACCAGGGCGCGCTGCAGGCCGGCACCGATATCCGCGGTTTTGCACGCGGCTTGCAACAGGCTGGCTACGCCACCGATCCGGGCTATGCGGCCAAGATCGCGGCGATCGCCAACGGTCCGACCATCGACCGCGCGGTGGCCGCCATCGGCAACGCGGCGGCCGATCTGTCCAACCGCTATGCCAGTACCACCGAGCCGGCCGGGCTCGGCACCATCCGCCGCTGAGGTAAACGTCCATGTCCATCATGTCCACCGGGACCAGCGCGCTGATCGCCTTCCAACGGGCGTTGTCGACCGTTAGCCATAACGTCGCCAACATCAATACCGAAGGCTACAGCCGCCAACGCGTGGAATTTGCAACGCGCACGCCCACCGACATGGGCTACGCGTTCGTGGGCAATGGCGCCAAGATCACCGATGTGGGCCGGGTGGCCGACCAGCTGGCCATCTCGCGGCTGCTCGACAGCGGCGGCGAACTCGCGCGCCTGCAGCAGCTGTCCTCGCTGTCCAATCGCGTGGACGCGCTCTACTCCAACACTGCCACCAACGTCGCCGGGCTGTGGTCGAACTTCTTCGACTCCACCAGCGCGGTGTCGTCCAATGCGTCCTCCACCGCCGAGCGGCAGAGCATGCTCGATAGCGGCAACTCGCTGGCCACGCGCTTCAAGCAGCTCAACGGGCAGATGGACAGCCTGAGCAATGAAGTCAACAGTGGCTTGACGTCCTCGGTGGATGAAGTCAACCGTTTGACGCAGCAGATCGCCAAGATCAACGGCACCATCGGCAACAGCGCGGCCAACGCGGCGCCGGACATGCTGGACCAGCGCGACGCGCTGGTGAGCAAGCTGGTGGGGTACACCGGCGGCACCGCGGTGATGCAAGACGGCGGCTTCATGAATGTCTTCACCGCCGGTGGCCAAGCGCTGGTGGTGGGCACCACCGCGGCCAGGCTCACCACGGTAGCCGACCCGTACCAGCCCACCAAGCTGCAGGTGGCGATGCAGACCCAGGGCCAGAACGTCAGCCTCAGCGCCAATTCGCTGGGTGGCCAGATCGGCGGCCTGCTGGAATTCCGCAGCAGCGTGCTGGAGCCGACCCAGGCCGAACTGGGCCGCCTGGCCGTGGGCATGGCCAGCACCTTCAATGCCGGCCACGCGCAGGGGATGGACCTGTACGGCGCGATGGGCGGCAACTTCTTCAACATCGGCTCGCCCACCACCGCCGCCAACCCGGGCAATACCGGCACCGCCGCGCTGAGCGCCAGCTTCAGCAACATGGCGGCGGTGGACGGGCAGAACGTCACGCTCAGCTTCGACGGCGGCGTGTGGAAGGCCACCAACGCCAGCACCGGCGCGGTCGTGCCGATGACCGGCACTGGCACCGCTGCCAACCCGCTGGTGCTCAATGGCGTGAGCATGGTGGTCGGCGGCACGCCGGCCAACGGCGACAAATTCCTGCTGCAGCCCACCGCCGGGCTGGCCGGCACCCTGTCGGTAGCCATCACCGACCCGTCGCGCATTGCCGCGGCAACGCCGGTCAAGGCCACCGCCACTGTCGCCAACCTGGGCTCGGGAAAGATCAGCGACGTCAAGGTCACCAATGCGCAGAATCCGGCGCTGCTGACCCCATCGTCAGTGGAGTTCATCGACGCCAATCAATACACCATCGATGGCGCCGGTCCGTTCGCCTACACCCCCGGGCAGACCATCAGCGCCAACGGCTGGAGCTTCGCGCTGGATGGCGCGCCCAAGGCTGGCGACACCTTCGGCGTCGGCCCGATGGGCGCCGGCTCCAGCGACAACGGCAATGCCAAGTTGCTGGCCAAGATCGACGATGCCAAGGCGCTCAGCGGCGGCACCGTCACGCTCAACGGCGCGCTGTCGGGCCTGACCACCTCGGTGGGTTCGGCCGCGCGTGCGGCCAGCTACGCCTCTGACGCTCAGAAGGTCATCGACGACCAGGCGCAGGCCAGCCGCGATTCGATTTCCGGCGTCAACCTCGATGAGGAAGCCGCCAACATGCTCAAGCTGCAGCAGGCCTATCAGGCGGCTGCACAGATGATCTCCACCGCCGACACCATCTTCCAAGCCATCCTGGGCGCCGTACGCTGATGACCGACCGTATCTCCACCAGCATGATGTATAGCCAGTCGGTGGCCTCGATGGGGGCCAAGCAGGCGCGGCTGAACCAGCTCGAATCGCAACTGTCCAGCGGGCAGCGCCTGGTCACCGCCAAGGACGATCCGGTCGCCGCAGGCACCGCGGTGGGCCTGGACCGTGCGCTGGCCGCGATCGCCCGCTTCGGCGAGAACGCCAACAACGTGCAGAACCGGCTGGGCCTGCAGGAAAACGTCCTGGCACGCGCGGGCGACACAATGGCGCGCGTCACCGAATTGACGATACAGGCCAATAGCTCCACGCTCAGCCCGGACGACCGCAAGGCGATCGCCTCGGAACTGACCGCCCTGCGCGACAGCATGGTGAGCCTTGCCAACAGCACCGATGGCACCGGGCGCTATCTGTTCGGCGGCACCGCCGATGGCAGCGCACCGTTCATCAAGAGCAATGGCGGCGTGGTCTACAACGGCGACCAGACCCAGAAGCAGGTCGAAGTGGCGCCGGACACCTTCGTCAGCGACACCCTGCCCGGCAGCGAGATCTTCATGCGTATCCGCACCGGCGACGGTACCGTGGACGCGCACGCCAACGCCGCCAATGCCGGTACCGGCCTGCTGCTGGATTTCAGCCGCGATGCCAGTACCGGCAGCTGGAATGGCGGCAGCTACAGCGTGCAGTTCACCGCTGCCGACACCTATGAGGTGCGCGACAGCACCAATGCAGTGGTCGGCACCGGCACCTACAAGGATGGCGAGGACATCGCCGCGGCCGGCGTGCGCATGCGCATCAGCGGCGCACCGGCGACAGGCGACAGCTTCCAGATCGGCGCCTCCACCACCAAGGACGTGTTCTCCACCATCGACGACCTGGTCGGTGCGCTCACCTCCGACACCCTGACCCCGCCGCAGAAGGCGGCGATGATCAACACCTTGCAGTCGTCGATGCGCGACATCGCGCAGGCCTCGTCGAAGATGATCGATGCGCGTGCTTCCGGCGGCGCGCAGTTGTCGGCCATCGACAACGCCAACTCCTTGCTCGCCTCCAACGAAGTCACGCTAAAGACCACCTTGTCGTCGATCCGCGACCTGGACTATGCCACCGCGATCGGGCAGTACGAACTGGAGAAGGCCTCCCTGCAGGCTGCTCAGACCATTTTTCAGCAGATGCAGTCCTCGACCTTGTTCAACATGATCCGCTGATTTTCCGCAGCAAACCTGCGTTTTGCTTCGCCCCTGCACGGCAGTCCCGGTGCAGGCAGACGGAGTTTATTGCTCGAGCTTTATACCAACGCTAAAGATCTACGGGGTGCTGCCGAATAAACCAAACCCCTTGATACACAACGCTTACGCTTTTCGTCCCGCGGCGGAAAAACAGTAAAAAAATACTGAATTTCGCTAAAGGTTCCTGACGCAACGCCGTTATTCATCTCAGCAGCGGCAACGGCCAACTTGATGGCCCCCCTGCGGAGGCTCCGGGCAAGTCCCCCTTGCCGGAAAAATCGCTTAGGAGAAATCAAAATGGCACAGGTAATCAACACCAACGTAATGTCGCTGAACGCTCAGCGTAACCTCAACACCAACAGCTCAAGCATGGCGCTGAGCATCCAGCAGCTGTCCTCCGGCAAGCGCATTGTCAGCGCTTCGGTGGACGCCGCAGGTCTCGCCATCTCCGAGCGTTTCACCACGCAGATCCGTGGCGTGGACGTTGCCGCGCGCAACGCCAACGACGGTATCTCGCTGTCCCAGACCGCCGAAGGCGCCATGGTGGAAATCGGCAACAACCTGCAGCGTATCCGCGAGCTGTCGGTGCAGTCGTCCAACGCCACCAATTCGCAGACCGACCGCGATGCGCTGAACTCCGAAGTCAAGCAGCTGACCGCTGAAATCGACCGCGTTGCCAACCAGACCAGCTTCAACGGCACCAAGCTGCTGGACGGCTCGTTCACTGGTGCGCTGTTCCAGGTCGGCGCCGATGCCGGCCAGACCATCGGCGTCAGCAACATCGTCGATGCCAACATCGACTCGCTGGGCAAGGCCAACTTCGCCGCCGCGGTGAGCGGTGCCGGCGTCACCGGTACCGCCACTGCCTCCGGCTCCATCAGTGGCATGTCACTGTCCTTCAACGACGCCAGCGGCGCTGCCAAGAGCGTCACCATCGGAGACGTCAAGATCGCTTCCGGCGACACCGCAGCCGATGTCAACAAGAAGGTCGCCTCGGCGATCAACGAAAAGCTGGATCAGACCGGCATGTATGCCTCGATCGACACCAGCGGCAATCTGAAGCTTGAGTCGCTGAAGGCAGGCCAGGACTTCACTGCGCTGACCGGCGGAACCTCCAGCGCTGCGGGCATCACTGCTAGCGCCGGCCTCACCACCGCCTCTGCCGCGTCCGGCAGTGCCGCCGTCACGCTGAGCAGCCTTGACATTTCCACGTTCTCCGGCTCGCAGAAGGCCCTGGAAATCGTCGACAAGGCGCTGACTGCGGTCAATTCCTCGCGCGCGGACATGGGCGCAGTGCAGAATCGCTTCACTTCCACCATCGCCAATCTGGCTGCCACCTCGGAGAATCTCACCGCCTCGCGCAGCCGGATCGCCGATACGGACTATGCAAAGACCACCGCCGAGCTGACCCGTACGCAGATCCTGCAGCAGGCCGGTACTGCCATGCTGGCCCAGGCCAAGTCGGTTCCGCAGAACGTGCTGAGCCTGCTGCAGTAACTGGCAGCTACCTGCCGCAGCAATGCGGCAGCGCTCCGCGCAGTCCAAAGCCCCTCTTCGGAGGGGCTTTTTTGTGGCCGCTGCCTTTGTAGAGTGGCCAGACGGGCTTTTGACGCCGGCCGCCGAATTCATCCGGGTATGGAACTTGCATCCCTGCATCCGGTGCGGGTGATCCAACGCTGCCGCTAAAGTCCTCACGGATGCAGCCGATACCCGTTACGTAATCCCACGCGTCCGTGCGTTTCGGACGCCCAGACGAGGAATGCACCATGGCATCGTTGGTCAGCACGTCCACCTCTGGACTGGACATCCCTACATTGGTGTCCAAGCTGGTGGCCGCGGAGAAAGACCCCGAACAGAACCGCATCAACAAGGCCGGCACCGCCGCGACCACCCAGCTCTCGGCGATCAGCCAGATCAAGAGCAGCATGACCACGCTCAAGTCTGCGCTGGATAAGGTCATCAGCAGCGCCGACACCAACGCCTACAAGGCCACGGTGCCGACCGATGCCGGTTTCACTGCCACCACCACCAGCTCGGCAGCGCCGGGCAACTATTCGGTGGAAGTGGTGTCGTTGGCCACCGCGCAAAAGCTGGCCTCCGGTGCGTTCACTGCCGATGCCACGGTGGGCAGCGGCACGCTGACGATCGGCTACGGCGACAGCAGCGTGACCGTGGACATCAGCGGCACCGACAAGCTCACCGACATCGCGGCGGCCATCAACAAGGCTGCCGGCGGCAAGGGCGTCACCGCCAGCGTGGTCACCGCCAACGATGGCCAGCACCTGGTCTTCAATGCGGTCGATTCCGGCACCAAGGGCGCACTGACCATCAGTGCCAGCGACCCGAGCCTGAGCGGCCTCACCTATGGCCCCGGCGTCACCGGCGGACTGAACCAGACCGTGGCCGCAGCCGACGCACTGGTGCGTGTGGACGGCTTCGAGCGGACATCCAGCTCCAATACCGTCAGCGACATCGTGCCAGGGGTGGTACTCACCCTCACCAAGGCCGCCGAAGGCACCAAGTTCAATCTGGGCGTGGCCGCCGACACCAGCGGCCTCAAGGGCAACCTCACCGCCTTCGCTGCCGCCTACAACACCGCCAACACCCTTCTGGCCAAAAGCAGCAGCTACGACGCGACGACCAGGAGCGCTTCGGCACTGACCGGCGACTCGCTGGTACGCAGCCTGCAGCAACAGCTGCGGGGCCAGGTCAGCGGCAACGTCAACGAACTCAAGGCCCTGGGCCTGACCATCGACAAGGATGGCGTGATGAGTTTCGACGGCGCCAAGTTCGACACCGCCATCGCCGCCGACGGTGGCGCCGCTGCAGAAGTCTTCGGCAAGGACAGCAAGTTCGGCGGCACCCTGACCAAGCTGCTCGACAGCAACGTCAATGTCACCAACGGCACCCTTACCCTGCGCTCGGACAGCTTGAACAAGACCATCAAGGGCTACGAATCGCAGCTGGACGACCTCGATGCGCGCATGGAAAAACTCAGCGACCGCTACACCGCCCAGTTCACCGCGATGGAAACCATGATCAGCAAGTTGCAGAGCAGCACCAGCTCGCTCAGCAGCCTGCTGATGAGCTGATTTACGTGATGCAGATCCTCAAGTCCTGTCAGGGTATTGCCGATACAAGAAGGGCCTATCGTGATTTCGGCCTTGCCTGTCGGCAGGAGCGTCGTCGCCCGAGCGCAGCGCTCCGGGACCCGCGAAGGTCAGCCCATTGAGGAGTCATCCATGTACGGTTCCAATCGTCAGTACGCCGAGCAATACCGCAAGGTCGGCGTGTCCACCAGCGTGACCGAAGCCGACCCGCACAAGCTGGTGTCGCTGCTGTTCGCCGGCGCCTGCCAGCGCATCCGTCTGGCCCAGGCCTGCCTGGTGCAGGGCGACCAGGCGCGCAAGGGCAAGGCCATCGGCGAAGCCTGCGCGATCGTCGGTCACTTGAACGGCTCGCTCGATCATGAAGCCGGCGGCGAGATTGCGGGTAATCTGTCGGCCCTGTACGACTACGTCATGCAGCGCCTGACCGCAGCCAATCTGCACAACGACGACACCGCGTTGACCGAAGCGCTGGATCTGCTCAGCGAAATCGACTCGGCGTGGAACTCCATCCCCCTCGAACAACGCGGTCTCTCCGCCGTTTCGTGAGTCCAACCATGCATAGCGTGCAAAGCCTTCAGGCCGAAATGGCCGACATCCGGATCGCCATGGCGAACGAGGAATTCGAAGTCATGCCGCTGATGCTGGATGCGCACGACCTGCACCTGCGCCAGTACGCGCAGCACGTGGACCTCGACCAGGACCGCGATGCCCTGCAGACGCTGCTGACGATGCACCAGGACCTGATGCGGCTGATGCGCGAGCGTCAGCGCAAGTTGCTGGAGCTGATCCGCGCGCAGCGCACCTCCTCCTCGGCCAGCCGCGCCTACGCCCGGGTCGGCCGGATCTAATGTCCGCGCTCGGCACACTCGCGCCGGACGCAGAGGCCGAGCTGTTTGCCGACACGCTCAGCTGCCAATTGCGTCTGCCGGCCGGCTTCCACGCCGGTGGCGACGCCGGCGCACACAGTGCCGCGGAAACCCTGCTGCGCAGTCTTGGCCAGGTCGAGGACCTGCGCAGCGAAGAAGCCAGCGAAGACCGCGGCGAACTGCCGCTGCTGGTGCAGCGCATGGACGCCAAGCTCGATCTGATGCTGGCGCTGATCGGCCGCCTGGTACGCCAGGGCGACAGTGGCCTGATCCAGAACCTGGTGCACTGGTCGGTGCGCGGCATCCGCCTGAATTGCGCAACCAGCCATGCGGCGGGCACCACGGGCGTGGTGTGCCTGCAACCGTCCGACTGGCTTCCTGAACTTGTACAGCTTCCAGCACAGGTGCTGGCAAGCGCGAGCGACGGCCACGATCAGTGGCTATGGCTGCGCTTCGCGCCGCTTGCCCCCGGGTTGCAGGATGCTCTGGAACGTCATCTGTTCCGTTTGCACCGCCGTCAGATCGCCGAGGCCAGGCGCCAGCGCTGACGCCGCCAGTTGGCGTCAGGCGCCGGGTCGGCTAAGGTGCCCTATACCGAAAAAGGTCCCTTCTGCGCCGTGCGAGTCATCATCGTCGACGATCACACCCTTGTCCGTGCAGGCCTGTCCAGGCTGCTGCAAACCTTCGCCGGCATCGATGTCGTCGGCGAGGCCAGTAACGCGCAACAAGCCCTGGACATGACATCCCTGCATCGCCCCGATCTGGTGCTGATGGACCTGTCGCTGCCCGGGCGCAGCGGACTGGACGCCATGACCGATGTGCTGCGCGCCGCACCGCGCACGCATGTGGTGATGATGTCCATGCATGACGACCCGGTGCACGTGCGCGACGCGCTCGATCGCGGCGCAGTCGGCTTCGTGGTCAAGGATGCCGCTCCGCTGGAGCTGGAACTGGCGCTGCGCGCCGCGGCCGCCGGCCAGGTGTTCCTGAGCCCGCAGATTTCCTCGAAGATGATCGCCCCGATGCTGGGCCGCGAAAAACCGGTCGGTATCGCTGCCCTGTCGCCGCGCCAGCGCGAGATCCTGCGCGAGATCGGCCGCGGCCAGAGCAACAAGGAAATTGCCGCCGACCTCGGCATCAGCGTCAAGACGGTGGAGACCCACCGCGCGCGCATGATGGAGTCGCTGGGCTGCCGGCGTGCGAACGATCTGGTGCTGCTGGCAGCCAAGCACCACAACGAGCTGGTTTGAGCAACTTCCAAGGACCGTTTGCCCGGCTGTCAGGAGGGTGAAAGGTGCATCCGGGCCACGTTGGCCAAAAACAGTGACGGAATTCCGTCAGGCACGCTCGAGCCCGCCAAAAATGTCGGGGGATTCCTGACAGGCTGTCAGGAAAATCACCAGTCGCCTCACCTGACTCCCCGATTAGAAACCCGTCGTGTTGTCCTGCAAGATGCGTTCCATCGCTGCTGCGTGCAGTGCCCTTCGGAAGCGCTTCGATGAAGACGACCATTTCCGCCCAGCTTGGCCAGCAACTGCACCTCACCCCGCAGCTGCTGCAGTCGATCCGTCTGTTGCAACTGGACGGCATGCAGTTGGAGTTGGAAATTCGTCGCGCGCTGGAAACCAATCCGTTGCTGGAGTTGGAAGAGCTGGCCGATAACGGGGACGAGGCCACCACCAACGACGATGGCGCCACCGATGTGGCCGCGTTCGATGAGCTGCCGGAAAGCACGATGTGGGACGTGCAGGGCAGCAGCTGGAACGATGGCGACGACGACCGCATGCAGCGTGTGGCGGCGGGCGAATCCACCGACCCGCATGTGCGCATCCTGCGCGAGCTGGCACTGGATCTGGACGAGGCCGCATTGGAGGCCGCCGCGTTCTGGCTGGAGCACACCGACGATGCCGGGTATCTGAGCGATGCGCTGTCCACGCTGCAGCAGCTCGGCGCCACGCGGTTGGGAATGCGCGTTGAGGCCGTCGAAGCGATCCGCCAGCGCCTGTTGCACGGCGATCCGGCCGGCCTGGCCGCCTGCGACCTGCGCGAATGCCTGCAGGCTCAATTGGCCGCCCTGCCCGGCCGCGTGCCGGCCCGTCACCTGGCCGGCCGCATCCTGGCCGGCGATCTGGACCTGCTGGCCAGCCACGACTATGCGCTGCTGGCGCGCGCCCACGATGCAGAAGTGGACGATGCGCGCGAAGCGGTGCGGCTGATCCTGTCGCTGCAACCGCGCCCAGGCGACGACCTGCTGCAGGAAAGCAACGCCAGCGTGATTCCGGATGTGCTCGCCTGGCATGCCGACGACAGCTGGCGGGTGGCGCTGAATCCTGCCACCACCCACCGGGTCAGCATCAACCCGGTGCACGAACGCGCGCTGGCCGAGGCCGGCGATGCCGCCCAGCCACTGCGCGACATGCTGCAGGAAGCGCGCTGGCTGACCCGTGGGCTGTCGATGCGCTACGAGACCCTGCTGCGCGCCACCCGCGCCATCGTCGAGCGCCAGGCCGCCTTCCTGGCCCGTGGCGAGGAAGCCATGGCACCGCTGACCCTGAAGGAAATTGCCGACGAGATCGGCATGCACGAATCGACTATTTCGCGCATCACCACCGGCAAATACCTGCAGACCCCGCGTGGCACCTTCGAGCTCAAGCATTTCTTCGCCGTGCGACTGGAAGGCGCCAGCGTCTCCGGCCAGGCGGTCAAGGCCATGGTGCGTCGCCTGATCGAGAGCGAGCCGGCCGGCCGGCCGCTGGCCGACGAAGCGATCGCCGGCCTGCTGTCGCGTCAGGGCGTTAATATTGCGCGCCGGACCGTGGCCAAGTACCGCGAACAACTGGACATCGCCCCGGCACGCGAGCGCCGTCGCACCACAAAACCGCTGCTTGCGCGAGCGGGATAAGGACTACTATGAGCAAACTCACCGTGCTGCTGGTCGACGACCACGAGGGCTTCATCAACGCTGCGATGCGTCATTTTCGCAAAGTGGAGTGGCTCAACATCGTGGGCAGTGCCGCCAATGGACTGGAAGCGATCGAGCGCTCTGAGTCGCTGCGCCCCAATGTCGTGCTGATGGACCTGGCCATGCCGGAGATGGGCGGCCTGCAGGCCACGCGTCTGATCAAGACGCAGGACGATCCGCCGTATATCGTGATTGCGAGCCACTTCGACGATGCCGAGCATCGTGAACACGCTCTTCGCGCGGGTGCTGACAATTTTGTCAGCAAGCTGTCCTACATCCAGGAAGTCATGCCAATCCTGGAGGGCCTGACGGAAGGAGCCAGGAATGAGTGAGTCCCGCATTCTGTTGATCGACAGCGACGCCGTCCGCGCCGAGCGCACCGTCTCGCTGCTCGAATTCATGGACTTCAATCCCCGCTGGGTCACCGACGGCGCCGACATCAACCCCGGCCGCCACCGCCATGACGAATGGATGGCGGTGATGGTGGGGTCGGCGCAGGACGCCGCGCAGGCCGACAGATTCTTCGACTGGCTGGCCGATGCCAAGCTGCCGCCACCGGTGTTGCTGATGGAAGGCAGCCCGAGCGAGTTTGCACAATCCCACGGCCTGCACGAGGCCAACGTCTGGGCACTGGATACGCCGTTGCGGCATGCGCAGCTGGAAGCGCTGCTGCGCCGTGCCAGCCTCAAGCGGCTGGATGCCGAGCACCAGGCCGGCGTGCAGCAGGACACCGGCCCGACCGGCAACAGCGAAGCGGTGACGCGTCTGCGCCGGCTGATCGACCAGGTGGCCGCCTTCGACACCACGGTGCTGGTGCTGGGCGAATCGGGAACCGGCAAGGAAGTGGTGGCGCGCGCCATCCATCAACATTCGCCGCGCCGCGACGGGCCATTCGTGGCGATCAATTGCGGCGCGATCCCGCCGGACCTGCTGGAAAGCGAACTCTTCGGCCACGAGAAAGGCGCCTTCACCGGCGCCCTGAGTGCACGCAAGGGCCGCTTCGAAATGGCCGAAGGCGGCACCCTGCTGCTGGACGAGATCGGCGACATGAGCCTGCCCATGCAGGTCAAGTTGCTGCGCGTGCTGCAGGAGCGCAGCTTCGAGCGTGTGGGCGGTGGCCAGACCATCCGCTGCAATGTGCGTGTGATCGCCGCCACCCACCGCAACCTGGAAGCGCGCATCAGCGACGGGCAGTTCCGCGAGGACCTGTTCTACCGTCTCAACGTGTTCCCGATCGAAATGCCCGCACTGCGCGAGCGCGTGGACGATCTGGCCATGCTGGTGCAGACCATCGCCGGCCAACTGGCACGCACCGGCCGCGGCGAGGTGCGCTTTGCCGACGAAGCCCTGCAGGCGCTGCGCAGCTACGACTGGCCCGGCAATGTGCGCGAGCTGACCAACCTGGTGGAGCGCTTGGCGGTGCTGCATCCCGGTGGACTGGTGCGCGTGCAGGATCTGCCGGCGCGCTATCGCGGTGACTTCGCCTCGTCCATTCCGGTCGAGTTGCCGCCGGAGCCGGCGTTGGTCGCCGCGCCCACCGACGCCACCACGCTGTCCAGCAATGTGGTGACGCTGCAGCCCAAGCCCACCGATGCCGAACCGGCCTCGGCAGCCAGCCTGCCCGACGACGGCATCGACCTGCGCGGGCACATGGCCAACATCGAACTGGCGCTGATCAACGAGGCGCTGGAACGTACTCAGGGCGTGGTCGCCCACGCAGCGCAGCTGTTAGGCCTGCGCCGCACCACCCTGGTCGAAAAGCTGCGCAAGTACGGCATCGACCGCGAACAGACCGAGTTGGCGAACTGAGCGTGCGCACGCACGTGAGGTTCCGCTCGCTGGCATAGCGCTTGCTTCCTCCGGGTACACCGCCCGCGGCCATCGGCTGCGGCGCAATCCCGACATCCACCCGCACCAGCGAGGCATTGATGCCCATCCCCGTCACCAGTCCGCTGCTGCCGCCGCTGGAAGAGTTCCTGCCCTACCTGGAACGCATCTGGACCAGTCGCATCGTCAGCAACGGCGGCGAGATGCACCGGGCGCTGGAGCAGGCGTTGTGCGATTACCTGGGCGTTCCGCATCTGGCACTGCTGACCAATGGCACCACCGCGTTGATCACCGCGCTGCAGGCGCTGCGCATCACCGGCGAAGTGATCACCACGCCCTACTCGTTCGTGGCCACCGCACATTCGCTGCTGTGGAAGAGCATCACCCCGGTGTTCGTGGACATCGACCCGGTAACGCTCAACATGGATCCGTCCAAGATCGAAGCGGCCATCACCCCGCAGACCACCGCGATCATGCCGGTGCACTGCTATGGCACCGCCTGCGATACCACTGCCATCACGCGCATCGCCGACATCTACAACCTCAAGGTGATCTATGACGCAGCGCATGCCTTCGGCGTGCGCGATGACGGCGGCTCGATCCTGCGCCACGGCGACCTGAGCGTGCTGAGCTTTCATGCCACCAAGGTGTTCAACACCTTCGAAGGCGGCGCGATCGTTTGTCCCGACGAAAAGACCTATCAACGCATCGGGCATCTGAAGAACTTCGGCTTCGTCGACGAGACCACCGTGGTGGCCCCCGGCATCAATGGCAAGATGAACGAGATCAGCGCGGCGTTTGGTCTGCTGCAGCTGCAGCACATCGACGAGGCCATCGCGCAGCGTAGCGCCATCGATGCGCAGTACCGGCAACGATTGAGCGACATTCGCGGCATCCATTGCGTTGCGCGGCTCGATCACGCCACGCCCAACTACGCGTACTTTCCGATCCTGGTGCAGGACGACTACCCGCTGGCGCGCGATGCGCTATACCAATTGATGCGCGAGCACGGCATTCTGGTACGACGGTACTTCTATCCATTGATCAGCGACTTCCCGATGTATCGCGCCCTGCCCTCGTCGGCACCGGCGTGGTTGCCGGTGGCGCGCTCGGTGGCGGCCCAAGTATTGTGCCTACCAATTTTTCCCGGCTTGACCGGCGACCAGGTCGATACCATTGCCGATCTGATTGCCGGTCAACAGGCAACGTGATCGCAACACGCTGCACCTGCATTCCAGACTCCCATCCCTTCAACAGGCAACCAGGCGAGATCGCATGACCCAGGCAACATTTATCGAGAACTTCCTCTCCGCCACCGACTTTCAGGAACCGGTGGAGGTCACGCTGGACACCGTGCTGCTGGAATTGCCGGAGTGGGATTCGCTGGCCGCGCTGGGTGTGATCGTCATGTTCGACATGGAATACAGCAAGACCATCACCGGCGAAGATCTCTCTGCCGCCGTCACCGTGGGCGATCTCTACAAACTGACCGAGGCCTAAGCACCATGCCGACCTCCACGCTGCACAATGTTCGCTTTGCCGGCATGGCGACCTGCGTGCCAAAGCGGGTCGTGTCCAACCTCACCGATTGCCGGCCGCAGATCCGCTCCGAACGCGAGCGCCTGGTGCGCAACATCGGCATCGAGACACGGCGCATGGCGTCAGAATGGCAGTGTTTTTCCGACCTTGCCTTCGATGCGACTGAGGTGCTGCTGGAAAAACTGCAGTGGAAGCGCGAGGAGATCGACGCGCTGATCGTGGTGACGCAGTCACCGGATTACCCGATCCCCGCCACCGCCATCATCCTGCAGGACCGACTGGGGCTGTCGCATGCCACCGTCGCCTTCGACGTCAACCTGGGCTGCTCGGCCTACCCGTTCGGCATCAACCTGCTCGGCTCGATGATCGCCGCTGGCGGCGTCAAGAAGGGCCTGCTGCTGGTCGGCGACCGCAGCGCCAACCTGGAAGACCCGATCTTTTCCGATTCCGGCACGGCCACGGCGCTGGAATTCAGTGCCGACGCGCCACCGATGTATTTCGACCTCAACAGCGATGGCAGCGGCTACAAAGCCATCATCCTGCCGGTGGGTGGGCATCGCGAGCCGGTCGGCATCCAGCACTTGGTGCCCTATCGAGAGGAGCCGGAGGGCGCGTGGAAGCGTGGCGTGGACCTGCAACTGGATGGCGTGGCAGTGCTGAGCTTTTCTACCCAACGTATTCCGCCTGCGGTACAGAAACTGCTCGACTATACCGGCGCGTCTAAGGACGAGGTGGATTACTTCGTCTTCCACCAGGCCAACCGCATGATCAACGAGACCATTCGCAAGAAGCTCGGCTTGCCGGTGGAAAAGGTGCCCACCACGCTACGCGACTTCGGCAACACCAGCGGCGCCTCGCTGCCTGTAACCATGACCGCGCGCATCAACAAGGAACTGGAATCCGGACCCAAGCGCGTGTTGCTGTGCGGCTTCGGCATCGGGCTGTCATGGGGCAGTTGCTTGGTGCAGATCGATGGCGCGGTGTTTCCTGATCTGATCGAGTCGTGAACATGACGTCGGCGAGCCCCGATGCATTCGGACTGCAGGACAAGACCATTCTGGTGACTGGCGCCTCCTCGGGGATCGGCGCTGCGGTCGCGGCGTTGTGCGCTCGGCTCGGTGCGACCGTGGTGCTGACTGGACGCGACGAAGAGCGCTTGAATTCTGTGGCCGCGACCTTGCACGGCACCGATCACAGGGTGGTCGCAGGCGACCTCACTGAGGAGGACACCCGCAAGCGGCTGGTAAATGCGGCGCCGGGCTACCACGGGCTCGCCTCGTGTGCGGGTATTGCCGCGCTGGTGCCGTTCCGTATGGCCGCCGAGAAACACCTGCAGCAGATGTTGTCGGTGAACTATCTGGCGCCGGTCAGCCTGACCCAGCAGTTGCTGGGCAAAAAGCGTCTGCTTGGCTCAGCGTCACTGGTCTACGTCACCGCGTTGTCCGCACGCGCTGCTCCGCAGGCAGCAGCAGGCTACGCCGCCTCCAAGGCTGCGCTCGAGGCGGCGGTGCGCACGTTGGCGCTGGAGCAGGCCAAGCACGGCATCCGCGCCAATTGCGTGGCGCCCGGGTATGTGGACACGCCCATGCTGAAAAAATTGGGCACTGCCGCGGACATGGACGACAAGATTGGGCTGACCCCACTGGGCCGCATCGATCCGGATGATGTCGCCAAGGGCGTGGCCTACCTACTCTCCACCGCCAGCCGCTGGATCACGCGCAGCACCTTGACCATCGACGGCGGCATTTCCCTGCCGATCCGCCTATGAGCCTGGACACAGCCATGCCCGCTTCTGACACCACCTCCGCCCTGTTGCGCGATCTGTATGGCTTGCAAGGCAAGACCGTGCTGGTCACCGGTGCGTCCAAAGGCATCGGTGAAGCAGTGGCGTTGGCCTGCGCCAACGCGGGCGCGCAGCTACTGATTGCCGGGCGCGACGAGGAGCGCCTGCAGACTACCCTGGCCGCTTTGCCGGGCGATGGGCACCGCCTGTTTGCTGGCGACCTGAGCGAGGCGTCCGTGCTACAGGACCTGGCTGCGCAGTGCGGGCCGGTTGACGGCGTGGTACACAGTGCCGGCATTCGCGGGCTTTCGCCAATGAAGCTGGTCAGCGACAGGTTCTTGCGCGAGGTGATGGATATCAACTACATGGCGCCGGTGATGCTGACACGGCATCTGCTGGCACGGCAGTCACTGCGTCCCGGTGGGTCGGTGCTGTTCATTTCGTCCATTGCGGCGCTGACCGGCACCGTCGGCGTCGGCCCGTATGCCGGCTCGAAAGCCGCTCTGATCGGTACCTTGCGCCCGTTGGCACTGGAACTGGCGCGGCGGAAGATTCGCGCCAATGCGCTGTGCCCCGGCCTGGTCGAGACCTCATTGATCAACGAGGACAAGGCCTGGTTCGAGGAAAGCCGCAAGCGCTATCCGCTGGGCATCGGACAACCCGATGACGTGGCACTGGCATGCCTGTACTTCCTGTCCGACGCCAGCACCAAGGTGACTGGACAGGCTTTCAGCATGGATGGCGGCGTGGAATTCGCATGACGGCTAATAGACCCAACCCACCATCTCACCTGCTGATCATTGGCGCCGGCGGTTTCGCACGAGACATCGCATCGCTGGCGTATCACGAAGACCCGGCCCATGGTGTCGAATGGGACATCAAAGGTTTTCTGGATGACCGTATGCACCTGCAGGGCACCTCGCGCTGGCCGATCGTCGGCGACCCTGCCACCTACCAACCGGTGGAAGGCGACATCTTCATCTGCGCGATCGGTAACCCCGCAGCGAGGCGACGCTACGCTCGGGCGCTCATCGAGAAGGGCGCAGACTTCATTGTGTTCCACCCGCCTCCGTCGCGCGAAGCAGCTGTTGGTTACATCGGTCGGGGCAGCGTATTCGATTCGCGCGTCTCCATTGGCTCGGGCAGCCGGCTTGGCGAATTCGTCACTGTGTTGTCCACCTCGATCATCGCGCACGAAGTCAACATCGGCGACTACGTGCAAATCGGCAGCTTCGTCTTCATCGGCGGCGGCGTGGTGATTGGCAACGAGGTAACGATCCACCCGCACGCCACCATCATTCCCGGCATCCACGTCGGCGACGGTGCGGTGGTCGGCGCCGGCTCGGTAGTGGTGAAGGACGTACCAGCCGGCGCCAGCGTGTTTGGCAACCCTGCCCGCATCGTGTTCCAGAAAGACATTTGACAAGGCAGTGACTCATGCGCTCGCGAATGCATCCCAGGTACTACCTGTCACCAGAGATTTTTTCCCGTGAACAGGAAAAAATTTTTCGCAAGGTTTGGCTTTTCGCCGGTTTGAAGACCCTGCTGACAGAGAACAACAACTTCGTCACCCGCAAGATCGCCGGCATCCCGGTCGTCATCCAGAATTTCAACGGCCAGTTACGCGCATTCGAGAACGTGTGCCTGCACCGAAGCGCGCCGCTGCAGACCGCGCCGATCGGACGACGCCCGCTGGTATGTCCCTACCACGCTTGGAGCTACGACCAGGACGGTGCGATCAAGAACATCCCCGAATGTCGTGCCCTGTATCGCATAAGCCGGGCCGAACAACAGAAGCTCCGGCTGCGGGAGTTCGCACTGCACGCGATCGGTAACGTGCTATTCGTCAACCTTGACAGTAACCCGATGCCAATCGAGGAACAGTTCCCCGCGCACTTCATTTCCATGCTGGAAAGCAGCTCCAACCTGTACGACGGCGAGGTGATGGTGACCACCTGGCACTGCAAGTTCAACTGGAAGCTGGCGTACGAGAACCTACGCGACGGCAATCACCCACGCTTTGTCCACCCTAAGAGCCTCGCCCGGGAATTCGACTTCATCCCCTACGTCGATACTGAACTGGCGGCCGAAGGCCTCCGTCCCCTGGCCGACACCAGCCCCACCGGGCTACGCGCGGAGATGCGCCGCTTCAGCTCGGCAAGCGCTGACGCACCGATCACCGAGCCCAAGCGTATGCCGTTCCATGACATGGTCGAGCGCTGGGGCGAACAGGACGCCTATTTCAACTGGCTGGCTTTTCCCAACATGCATATCGCCTGCCCCAACGGCGGCTATTCCTTCACCCTGGAGCATCACATTCCCGTGGCTCCGGACAGGACCGACCTGGAAATCTATTGGTTCACCACGCGCAAGAAGAAGCCTTATGCCTTTTCCAGCTGGAACCTGCTTACGCACATGCATGGCAGCCGGCTGGTGACAGGCGAGGACGTGGAGATCATGGAACAGGTGCAGTCAGCGCTGCACATGGACGCACCGATGCCAACCCAAGGGGTCTACGAGTTCACCAACCGCTTGGTGGAGCGTTGGTACGCAACACTGATGGAGACAGAACATGGCATCTAGATGCGTCATCGGAACCGGCATCTGCCTGGAGCAGGTTTTCAATGCCTGGAAGCAGGCCGAGCCGCAGGCCGACGTACGCAAGATCGAGGTTTCGCTACGCACCGACTATAGCTTCGACCTGGATGCGCTGGAGGGCCTGGACCCGGCCGAGGACAGACTGTTCATCGCCTACGACGAACGCTTCGGCAACTTCAAGCGCACGGAGCTGATGCAGCTGGCGATGGCGCGCGGCTTCAGCCTGGAGTCTTTCGTCAGCACTTCAGCCATGGTCGCTGCCGATGCCGTGATCGGCCGCAACTGCTTCATCGGCGACGGCGTGGTGATCGGCGCGGGCAGCCGTATCGACTACAACACCGTGCTGCATAGCGGGGTCAAGATCGGCGCAGGCGTGCATCTGCGCCCCTCATGTTGGTGCGACATGGGCGTCAGTATCGGCCACGGCACCGAGATCGGCGCGCACGCCATCCTGCGTATGGGAGCAGTGGTCGGCCCTGGAGTACGGATCGGCCGCCATTGCGAACTGGGCTGGCCACGGCTGTATGACCGGGACGTACCCAGCCGCACGGTGTACGACATCCGCTGTGACGAACCCATCCTGGTCTACGGACAGTAACGCAGGAGCCAGGCCCCACGCCTGTCGCACAATGAAAACCAACTACATATTCCTCGCCGGTATGGCGAAATGCGGGACCACGACTCTGGCCGGCTGGCTGACCAAAAGCGGGATCGCACAGTATTTGGTCGAGGATATCAAGGAACCGCATGGTTACCTGATTCCAGGCACGCCGCCGTCACTGCCCGCACCGGCGCAACTGCCGTGGCTGGATGCCAGCTCCGGCTACGCCGTCAGTCCCGATGCGATCTCGCGGCTGCCCGAACATAACACCCGAATCGTGCTATGCCTGCGCAATTCCTTCGAGCGGACCTGGAGTTCCTACCGCATGAATAAGATCAACGCTCTCCAGGAAAGCGAGGCGCTGGCACTTTCCAACAGCTACCTGAATGCCTCTGGGACCACCACGGCCCGCGGTGGGACGCTGTTGCCAAAGATCACCGCGTCCACTCCCTACCAGGAAGAGAAGGACCTTCAAGTGCGCGTGTTCCCTCGGGTTTCCTCTGGTTACGTCGAGCGCCATTTCGATGCAGAGATCGATAGACTCCGACAAGGAGACTTCGCAGGCCGGCTGGATTACGAAACAGCATTCCTGATGACTCGCCGGAGCTTCCCCTTCATGTCTGTCCTGATGGCGAGCTTCTATTACGCCGGCATTAGGGGCTTCCTTGATCGGTACCGTCCGGAAGACCTGATCCTTATCTCACTCGATAAGCTGAAGGACGAAGCGAACCGTGTAAAATTCCTGTCGAGGCTGATCGGTGAGGTACCTGAGACGAATGAAGTAGAGTTTGGCTTCACTAGCCGCGACCTTTCCTTCGATGAGCAGAAGCCCGACTTCGACGCACCGAAGTTCGACTCGCTGCGATCAGCGTTGTCCTATGATTTGCAGCAGTACTCAGACCTCCTGGCAGCACGCGGTGTGGCCACGGACCTGCTTGACTGGGACGATCTACGCCGGCACTTACGCTAAGCGCGCGCGGCTGCCATTGGCGGTGCCGATCCGCGAAGATGACGCTCTCCTTTCAGCAGACCGGCGCCGTTGTACGAGTTGGCGTCACGGTGGGACGTAGCTCTGAACTTGGCTGGCCGCATGTCTACTGCGAGAACGTGCCTGCCAAGATCTATTTCGACGCACGCTATGACACCCCCATTCTTACCTACGGGACAGACGTTCATGAACTCCAGAAATGAGCAGCTTCGCCAACAGATTCTACGTATCGCGGAGCAGGAGCGCCCTGCGCTTGAGGATGTCATTGCGCGCCTACCCGCGATTGCCGACCGCCCTGTATTCCTTGTCGCTCCCGAGTCCTATATAGGCATGGCCCATGGTCTGAGAGTCGTTGCCGGCCTACGCCATGTTGTTGCCGCAATTGATGACCAAAGCATCCACCTGGACCGCATCCACGGCGCGCCGCGCTGGAGCAGTCACGAGTTTCTTGCCAGAGCGGGCCAGTACGCCGACGCAATCGCGATCGATTTCTCTTGCAGCGAGCGCGGACGGGCGTTTGCAACTAACCTCTGTACTAGCGCGGGCATTGAGCAACTGAGCGTTGCGCCTTCCGTTGATCCGCTGATTCCAAGTTTCGAGCAGCGCCCGCTTTTTCTGCTCCAACCGCGCTCGGGCCTTGGCAACATTTATGGCCCACAGCTCGTTCAGCGCCCCAGCCATGTCATTGCGGCCATTGATGACCAGCCAAGCGACGACGACATCGTTCATGGAGTGCCGCGTTGGAGTTCGCACCAGTTCATCGAACAGGCGGCTCAGCATTCCCAGGCATTGGCCATCGATTTTTCTTACAGCCCAGGAGAGTTGGGCTTGACCCGTGAGCTCTGCGAGCAAGCAGGCATTGAAAGGGTAGATGCCTGTCTCGCCGTTGCGCATTGTGGGCTGGTCGCCGTGTACGAGCCTGCTCAGGTCTACCGTCAGCGGACGCTTCTGCGCCTGGACGAATTTCTGCGATTTGCGGATCGACTGGATGACGATTTGAGCGTCTTTACGCTCTACAGCAACCTATTGTTCCGCTTAACTTATGATTCCAGCCTTCTGTTGGACTGCTGGGCGACGCCGATCAATGAATACTTCTCAGAATACGCCGACAGCAGCACATTCCAGCTAGGCCAGCGCGAACATTTCTGCGATGGCGGCGCCTTCCAGGGCCCCATCGTCCGCAAGTTTCTAGAAGCATCCCGCTTTCGCTACGAAAGCATCACCGCTTTCGAACCCGATGGAATCAACTTTCAGAAACTGGAGGGCATCGCGAGCGCCATCCCTCTTCCCCCGCATAATTTCAAGACCATCAGAAAAGCCATCTCCAATGAACATACGACGCTGCGCTTCGAGGAGACCGGCACGGTTTCCAGCCATGTATCGCCGGGTGGTGGAATTTCCGTGGCGACCACATGCCTAGACGACGAATTGGAAAAGCTGACGTTCTTGAAGTTGGACATCGAAGGATTTGAAGCCAGGGCACTGGAAGGCGCATCTCACCTCATCCGTAGCCAGCGCCCCCGCATGGCGATTTGTGTCTACCACTACGCCCAGGATTTACTGGATATCGTGGAACAACTGGACAAATTGGTCGACGGTTATCACTTCCGTCTACGCCAGCACTCTCCCGGCCACTACTACGACCTCGTTCTGTATGCATCGCCTGTCGCCGGTGCCGCACCACCGCCCTGGGCGGAGTAAGCCTGGGGACATTCACGGTTTGTAAGGGCCTGCTCCCAGTGCCATCGCAGCCAATCTCTCGATGGAGACGCATCATGATCCGAGCGGCATGCATATTGCATCGACTCTCGATCAGTTCGATGCCCACTGACCTCCTGGGTGATCGGCCCGATTTGCTCCGGCATCGCGTCAACATCGGATAACTCTTGAATGATCAACTCGGACGACCACCCGTGAGCTCTCCTGCCCTGGTCAGCATCGTCATGCCGACCTACAAGCCGCGCTACTTCGCGCAGGCGCTGGACAGCGTACTGGCGCAGACCTATCCAGCGTTGGAGCTGGTGATCTGCGACGACAATGCCGATGGCGCGATCGAGTCCATCCTGGCGCCTCGCCTGGCGTCTGCCCCCTTCCCGATCCGCTACCGCCGCAATCCGACGCGGCTGGGTGAGCTAGGTAGCACGCTGAAGGGCATCGGCCTGGCGCAAGGCGAATACGTCAAGTTCCTGCATGACGACGATGTGCTGGAGCCCGATTGCATTGCTCAGCTGGTGGAAGCGATCGAGCGCAACCCGGGCACGGCGATGGCGTCCTCACGTCGGCAACGCATCGACGACGATGGCGCGCCGTTGCCGGACATCCTGGCCACCAGCTTTCCGTTCGATGAAGACGTGCTGATCGATGGGCCGGAACTGGTGTCGTTCCTGTCCGACCACGCCATCAACTTCATCGGCGAGCCCAGCTGCGTGCTGTGCCGGTGCGCCGACCTGGTGGCGTTGGGCGACACGCTGATGATGTTGAACGGCAAGGCCATCGACTGGGTGGGCGATCTGGCGATCTACGTCAAGCTGCTGCGTCACGGCAACCTGGCGTTTCTGGCCAGCCCGCTGACGCACTTCCGGGTGTCCAGCGCGCAGTTCAGCCAGGCCGGGCGCGATCAGGTCGGGGTCGGCGATCAGGGGCATGAAGACTTGCGCCAGGGCATCCGCCAGCTCGGTTGGCGGCGCGAAAGCGGTGACAACCGGCAGGTGCGGGTGGCGCCGCTCAGTCCGCACAAGGCGCGGGTGTTCAAGTCGGTGGATCTGGTCAATGCGTTGATGCGCAGCGCCGGCATGGCCGAGCAGGTATCGCCGGCGACCTGGCTGGGCGTGCGGCACCCCAGCGATGTGCAGCGCGCGTTGATCGATGCGCGCCTGCATGCGCATGCCGGCGGGCCACGGATTGCGGTGATGCTGATCGACCGCGCTGGCGATGCCCAGGCCGTGGCCGCCACGCTGGCCAGCCTGCAGGCGCCCAACAGCTATCCAAACCAGCAGACCTGGGTGCTCAGCGCCTCGCCGGCGCAGGTCAGCGATGCCGCACGCGGAGTGTTGATCGACAACGACGGCCTGGTGCCGGCACTCAACCAGGCCATTGCCGCGCAGCAGGGTATCGACTGGGTGCTGCTGGTCGACGCCGGTGCCGTGTTCACCCTCAGCGGGCTGACCGTGGTGGCGTTGGGCCTGCTCGCGCTGCCGGACACCTGCCAGGCGGTATACGCCGACGAAGTGGTGGCGCTGGACGACCGCCAGCTGGGGCTGGCGCTGCGGCCGGCGCTGTACCTGGACGCGCTGCTGAGCGCACCTTCCACGCTGTCGCGGCACTGGCTGTTCCGCCAGACCACGCTGGTGGCTGATGGCGGATTTCCGGCAGGTCCGGGCGCGGCCTTCGAGCTGAATTACCAGTTGGGTCTGGTTGAACGCCACGGGCTGGCTGGTGTGCAACATATCGCCGAGCCGCTGCTGGCGTCCTCCTCCCAAACCCGGCACGGCGATGCCGACGAACACCAGGCCATTGCGCGTCATCTCGCTGCGCGCGGTTATGCAGAGGCGCAGGTGCACAGTGCCGGCCCTGGCCGTCATGCGCTGGAGTATCGGCACGCGCAGCAGCCTTTGGTCAGCATCCTGGTGCTGGTCGATGGCCGCCTGGCGCAGGTGCAGCGCTGCCTGGAGAGCATCCTGGCCAACACGGCGTACCCGCACTACGAAGTGCTGCTGCTGGACCGCGCCAGCAGCCAGCCGGAATTGCGCGACTGGCTGGCCGGCATCGATGGGTTGGGGATGCAGCAAATCCGCGTGTTGCGCTTCGCCGCCGAGCCGTCGCGCGAAGCAGTCTGCAATGCCGCTGCCGAGCATGCGCGTGGGGACGTGCTGCTATGGCTGGCCGCAGGTGCGGCAGTGATGAAGGCAGACTGGCTGGAGCAGTTGCTCAACCACGCACTGCGGCCGGAGGTGGGCGCGGTGGGCGGCAAGCTGCTGCGCGGCGATGGCACCGTGCACCATGCCGGCCTGCTGCTGGGCCTGGGGGCGCCGGTGGCGCGGGCCTTCGCAGGCAGTGCCTTCGACGACTCCGGTTACCTGCAACGCCTGCAGCTGGACCAGAACTACGCCGCGCTGAGTGGCGAGTGCCTGATGCTGCCGCGCCAGCTGTTCCTGGACGCTGGCGGTTTTGCGCTGGAACCGGAACTGGCGCCGTGGAGCGATGCGGACCTGTGCCTGCGCCTGCACCAGGCCGGCTACCTCAATGTGTTCGCAGCGCGCGCGCAGCTGCTGATCGACCCGCTGGAGCCGCCCGCCGCCACGGCGCTGGACGAAGAAGCGATATATGCGCGTTGGCTGCCGCTGATGGCCAATGACCCGGCCTACAACCCGGGGTTTTCGCTGGACCCGGGCGCCGGCTTCCAGCTGGCAGACCCGCGCGCCAGCTGGCGTCCGCTGCAGTCGTGGCGGCCGCTGCCGCGGGTGATGGCATTGCCGGCGGACATCGAAGGCTGCGGCCACTACCGGGTGATCCAGCCGCTGCGCGCCCTGCGCGAAGCCGGACTGGCCGAAGGGGTGTTGTTCAATGGCTACCTGGAGATCGCCGAACTGGCGCGCCAGGATCCTGACGTGGTGATCCTGCAGCGCCAGGTCGGCGAGGCGCGGCTGGAGGCGATGCGGCGGATGAAGGCATTGTCGCGCGCGTTCAAGGTCTACGAGCTGGACGATTACCTGCCCAATTTGCCGCTGAAGAACGCGCACCGGGCGCAGATGCCCAAGGACATCCTGAAGACGGTGCGGCGCGGGCTGGGCATGGTGGACCGTTTCGTGGTCTCCACCCCTGCCCTGGCCGAGGCGTTTGCCGGGCTGCACAGCGATATCCGCGTCGCCGAAAACCGCCTGCCGCCGCATTGGTGGGAACATCTGCCCGAGCGGGCCGAACGCCAGGGTGGCAAGCCGCGGATCGGCTGGGCTGGCGGCGCCAGCCATACCGGCGACCTGGAATTGATTGCCGACGTAGTGAAGGAGCTGGCCGACGAGGTGGAATGGGTGTTCATGGGGATGTACCCGTTCGCGCTGCGCCAGCATATCCATCAGTTCCAGCCGGGCGTGCCGATCGATCAGTACCCCGCCGCGCTGGCGGCGCTGGACCTGGATCTGGCGCTGGCGCCGGTGGAGCAAAACCTGTTCAACGCGTGCAAGAGCAATCTGCGGCTCCTGGAGTACGGTGCCTGCGGCTATCCGGTGATTGCCAGCGATGTACGTTGTTATCAGGGCGAGCTGCCGGTGACGCTGGTGAAGAACCGGTATCGCGACTGGATCGGCGCGATCCGCGAGCACTTGGCGGACCTGGAGGCTGCACGCGCCAAGGGTGCGGCTTTGCGCGAGGTGGTGCGGCGCGACTGGATGTTGAGCGGCAGCAATCTGGACACCTGGCGAGCCGCGTGGTTGCCTGACTAGCGCGCGGGTGCGCTGCTTCAGCGTTTCCTCACTTGCAGTAGAACGACTGTCTGACTGCATGTGAATTGACAGCGCGCCCTCATCCGGCGCTGCGCGCCACCTTCTCCCGCCGGCGGGAGAAGGGATGCCTGGCTGTGCGTGATCTGTCGGCTGCGCCGCAGCTGACCATCACCGGCTTCCTTCTCCCGCTTGCGGGGGAAGGTGCCCGAAGGGCGGATGGGGGCATGCGTCCACACTGATGGAGATCTGCGTTTTCACTCTGATGCCGCGGGTTGCCATGTCTGCAGCCGCGTGGCAATTGACGGTGCGCCCTCATCCGGCGCTGCGCGCCACCTTCTCCCGCGGGCGGGAGAAGGAAAGCCAGGCTGCGTGTGATCTGTCGGTTGCCCCGCGACGGACCATCCACCGGCCCCCTTCCCCCGCTTGCGGGGGAAGGGGCCCGAAGGGCGGATGGGGGCACTATCGCTGCGACGCGACCACAACAGCCGCGACATGAACGCCCCCGCGCCGGAATCCCGGCACCATTTCGGCACGCCGCTTGCATTGGTGTCACTGCCTCCCTGGCTGACCGCACCCATGAGCGATTCCGTCACCTCCATCCTCTCGCAGATCCGCAGCTACCAGACGCAGATGGGCCAAGGCCCCATGGGCGCGGTGGGCGATGCGGCGCGCGGCAACCAGATCCAGGGGCTGGCCGGCGCACAGGGGACCCCGGCCACCCAGGCACCGAGCTTCAGCGAGACCTTGCGCGGCGCCATCGGCGGCGTCAATGAGGCCCAGCAGAAGGCCGGTGCGCTCTCCAAGGCGTTTGAAATGGGCGACCCCAGTGCCGATCTGGCCCGGGTCATGGTCGCCTCCCAGCAGTCCCAGGTGGCCTTCCGCGCCACCGTGGAAGTCCGTAACCGTCTCGTCCAGGCTTACCAGGACGTCATGAACATGCCGCTGTAAGGATTGACGACACATGGCACTCGCGATCAGCAGAGAAAACGTGAACCAGAACGCCGAGAAGGCGGGTCAGTGGTTCGACCGTGTCCGCAGCCTGCAGATCACCCGCAAGCTGACCATGATGGCGATGATCGCCCTGGCGGTCGCAGCCGGCCTGGCGGTGTTCTTCTGGTCGCAGCAACCCGGCTACCAGGCGCTATATACCGGCCTGGATGAAAAGGGCAATGCCGAGGCGGCCGACCTGCTGCGCACCGCGCAGATCCCCTACAAGATCGACCAGGCCACCGGCGCCATCTCGGTGCCGCAGGACCGCCTGTACGACGCCCGCCTGAAGCTGGCCGGCTCCGGCCTGACCGGCAAGGAAACCGGCGGCGGCTTCGAATTGATGGAAAAGGACCCGGGCTTCGGCGTCAGCCAGTTCGTGGAAAACGCCCGCTACCAGCACGCGCTGGAAACCGAACTCTCGCGCACCATCGGCACCCTGCGCCCGGTGCGCGAAGCCCGTGTGCACCTGGCCATTCCCAAGCCCAGCGCCTTCACCCGCCAGCGTGATGTGGCCAGTGCCTCGGTGGTGCTGGAACTGCGCGGCGGCCAGGGCCTGGAGCGCAACCAGGTCGATGCCATCGTCAACCTGGTGGCGTCCAGCATCCCGGACATGACCCCCGAGCGGGTGACCGTGGTCGACCAGAGCGGCCGCATGCTCTCCATCGCCGACCCGAACAGCGACGCCGCCCAGCACGCCGCCCAGTTCGAACAGGTGCGCCGCCAGGAAAGCTCCTACAACCAGCGCATCCGCGAGCTGCTGGAGCCGATGACCGGCCCGGGCCGGGTCAATCCGGAAACCAGCGTGGACATGGACTTCTCGGTGGTGGAAGAGGCCCGCGAGCTCTACAACGGCGAGCCGGCCAAGCTGCGCAGCGAGCAGGTCAGCGACACCAGCACCAGCGCCACCGGCCCGCAGGGCCCTCCGGGCGCCACCAGCAACAGCCCTGGCCAGCCGCCGGCTCCGGCCGTGGCCGGCGCGCCGGGCACCCCGGCGGCCGCCAATGGCCAGGCCGCCGCCCCGGCCACGCCGACCGAAAGTTCCAAGAGCGCCACCCGCAACTACGAATTGGACCGAACCTTGCAACACACCCGTCAGCCGGCCGGCCGTATCAAGCGGGTGTCGGTGGCGGTGTTGCTGGACAACGTCCCGCGCCCCGGTGCCAAGGGCAAGATGGTGGAGCAGCCGCTGACCGCTGCCGAGCTCACCCGTATCGAAGGCCTGGTCAAGCAGGCAGTGGGCTTCGACGCGGCACGTGGCGACACGGTGTCGGTGATGAATGCCCCGTTCGTGCGGGAGGCGGTGGCGGGCGAGGAAGGCCCGAAGTGGTGGGAAGACCCGCGCGTGCAGAACGGTCTGCGCCTGCTGGTCGGTGCGGTGGTGGTGCTGGCGCTGCTGTTCGGCGTGGTACGCCCCACCCTGCGCCAGCTCACCGGCGTGACCGCGGTCAAGGACAAGCAGGGCAAGGCTGGCAACGATGGCACTCCGCAGAGCGCCGACGTGCGGATGGTCGACGAAGACGACGACCTGATGCCCCGCCTGGAAGAAGACACCGCGCAGATCGGTCAGGACAAGAAGAGCCCGATCGCCCTGCCGGACGCCTACGAAGAGCGCATGCGCGTGGCTCGCGAGGCGGTCAAAGCCGATTCGAAACGTGTCGCTCAAGTCGTGAAGGGATGGGTCGCCAGTGAAGCCTGATACACCACCGATGACCGGCGTACAGCGCGCCGCCGTGCTGTTGCTGTCGCTTGGGGAAAGCGATGCGGCCGAAGTGCTCAAGCACATGGACCCCAAGGAGGTGCAGAAGATCGGCATCGCCATGGCCACCATGACCGGCATCTCGCGCGATCAGGTCGAAAAGGTGATGGACGAGTTCAACGGCGAACTGGCCGGCAAGACCTCGCTGGGCGTGGGCGCCGACGACTACATCCGCAACGTGCTGATCCAGGCGCTGGGTGCCGACAAGGCCGGCGGCCTGATCGACCGCATCCTGCTGGGCCGCAACACCACCGGCCTGGACACCCTTAAGTGGATGGACCCGCGCGCGGTCGCCGACCTGGTGCGCAACGAACACCCGCAGATCATCGCGATCGTGATGGCGCATCTGGACAGCGACCAGGCCGCCGAGGCGCTGAAGCTGCTGCCCGAGCGTACCCGCGCCGACGTGCTGCTGCGCATCGCCACGCTGGACGGCATTCCGCCGAACGCGCTGAGCGAGCTCAACGACATCATGGAACGCCAGTTCGCCGGCAACCAGAACCTGAAGTCGTCCAACGTGGGCGGCATCAAGGTGGCGGCCAACATCCTCAACTTCCTGGACACCGGCTCCGACCAGGGCGTGCTGGGCGAGATCGGCAAGATCGATGCCGACCTGGCCGGCAAGATCCAGGACCTGATGTTCGTGTTCGACAATCTGGTGGACCTGGACGACCGCGGCCTGCAGACCCTGCTGCGCGAAGTCTCCGGCGAGCGCCTGGGCCTGGCCCTGCGCGGCGCCGACGTCAAGGTGCGCGAGAAGATCACCCGCAACATGTCCCAGCGCGCGGCCGAGATCCTGCTCGAGGACATGGAAGCGCGCGGCCCGGTGCGCCTGGCCGACGTGGAAGCGGCGCAGAAGGAAATCCTCACCATCGTCCGCCGCCTGGCTGACGAAGGCGCCATCAGCCTGGGCGGCGCCGGTGCGGAGGCGATGGTATGAACGACGTGGTCACCCGCTGGCTGGCCCCCGACCTGCACATGGCCCCGGCCCTGCCGGAGCCGGAGTACGACGAACCTGCCGTGCTGGAGCCGGTGCTGCGCCCGCCCACCCTGGAAGAGATCCAGGCCATCCAGGACGCCGCCCAGCAGGAGGGTTTTGCCCGCGGCCATGCCGAAGGCTTTGCCCAGGGCCAGTCGGAAGTGCGCCGCCTCACCGCGCAGATCGACGGCATCCTGGACAACTTCACCCGCCCGCTGGCGCGGCTGGAAAACGAAGTGGTCGGCGCGCTCGGCGAGCTGGCCGTGCGCATCGCCGGCCAGCTGGTCGGCCGTGCCTACCAGGCCGATCCGCAGCTGCTGGCCGACCTGGTCGGCGAGGCCGTGGATGCGGTCGGCGGCGCCGGCCGCGAGGTCGAAGTGCGCCTGCACCCGGACGACATCACCGCGCTGCTGCCGCACCTGGCGCCCAGCAGCACCACCCGCGTGGCCCCGGACATGAGCCTGAGCCGCGGCGACCTGCGCGTGCACGCCGAGAGCGTGCGCGTGGACGGCACCCTGGACGCGCGCCTGCGGGCTGCGCTGGAGACGGTCATGCGTAAATCCGGAGCAGGCCTGTGAGCGCCCTGTTGGGAGCCACCCCGGCCGACTGGCTGGATGCACGCAATCTGCGCCTGGCCACCCGCCTGGGCGGCCTGGGCCTGGACCCGGCCGCGGGCCGCACCCTGATCCGTGAAGGCATCCTGCGCCGCGCCGTCGGCCTGACCCTGGAAGCCACCGGCTGCGAAGCGCCGATGGGCGCCACCTGCAAGGTGGAAGTGGACGGCGGCTGGGTGGATGCGGAAGTGGTCGGCTTTGCCGGCGAACGCACCTACCTGATGCCCAGCGCCGAACTGCACGGCCTGCTGCCCAATGCCCGCGTGGTGCCCTCGCGGCGCCGCGGCGGCGTGGAAGTGGGCGAAGGCCTGCTCGGCCGGGTCATCGACAGCGACGGCACCCCGCTGGACGGCAAGGGCCCGATCCGCGCCGAAGGCAGCATCGGCATGGCCGGTGTGTCGATCAACCCGCTGGCGCGCGAACCCATCACCACCTCGCTGGACGTGGGCGTGCGCGCCATCAATGCCATGCTGCCGATCGGCCGCGGCCAGCGCGTAGGCCTGTTCGCCGGCTCCGGCGTCGGCAAATCGACGCTGCTGGGCATGATGACCCGCTTCACCTCGGCCGATGTCATCGTGGTGGGGCTGATCGGCGAACGTGGCCGCGAAGTGCGCGATTTCGTCGAAACCACCCTGGGCGAAGAAGGCCTGCGCCGCGCCGTGGTGGTGGCCGCGCCGGCCGACCGCCCGCCGCTGGCACGCCTGCATGGCGCCTACCGCGCCACCGCCATCGCCGAATGGTTCCGCGACCAGGGCTTGAACGTGCTGCTGCTGATGGACTCGCTGACCCGCTTTGCGCAGGCGCAGCGCGAGATCGGCCTGTCGGTCGGCGAGCCGCCGACCACCCGCGGCTACCCGCCGTCGGTGTTCGCCAAATTGCCGGCGCTGGTGGAACGCGCCGGCAACGGCGCCAAGGGCCGCGGCTCGATCACCGCCTTCTACACCGTGCTGACCGAAGGCGACGATCCGCAGGACCCGATCGCCGACGCCGCCCGCGCCATCCTGGACGGCCACATCCTGCTCTCGCGTCGGGTAGCCGACAGCGGCCTGTACCCGGCCATCGACCTGGAATCCTCGGTCAGCCGCGTGGTGCAGGACATCGCCGACGAACCCTGGCGCCTGCGCATCCGCAAGCTCAAGCGCCTGCTCTCCGCCTACACCGCCAACCGCGACCTGATCGCCATCGGCGCCTACCAGCGCGGCAGCGATCCGGCCACCGACGAAGCATTGGCGCGTTGGCCGGAGATCGTCGAATTCCTTGGCCAGGACGTGCACAAGGCCTCGCTGCTGAGCGACAGCCTGTCCGCGCTGCAGCAGCTGGTGGAACCCGAGAACTAATCCATGATCCAGTCCAAGCGAATCGACCCCCTGCTGCGCCGCGCGCAGGAACAGGAAGACAAGGTGGCCCGCGACCTGGCCGAGCGCCAGCGCGTGCTGGACACCCACCAGTCGCGCCTGGAAGAACTGCGCCGCTATGCCGAGGAATACGCCAACAGCCACATGGCCGGTACCAGCGCCGTGGCGCTGAGCAACCGCCGCGCGTTCCTGGACCGGCTCGACAGCGCCGTGCTGCAACAGGCCCAGACCGTGGAAAGCAACCGCGCCAAGGTCGAATCCGAACGCACCCGCCTGCTGCTGGCCAGCCGCGAGAAGCAGGTGCTGGAGCAGCTGGCGGCCAGTTACCGCGCCCAGGAAAACAAGGTGATCGAACGCCGCGACCAGCGCGAAATGGACGATCTGGGCGCACGCCGCTCGCGCCTGGCGCGGGCCGAAGATACTCACGGAGACGCCGTATGAACCCCCTGTCCGCCTTTGCCGCCGGCCTTGGCGCGCTTGCCAGCACCGGCAAGAAGTCCAGCTACAGCGACCCCTCGTCCGAGCAGGATCCGGCGCAGGACCAGTTTGCGCGCATGCTCACTCCGGCCAACACGCCCAACCAGGCCCCGCAGCAGGCGCCCGAGCGCGTGCCGGCCAAGCCGCCTGCCGCCAAATCCAGCCAATCCGACAAGAATCGCTCTGACGACGAACAGGGCGATGACGCGCCCGGCGATGCGACCAGGCGCCCGCGCGCCCAGGATGCCGATGCCAAGCCAGCCCAGCCCGCCAAGGAACCGGCAGCCAAGGACAGCAGTGCCGCCGCCGCGAGCGGGAAAAGCGCAACCGCCAGCAAGGACGGCAAGGACGCGCCCGCCGATGCAGCCACGCCCACCGAGGCCGGCTGGCCGCCCGCCGGCCTGGGCGGTTTTGGCCTGAGCCTGCTGGCCCAGGCGGTACCGGGCGGCGATGTGCTGGCCGCCGCTGCCGCTGCGCTGGCCGCCAGCATGGCCAATGCGGCCGGCGCCACGCCGACCGCCACCGCAGTGCCGACCGACGCCACCGCACCCACAGCCGGCAATGCCGCAACCGCCACCACGGCCCTGCCCGCCCTGGGTGGGCTGGCGCCGGCTGCCGCCGCAGGCGCCAAGCCAACCTCGACCACTGCGGTCAGCGGCGACGCGCAGACCGCCGCGCTGATGAGCATGGCCGCCAAGGCGTTGGACCCGGCCGACGACACCGCCGCCGTGGACGCACCGGATGCCCCGGCGTTCGTGTTGCCCACCGCCGCGCCCACGCTCACCCGCCTGCAGGACCCGGCGCCGATCTTCAGCGCCTCGCCCACGCCGACCCCGGAAATGGGCAGCGACACCTTCGACGATGCCATCGGCGCGCGCCTGAGCTGGCTGGCCGACCAGAAGATCGGCCACGCCCACATCAAGCTCACCCCCAACGAGATGGGCCCGGTCGAAGTACGGCTGCACCTGGAAGGCGACAAGGTCAACGCCAGCTTCACCGCCGCCCATGCCGACACCCGGCAGGCGCTGGAGCAGAGCCTGCCGCGGCTGCGCGAAATGCTCGGTCAGGGCGGCTTCCAGCTCGGCCAGGCCGATGTGAGCCAGCAACAGCAGAGCCAGTCCGGCAATCGCAATGGCGGCGCCAGCGAGGGCAACGGCCTTACCCTGGACGACAGCCCGGCCGTCGGAATCCCGTCGGTGGTGTTACGCCAGCGTGGATTGCTGGACGCCTACGCCTGAGCCAGAGCGCCGCGATTGCGCCCGGCGCACCCGCAGCGCCCGCCTGCCCAGGCCATCGCCACTGAGCCCCTCCCCCCGCAGCGCAAGGCGTGCGGGGGGATGTTGCGTTGCTGCACGCTCGCGCCAGGAAACCGACGCGGTTTTGGCACGCTGATTGCATCCATCCGGTGAGCATTCCCCTGGAGCAGACTGTGGCAGCCGCAAAGAAACCCGAGAAGACCGAAGAGAAGGACGAGAAGAAGAAGGGCGGCAAGAAGCCCATCCTGCTCATCGCCATCGGTGTGGTGGTGCTGGCGGCCGTCGGCGGCGGCGCCTGGTTCTTTCTTGGCCACAAGGGCGAGGACGAAGGCGGCAAGCACGCCACCCCCAAGGTGGCCGAAGTGCCCAAGCCGGCACAGTACTTCCCGATGGACCCGGCGATCGTGGTCAACCTGGCCGATCCCGGCGACGGCCCGCAGTATCTTCAGGTCGAAGTGCAGCTGGTCACCCGCGACCCGGAAGAGCTCAAGCTCATCACCGAGAACGCCCCCGCCATCCGTGCGCACCTGCTGATGCTGCTGTCGCAGGTCAAGGCCACCGACGTGGCCGATCTGGCCGGCAAGCAGAAGCTGCAGAAATCCGCACTGGCCGAAGCGCAGAAGGTCATGGCCAGCGAAACCGGCAAGAAATGCATCGAAGAATTGCTGTTCACCAGTTTCGTCACCCAGTAAGGCTGCCCCATGAGCGTGAGTGATCTGCTTTCCCAGGACGAAATCGATGCCCTGCTGCATGGCGTGGATTCGGGCGCGGTCAATACCGAGCCGGAGCCGTTGCCCGGCGAAGCCCGCCAGTACGACCTGTCCAGCCAGGACCGCATCATCCGTGGGCGCATGCCGACCCTGGAGATGGTCAACGAGCGTTTTGCGCGCTTGTGGCGCATCGGCCTGTTCAACCTGATCCGGCGCTCGGCCGACCTGTCGGTGCGCGGCATCGACCTGGTCAAGTTCAACGAATACATGCACTCGCTGTACGTGCCGACCAACCTCAACCTGATCCGCTTCAAGCCGCTGCGCGGCACCGGGCTGATCGTGTTCGAGCCCACCCTGGTGTTCACCGTGGTGGACAACTTCTTCGGTGGCGACGGCCGCTTCCACACCCGCATCGAAGGCCGCGAATTCACCGCCACCGAGATGCGCGTGATCCAGTTGATGCTCAAGCAGACCTTCGCCGACCTGAAGGAGGCCTGGGCGCCGGTGATGGACGTGGACTTCGAGTACATCAATTCGGAAATCAACCCGCACTTCGCCAATATCGTCACCCCGCGCGAGTACGTGGTGGTGTGCCGCTTCCATGTGGAGCTGGAAGGCGGCGGCGGCGAGATCCACATCACCCTGCCGTACTCGATGCTGGAGCCGATCCGCGAACTGCTCGATGCCGGCATCCAGAGCGACCGCAACGACCGCGACGATTCGTGGAACGTGATGCTGCGCGAACAGCTGGACACGGCCGAAGTGACCCTGTCCAGCGTGCTGGCCAGCAAGCGCATGAGCCTGCGCCAGCTCACCGGCCTGAAGATCGGCGACATCCTGCCGATCGAGCTGCCCGCCCAGGTGCCGCTGTGCGTCGAAGACATCCCCTTGTTTACCGGCGAATTCGGCGTTTCCAATGGCAACAACGCCGTCAAGATCACCGCCGTACGCCCGCCCGGCGTGCAAGCCCCACGCGCCGTTCCCTCCCAGGACTCCAGCACATGATCAACTCCGACATCCTCGACGCCTCGCCTGCCACCTTCGACAGCCTGCAGGCCGAGCACGACCAGAATGCCTCCGACCTCAACCTGGACGTGATCCTGGACGTGCCGGTGACGCTGTCGCTGGAAGTGGGCCGCGCGCGCATCCCGATCCGCAACCTGCTGCAGCTCAACCAGGGCTCGGTGGTGGAACTGGAGCGCGGCGCCGGCGAACCGCTGGACGTGTACGTCAACGGCACCTTGATCGCGCATGGTGAAGTGGTGGTCATCAACGACCGTTTCGGTATCCGCCTGACCGACGTGGTCAGCCCCAGCGAGCGGATCCGGAGGCTGCGGTGATCGGCCTGCTGGCCGCTGCCGCACCGGTCGCGGCCAAGGCCACCCAGGTGGGCGCACAGGCCCCGGCCACGCCCAGCATGTTTGGCGCAGTCTTTGCATTGCTGCTGGTGCTCGCGCTGATCGTCGGCCTGGGCTGGTTGCTCAAGCGCATGCCCGGCAGCGGTTTCCGCAGCAGCGAGGGCCTGCGCCTGGTCACCAGCCTGGCGGTGGGCGCCAAGGAGCGCGTGGTGGTGGTGGAAGTCAACGGTCAGCAACTGCTGCTGGGCGTCACGCCGGGCGGCATCACCACCTTGCACACCTTGCCCGAACCGCTGCCGCCTACCCCGGCCCCCACCCTGCCCAACCTCAAGCAACTGCCCAATTTCGCCCAGCTGCTCGCCCAGAAGCTGCGCAAGGACCCGTGACATGTTCAGTCGTTGGAACCGCTGGGGGCGCAGCCTCCGCCTGGTGTTGATCCTGCTGGCGATGAGCTGCCCGCTGCTGGCCGCCGCCACGCCGGCCGCGCTGCCGTCGATGGCGCAGGCCGCAGCACCGGCCGCTGCGCCCGCGGCCACCCCGGCGGCAGTGCCGCCCGGCTCCAACCAGCTGCCCAACCTGCCGAACGTCAGCGTGGGCCGCATCGGCGACCAGCCGGTCAGCCTGCCGCTGCAGACCCTGCTGCTGATGACGGCGATCACCCTGCTGCCGTCGATGCTGCTGGTGCTGACCGCCTTCACCCGCATCACCATCGTGCTGGGCCTGTTGCGCCAGGCACTGGGTACCGGCCAGACCCCGTCCAACCAGGTGCTGCTGGGCCTGGCGATGTTCCTGACCGCACTGGTGATGATGCCGGTGTGGCAGAAGATGTGGGGCGCCGGCCTGCAGCCCTACCTCAATAACCAGATCGACTTCTCCACCGCCTGGACCCTGACCACCCAGCCGCTGCGCGCCTTCATGCTGGCGCAGATCCGCGAGACCGACCTGATGACCTTCGCCGGCATGGCCGGCGACGGCAAGTACGCCGGCCCGGACGCGGTGCCGTTCCCGGTGCTGGTGGCCTCGTTCGTGACCAGCGAGCTGAAGACCGCGTTCGAAATCGGCTTTCTGATCTTCATCCCGTTCGTGATCATCGACCTGGTGGTGGCCAGCGTGCTGATGTCGATGGGCATGATGATGCTGTCGCCGATGCTGATCTCCGCCCCGTTCAAGATCCTGCTGTTCATCCTGGTGGATGGGTGGGTGCTGGTGGTGGGGACGCTGGCGGCGAGCTTCAACGCGTCGTAGGTGTGGATGGCGCGCTGTGCGCGCGATCGATGTGGCTGGCACTGTCATTGGTATCCAGCTGAGCCACATTCCCATTTGAGTGGCGTTTGCGCCTGGTTGAGTCAGGCAGATGGCGGCAGCGGACCTAAGCGCGGTGGTCCTGGCTCTTATCGATCTCATAGCTGCATGGCTCAGCTGCCGCTTCTCGATTTTAGCTTTCCGACCTTTGCTGTTGCTGTTGCTGTTGCCTCCGCTTTCAGCTTTTTGCTTGTACGGGCCCCCATACCGCAGCGGCAAGCCGGGTAGATACAACCCGAAGGGCATCGCGCATGGATGCGCGATGTTTTTGTAAGGGACATGGATGTCCCTTACAAAAATTTCTACCCGGATTGCGGACCTGGAGCGCGCAGCGCGGAAGGCGCGAGGACGGGGTGTGTTTCTTTGGTTACTTTCTTTGCACAAGCAAAGAAAGTGACTCGCCCCCCGAAGGGGGACGAAAGCTTTGCACTTGCACTTGCACCTGTGTTGCCTTGTGGCATTGATCTCGCTTATCAATGCCACGCAGTGAAATCAAAGGCTTTCACGCCCTGTCGGGCGCGAGTCACTTTTCTTTGCTTGTGCAAAGAAAAGTAACCAAAAGAAAGCACACCCCGTCCTCGCGCCCTCCGCGCCTTCGGCGCTGCGGGTGCGCAAGTCCGGCAGAAATTTTTGTAAGGGACATCCATGTCCCTTACAAAAACGTCGCGCATCCATGCGCGCCGCCCTGCGGGTTGTATCTGCCGGCCTTGCCGCTGTGGTATGGGGCCCCTGAAAGCCAACAGCAATGCGCAATCCAAGCAGCAGCAGAATCCAGCACCTCAATCAACGGCACCACTACAGCAACAAACAACAACCGACGACACAATCGCAAAACCGCCAGCCAAGCCTCGAATCCCGAATCCCCAATCTCCCAATCCCCGCCCCTTTGGCACCCGACTTGCATCACCACCGCCCATGAGCCCTGAAATCGCCCTGACTGAATTGCGTGGTGGCCTGGTCACCGTCCTGTGGATTGCCGGACCGATGTTGCTGGCGGTGTTGGTGGTGGGTGTGGTGATCGGCGTGGTCCAGGCCGCCACCCAGTTGAACGAACCCACCATCGCCTTCGTCGCCAAGGCGGTCGCATTGACGGCCACCCTGTTTGCCACCGGCAGCATGCTGCTGGGGCATCTGGTGGAGTTCACCATCGCGCTGTTCCAGCGCATTCCGCACCTGATCGGCTAGCGGGCCGGACCGGATGGATGCTGCCACCCAGATGGTGATCGACGGCCAGCGCGCGTTCGCGATGGTCGGGGCGATCATGTGGACGATGCTGCGCACCGGTGCGTTGCTGACCGCGATGCCGCTGATCGGCACCCGGGCGGTGCCCGGGCGGGTGCGGGTGATGCTGGCGGGCACCTTGTCGATGGCGCTGGCGCCGATCCTGCCGCCGGTGCCGGAGTGGGATGGCTTCACCGCCACCGCGGTGCTCAGCATCGCGCGCGAACTGGCGGTCGGCGCCAGCATGGGCTTCATGCTCAAGCTGATCTTCGAAGCCGGCGCGCTGGCCGGCGAGCTGGTGTCGCAGTCCACCGGCCTGTCGTTTGCGCAGATGTCCGACCCGATGCGTGGCGTGACCTCGGGCGTGATCGCACAGTGGTTCTACATCGGTTTTGGCCTGTTGTTCTTCGCCGCCAATGGACACCTGGCAGTCATCGCCTTGCTGGTGGACAGCTACAAGGCCTTGCCGATCGGCACCGCCATCCCCGATGCCAGCGCGTTCGCCGAGGTGGCGCCCACGTTGTTCCTGCAGATCCTGCGCGGCGGGCTGACCCTGGCCCTGCCGATGATGGTGGCGATGCTGGCGGTGAACCTGGCCTTCGGTGCGCTGGCCAAGGCGGCGCCGGCCTTGAATCCGATGCAACTTGGCTTGCCGTTGACGGTGTTGCTGGGGTTGTTCCTGTTGTCCAGCTTCGCCAGCGAGTTCGCCCCGCCGGTGCAGCGCCTGTTCGATACTGCCTTCGATGCTGCAAGAGAGCTGACCGACTGACGGCCCGGCATCTCAAGTTTCAGGATGGCTGGCCGTCAACGCAGTAGCCGATCGAGCCCCGACCGTTGCCCACTTCTTTCCGCGGAAACCGATGCCCACCCTGTTTGCGTCGTTCGCTCCAAGCAGCTTGCGCGACAACGCCCTGTGGCGGTTGGCGGCGCTATGCCTGATCGGCCTGCTGTTGCCGCTATCTGCGCGCGCACAGACCTATAGCTTCCGCGACTATGCGCAAGCCGACGGCTTGCAGGGCATGACCGTCAACAGCCTGCTCGAAGACCGCCAGGGGGTGGTATGGGTCGGCACCGAGCTGGCGCTGCATCGCTTCGAACGCGAACGGTTCACCCCGGTCGGGGCGGAAAGCGGGCTCGACGCGCGCTATATCCGCGCCCTGGCGCTGGATGCCCAAGGGCGGCTTTGGGTCGCCAGTGCCAACGGCGTGTTCGTCCGCGACGGCACAGGCTTCCGCCAGGTTTTGCACGAGGGCAAGCCGATCCGTTCCGACAGCGGCAATGTGCTGGCCCCCTATCGCAACGGCATGGTGGTGGTCAGCGACAACCAGCTGCTGCGCGTGGCGCCGGCCGCTGCCGGCACCTGGGCAGTGCAGCCCTGGCCCTTGCGCTTGGACGACGGCACCACCCTGCCCGCCGGCAAGGCCGTGCTGGCCGATGCCGACACGCTATGGGTCAGCTGCGGCCAGCGCGTCTGCCACCTCCAGGCCGATGGGCGGATTGCGCTGCTCGGCAATGCCGAGGGCGTGCCGGAGCGCCAGTGGCGCGCCATCTTTCGCGATCACCGCGGCGCCCTGTGGCTACGCGGCGGCGGCATGGTGCTGTCGCGCAACCGCGATGAGCGGATGTTCCGCGACCACCCGCCACCGGCCGGCACCCGCTTCGACACGCTCTCCGGCGCTACCACGCTGTCCGAGGATGCAAACGGCCGCCTGCTGACGCGTTCCGATCGCGGCATGGTGCGCTGGGAAGGCGACCATTGGCGCTATTTCGGGCACGACCAGGGGCTGTCGATCAGCGCCATGGTGGGTCCGTTGATGATGCAGCGCACCGGGCAGTTGTGGATCGGTACGCGCGGCCTGGGCGTGCAGCGCTGGCTGGGCTACGGCACCATCGAACATTGGGATGAAAGCCTGGGCCTGGCCGAGGCGCCGACCTGGGCCATGCAGCGCCTGCCCAGCGGAGAGCTGCTGGTGGGCGGGGATGCCGGCTCCAACGTGCTGGATCCACGCAGCGGGCGCGTGCAACCGTGGACACTGGCCAACGGCGCGCCGTTGCTGCAATCGATCTCGATGGCGGTGTCGCCGGCCGATGGGGCGGTCTGGGTGGCGCGTTCTGCTGGCGCGCTGGCGCGCCGCGATCCCCACACCGGCAAGACCGTCGACATGCTGGAGCTTGGCGTGCCGGTCAACAAGTTGCTGTTCGATCCGGCGGGCGTGCTATGGGCGACCACGCCACGCGGCCTGTATTGGATTCCGCCGCAGCTGCCGCTGCAGGCCAGCCGCGAAACATCGATACCGGCGGCGTTCGTGGGCGACATCGACCTGGATCGCCAGGGACGGCTGTGGGCCAGTACGCGCGAGGGCCTGTATCGCCGCCAGCAGGACGGACGCTGGGCGCAGGTGCAGATACATGGCGCTCTGCCCAGCCATGATTTCTTCCTGCTCGATTTCGCCGCCGATGGCGAGTTGTGGCTGTCGTTGCGCGATACCGGGCTGTGGCACGGCCGCGAACAGGCCGATGGCACGGTTGCGCTGCGCGCGGTGGACGATGCGCTGGTCTCGCGGGTGATGCCGTTCATCCTGCGTCACGACAGCAAGGGCCGCCTGTGGCTGGGCAGCAGCCAGGGCCTGGACCTGCTGGACAAGGGCCACTGGTCGCGGGTCACCCGCACCGAGGGCCTGCTCTGGGACGACGTGTCGGCCAATGCCTTCTTCGAAGACACCGATGGCAGCATCTGGATCGGTAGCAGCCGCGGGCTCAGCCACCTGATCGATCCGGCGCGCATCTTCGCCGCGCCACCGCTGCGGGTGGAAGTGCTGCGGGCGCGCCGGGGCGACCAGATCCTGACTGCCGGTGCACGCGTGCCGTGGTCGCAGGCGCCACTGGACGTGGACATCAGCACGCCCGGCGCAGAAGGCGGCCCGGACCGCGTCAGCTTCCGCTACCGCGTGGAAGGCCACCAGGCGCGCTGGACCACGACCTCGCTCAGCCACCTGACCTACCCGCTGTTGCCGCCTGGCCGCTATGCGCTGGAAGTGCAGGCGGTGGATGCCAGCCAGCGCAGCGTCAGTCCGGTCACCCGGTTCGCTTTCGTGCTGGTGCCGCCGTGGTGGCGCGGCACCCCGGCGCTGGTTGCCTACGTGCTGCTGGGCATCGCGGCCGTGGTGCTGTTGCTGCGCTGGCGCACGCACAAGTTGCTGCGGCGCAAGCGCGAGCTGGAACACCTGGTTGCCGCACGCACCGCCGAACTGGAGCAGGACAAGCGCGAGCTGGAGACCGCACGCGCCGAACTGGCACTCAAGGCCACCCATGACGAACTCACCGGCCTGCTCAACCGTGCAGGCATCCTTGCTGCCCTGCGCGACACGCTGCAGCACGCCGACGCGACCGCCCGGCCGCTGGCGGTGGTGCTCATCGACCTGGATCATTTCAAACTGGTCAACGATCAGCATGGCCACCTGGCCGGCGATGCGGTGCTGGCCGGCGTGGGCCGCCGCATGGATACGCTGGTGCGCGGCGACGACCGCATCGGCCGCTATGGCGGCGAAGAATTGCTGGCCCTGCTGCCCGGCTTGACCCACGAGGCCGCCCATCGGCTGGACGCCCTGCATCGCGGCATCTGCGGCGACTATCCCATCGATGGTGGCTGGCTGCATGTCACCTGCTCGATCGGCGTGGCCTGGTTCCAGCCCGGCGAAACGCTCGAACAGCTCCTGGCACGCGCCGATGCAGCGCTGTACCGCGCCAAAGGCAGCGGCCGCAACCGCATCGATTACGACGATGGTCAATTGCCAGCGGTGGTGATCGCCGACAGCGGTGGGTAAGCGCCCTGGTCGCAGATCCGCTTGGCGTGCAGTGCCTGCGCCCGCTGCAACCGGCATCAACCCTGACCAGGGAGCGCGGTCGCAGCCGGTTTTCAGCGGAATCTGCGCAACGGTTGCGCTCGCCGATTGGCCGCGTCATTGATTGCCGCATGCAGTTAAAGTAAACCGCGTGAACAGCCGCTAGTCGCTATATCGCGGCCTACGATGGGGGCCGCCAATGGCAAGCGTGAGACACCGCGCAGGGGGCGCGGACCACACGCACCGATGCGTGGGAGACAGCAACGCTCGTGGGGTTTGTGCAGCGCCAATGCAAGTCGTCGGGACGGGGTGCATCGTTTGCTGCGCTGCTGCTGATGGCGTTGCTGTCGCTGTCGGAACCGGCCAGCGCGCAAAGCGCCAGCATCCGCCGCTATGCGCACGACCAGGGCCTGCTCGGGCTGGCCGGCACCTGCCTGCTGCAGACCCGCAACACCATGTTGTGGGTGTGCACTGAAAGCGGGCTGTATCGCTATAACGGGCGCCTGTTCCAGCAGGTGGTGCTGGACGGCCTGCGCAACGAACCGATCGCCGCGATGAGCCAGGCGCCCGACGGGCGGTTGTGGGTGGCCGGATTCCAGGCCTTGTTCGTGGGCGATGAGCGCGGCTTTCGCAAACTGGCGCGCGATGAGGCCGAACACCTGCAGGAAGGCATGCTGCTGGCCAGCCCGTCCTGGGGCACGGTGCTGGCCAACGGCGGCACCCTGGAGCGGCTGAGCGAACGCGCCAACGGCCGTTGGCACAGCGAACCGTTGCTGGATACCGCAACCCGGGTCAAGGTGCCGGAGTTGTCCAAGGTGCTCAGCCTGTCGGTGGACGGCGACACGCTGTGGGCAGGCTGCGCGCACAAGCTGTGCGCCATCGATGCGCAACGCAAGGTGCAGGTCTACGGACCCGAGCAGGGCGTTCCCGAGGATCGCTGGTACAGCGTGCTGCGCGATCACGACGGTGCGCTGTGGGTGCGCGGCGCCGGCACCCTGCTCTATCGCGCAGCCGGTGCCAGCCGCTTCAGCGTGCGGCCGCTGCCGCTGCTCGACGGCACCACCGTCGGGCAACAGGCGCCCTTGGTGATGGACCGCGAAGGACGCGTCCTGGTCCGCCGCAACGATGGCCTGGCGCGCTGGGAAAACGGCCACTGGCGCAGCTTCGGCGCCGCCAACGGGCTGCCGCCGGGCAGCAGCGATGCAATCGTGGTGGACCGCGAGGGCGACGTCTGGATGACCGTGGACGGCGAAGGCCTGGTGCGCTGGGCCGGCTACGAATGGATCGAGAACTGGGACGCCTCGCAAGGCATGCCGGCTGCGCCAACCTGGTCGGTCGCACGCGATGCGCACGATGCGCTGCTGGTGGGCAACGAACACGGCGTCGGGCGCCAGGACAGCCCGGACGGGAGATTCGTGCCGGCCCTGGCGGAGGCGGGGATCCAGGTCGTGGGCATGGCGCGCAGTGCCGACGGCAGCCTGTGGACGATCAATTCCGCCGGGTTCCTGCGCCGCAACCGGCCCGATGGCCGCAGCACCGCGGTGGCCCAGCTGCCGCGCACCGCGCGGCGCCTGTACAGCGATCGCCAGGGCCGGCTCTGGATCCTGACCGTCGGCGGCCTGTTCGTGATCGAGCGGCCGCTCGAAGGCGGCGCGCCGCAGCCGGTGGCGGACATGCCCAGCATTGCCTACACCGACATCCAGCAGACCGCCGACGGCACGCTGTGGGTGTCCAGCGCCAATGGCCTGTTCCGCTTGCAGGGCCAGCGCTGGTCCAAGGTGCAGGTGAAGGTCAACGGCGGCGATGCCGACCCGTGGATCGGCAAATTCCATATCAGCGACAGCGGCGAAGTGTGGCTGGCGTTCTATCGGCCCGGCCTGTGGCACGGCATGTTGCTCGCCGATGGCGTGGACCTGCAGGCGATCAGCGACGAGGCATTGCGCGATGTCGGGGTGTACCTGCTGCGCGGCGACAGCGTCGGCCGGATCTGGGTCGGCCACGCCCGCGGCGTGGAGGTCTACAGCGGCGAACGCTGGGCGCATCTGTCGCAGTCGCAGGGCCTGCTCTGGGACGACGTGTCCGAAGCGGCGTTCGCCGAAGACCCGGACGGCTCGGTGTGGATCGGCACCGCGCGCGGGGTCAGCCATCTGCACGACCCGGCGCGCCTGTTCGACGAGCGCCAGCCCAGCGTGCGTATCGACAGCGTCAGCCGCGGCGGTGAGCCGATCCGCAGCGGGCAACTGCTGCGCTGGAGCGACAAGCCGGTGCATATCGAACTGTCGACGATGGAGGTCTACGACGACCCGAGCCGGCTGACAGTGCGCTACCGCCTGCTCGGCCTGCACGAGGAATGGATCCAGAGCGATGACCTGTCGATCGACCAGCCGCCGCTGCCGGCCGGGCACTTCCGCCTGCAGGTCCAGGTGCTGGACCGCTACCGGCGTACCGCCTCGCCGGTGGTGGACCTGGCGTTTGCGGTGGCGCCGTTGTGGTGGCGCAGCCCGCCGGCGATTGCGCTGTACCTGCTGATCGGCGGCGGCCTGCTGATCGGGCTGTGGAGCTGGCGCCACCGCCATCTGGTGGCCCGCGAACGCATGCTGGCCGAGCTGGTGGCCGAACGCACCTATCAGCTGGAGCGGGAGAAACGCGACCTGGAAAGCGCCCGCGCGGCGCTGGCCCTGAAGGCCAGCCACGACGCGCTGACCGGCCTGCTCAACCGCTCCGGCGTCCTCGAGGCGATGGCCGAGGAACTGCAGGCCTGCGTGCACCCCGAGCATCCGCTGGCGGTGGTGCTGATCGACCTGGACCACTTCAAGCAGGTCAACGACGAACACGGCCACCTGGTCGGCGACGCAGTGCTGGCCAAGGTCGGCGCACGGCTCACCGCCTGCCTGCGCGATTCGGACAAGGTGGGCCGCTACGGGGGCGAAGAACTGCTGTTGCTGCTGCCCGGCATGCACCGGCAGAGCCAGCACCGGCTGCGCGCCATCCACGACGCGATCAGCCTGCCCCCCTATGACGTGGGCGTCGCGCGTCCGCTGCAGGTGACCTGCTCGATCGGGGTGTCCTGGTACCGCGTCGGCGACACCGCCGCCACGCTGCTGGCACGCGCGGACGAGGCGCTGTACCGGGCCAAGCGCCATGGCCGCAACCGCATCGAGCCGGAAGAACCTGAAGTTTCCGTGGCCTGATCCACAGCGTTGCGGTAGACGACCTCAAGAACACGCGTGGCAGGTCGCTAGCTCCTTGAGCAAGCGCGTCCGTCGGCGCTGGAACTGGGGATCGGTGCAGGCAACCTACAACCTTGGCATGGTGCTGTTGTCACTGGTGGTGGCCGTCCTGGCTTCCTACACGGCATTGCACATGGCCGCACGCACCGCCGCCAGCCGCGGCGGGATCGCCGCTGCCTGGCTGGTGGGCGGCGCCATCGCCATGGGCATCGGCATCTGGTCGATGCACTTCGTCGGCATGCTCGCCTTCCGCCTGCCGATTCCGCTGGGCTACGACGTGGCACTGACCGCGTACTCGATGCTGGCAGCGGTACTGGCCTCGGCGCTGGCGCTGTGGCTGACCTCGCAACCCCAGCTGCCCTGGTTGCGGCTGGGCCTGGGAGCGGTGCTGATGGGGCTGGGCATCGCGCTGATGCACTACATGGGCATGGGCGCGCTGCGCATGGCCCCGGCCATCACCTATGACCCGCTGCTGTTTGGCCTGTCGATCGCGATCGCCATCGGCGCCTCCGCCGCCGCGCTGTGGATTGCGTTCCGGCTGCGCCACGAAGGCCGTCGCTACAGCCTGCGCCTGATCGCCGCGCTGATCATGGGCGTGGCCATCGTGGGTATGCATTACACCGGCATGGCCGCCGCGCAGTTCGCGCCGGGCAGCATCTGCGGTGCGGCCTCCGGCGCGCACCTGCCGTTGTCGTGGCTGGCCGCGCTGGTCATCGCGGTGACGCTGGGCCTGCTGATCCTGGCGCTGGTGATCTCGGTGCTGTCGCGCCGCCACCAGCAGCGCACCGACGTGCTGGCGCAATCGCTGGCGCAGGCCAACGCCGACCTGGCCCTGGCCGCCCTGCACGACCCGCTCACCCGCCTGCCCAACCGCATCCTGCTGCACGAGCATGTGCTGCAGAACATCGAACGCGCCCAGCGCGATGAGCAGCGGTTTGCGGTGATGCTGATCAACCTGGACGGCTTCAAGGTGGTCAACGACGGCTACGGCCACCAGTTCGGCGACCGCTTGCTGGTGGTGGTGGCCGAGCGCCTGAGCGCGCACCGGCGCGCACACGGCAGCCTGGCGCGCCTGGGCGCGGACGAGTTCGTGCTGGTGGTCGACATCGCCGACCCGGAAGACGCCGCCGCGACCGCCGCGCACCTGGTGCGCGCACTGGCATTGCCGTTCCTGGTCGGCGACCACGAACTGCGTCTGAGCAGCAGCATCGGGATCGCGCTGTATCCCGAGGACGCCGGCAGCGAGCATCAGTTGATGACCCATGCCGACGCGGCGATGGGCCACGCCAAGCAGGCCGGCCGCAATCGCTACAGCTTCTTCGAGCGCTCGATGACCGGCACCACCCGCGAGCGCCTGCAACTGCTGCAGGACCTGCCGCGCGCGCTGGAATCGGGCCAGTTCGTGCTGCATTACCAGCCCAAGTATTGCGCCGACGACGGCCGCCCGATCGGTGCCGAGGCGCTGATTCGCTGGCAGCATCCGCAACGCGGCCTGGTGCCGCCGGACAGCTTCATCCCGCTGGCCGAACGCAGCGGCATGATCGGCCCGCTCGGCAGCTGGGTACTGCAACAGGCCTGCCGGCAGATGCGCGCATGGCGCGACGCCGGCCACGGCGACTGGCGCGTGGCGGTGAACCTGTCGGCCACCCAGCTCGCCTCGCCCAGCCTGCTGGACGAGGTGGCGACCACGCTGGACAGCTACGCCATCGCCCCCGGCCAGCTCACCCTGGAAATCACCGAAACCATGGCCATGCACGATGCCGAAGCCTGCCTGCACACGCTGGGGCAGCTCAATGCGCTGGGCGTGCGCATCGCCATCGACGACTTCGGCACCGGCTATTCCAACCTGCTCTACCTGCGCAAGCTGCCCGCCCACGAACTCAAGATCGACCGCAGCTTCGTGCAGGCCATGGACAACGGCGCCGAAGACATCGCCATCGTGGCCGCGGTGGTGGCCCTGGCCCACACCATGCGCCTGCAGGTGGTGGCCGAAGGCGTGGAAACCCCGGCCCAGCGCAACACGCTCGAACGCCTGGGCTGCGACCAGCTGCAGGGCTACCTGCTGGGCCGGCCGCTGCCCCCCGAGCACTTCATCACCCTGGTCGCCACCCAACGCGACGGCCCAAAACGCCTGGCCAGCTAGATCACACAGTAGCGGCTACCCACTCCGCCCACCCAACCGGCACGCAGCCACCCGCTCTTACGATTCCCGATTCCCGATTCCCGATTCTGGAATGCCGCTTGCATCAGCCCAGGCTGATCCCCCACCGGCATCTCCATGTCCGAGTCCGAAGACGGCGGCGAGCGTACAGAGCTTCCCACCGAAAAACGCCTGCGCGAAGCCCGCGAGCAGGGCAACATCCCGCAATCGCGGGAATTGTCCACTGCGGCGGTGTTCGGCGCCGGCGTGTTCGGCCTGATGGCCCTGGCCGGCGGCATTGGCGATGGCGCGGCGGTCTGGATGAAGACCGCGCTCAGCCCCGACCCGACCATGCGCGAGAACCCGATGGCGCTGTTCGGCCATTTCGGCGACCTGTTGCTGCAGCTGCTGTGGGTGATGGTGCCGCTGATCGGCGTCTGCCTGCTGGCCGGGCTGGCCGGGCCGCTGCTGATGAGCGGCATGCATTTCTCCGGCAAGGCGCTGATGCCCGACCTCAACAAGCTCAACCCGATGAACGGGGTCAAGCGCATGTGGGGCAGCAACAGCCTGGCCGAGCTGGTCAAGTCGGTGCTGCGCCTGTTGTTCGTTGGCCTGGCCGCCTGGCTGTGCATTTCCAAGGGCCTGCACGGCCTGCGCGCATTGGTGAACCAGCCGCTGGAACAGGCGGTCGGCAACGGCCTGGACTTCACCAAGAGCCTGCTGCTCTACACCGCCGGCGCGCTGGTGCTGCTGGCCGCCATCGACGCGCCGTACCAGAAGTGGAACTGGCTGCGGAAGCTGAAGATGACGCGCGAGGAAATCAAGCGCGAGATGAAGGAAAGCGAGGGCAGCCCGGAAGTGAAGGGCCGCATCCGCCAGATGCAGATGCAGATGTCGCAGCGGCAGATGATGGAAGCGGTGCCCAAGGCCGACGTGGTGCTGATGAACCCGACCCACTACGCGGTGGCGCTCAAGTACGAAGGCGGCAAGATGCGCGCCCCGATCGTGGTGGCCAAGGGCGTGGACGAGATGGCCTTCCGCATCCGCGAAGCAGGCGAACAGCACCGGGTGGCGATCGTCACCGCCCCACCTTTGGCACGCGCCTTGTATAGGGAAGCGCAAATCGGCAAGGAAATTCCCGTGAGACTCTATTCGGTCGTGGCCCAGGTGCTGTCCTACGTCTACCAGCTACGCGGCTGGAACGGCGGCCCGATGCCGGAATTGCCGTCGCTGGACGTGGATGAGTTCGGCAAGGGAGCCAGCGCATGAGCGCCCAACCCGCCCCGATGAACGCCCGCCGCGTGATGGAGTTGCTGCGCAACGGCCTGGGCGCCCCGCTGGCGCTGATGGCCATGCTGGCCATGCTGATGGTGCCGCTGGCCGCGCCGGTGCTGGATGCGCTGTTCACCTTCAACATCGCCATCTCGCTGATGGTGCTGCTGGCGGTGGTGTACGTGCAGCGCCCGCTGGAATTCACCATTTTCCCGATCGTGCTGTTGATGACCACGATGCTGCGGCTGGCGCTGAACGTCGCCTCCAGCCGCGTGATCCTGATCAACGGCCAGGACGGCCACGCCGCGGCCGGCAAGGTGATCGAGGCCTTCGGCCAGTTCGTGATCGGCGGCAACTACGCCGTGGGCATCGTGGTGTTCGCGATCCTGACCATCATCAACTTCGTGGTCATCACCAAGGGTGCCGGACGCGTGTCGGAGGTGACCGCCCGCTTCATCCTGGACGCCATGCCCGGCAAGCAGATGGCCATCGACGCCGACCTCAACGCCGGTTTGCTGACGCGCGAGGAGGCCAAGGCCCGCCGCGAGGAAGTGCGCGAGGAAGCCGACTTCTACGGCGCGATGGACGGTGCCAACAAGTTCATCCGCGGCGACGCCATCGCCGCCATCCTGATCCTGTTCATCAACCTGGTCGGCGGCATGGCGGTGGGCATGCTCCAGCACGGCATGTCGTTCGTGGATGCCGCATCCACCTACACCTTGCTGTCGATCGGCGACGGCCTGGTGGCGCAGCTGCCGGCATTGCTGGTGTCGTCCTCGGTCGCACTGCTGGTGACCCGCGCCTCGCGTGCGCAGGACATGCGCGGGGCGATGATCGGCCAGGTGTTCGGCCAGCACCGCGCCCTGGCCGTGGCCGCCTCCATCCTGGGCCTGGTCGGCCTGGTGCCGGGCATGCCCAACGTCGCGTTTTTGACGCTGGGCCTGATCCTGGGCGTGATCGCCTGGAAAATGTACAAGCGCAGCCTGGCCGCGCCGGCCGCCGGCGATGCCGCCGCCGATCCGCAGGCCGCTGCCACCGCCGCCACCGCCCAGGCCAGCGCCGAACTGAGCTGGGACGAACTGCGCCCGATCGACCCGCTGGGCCTGGAAGTGGGCTACCGGCTGATCCCGCTGGTGGACAAGCACCAGGGCGGCGAACTGATGGCGCGCATCAAGGGCGTGCGCCGCAAGCTCACCCAGGACATCGGCTTTTTGGTGCCGCCGGTGCATATCCGCGACAACCTGGAGCTGTCGGCCAACGCCTACCGCCTGCTGGTGCATGGCGTGCCGGTCGCCACCGCCGAGATCCATCCCGACCGCGAACTGGCGCTGGACCCGGGCGGTGCGCTCGGCCAGCTGGACGGCATTCCCGGCAAGGACCCGGCATTCGGCCTGGACGCCACCTGGATCCAGCCGCACCAGCGCGCCTACGCCGAATCGATGGGCTATACCGTGGTCGACCCGGCCACCGTGGTCGCCACCCACCTGTCGCACCTGATCCGCGAACACGCACCCGAACTGCTCGGCCACGAGGAAGTGCAGCAGCTGCTGGCCACGCTGGGCAAGACCGCGCCGAAGATGGTCGAAGACCTCACCCCCAAGGCATTGCCGCTGTCGGTGGTGGTACGGGTCCTGCAGAACCTGCTGATCGAGCGCATTCCGGTGCGCCAGCTGCGCAAGATCGTCGAGGCCCTGGTCGAACACGCCCCGCACAGCCAGGACCCGGCCACCCTCACCGCGGCGGTGCGCACCTCGCTGGGCCGCTTCATCGTGCAGGAGATCGCCGGCATGTCGGCCGAGCTGCCGGTGTTCACCCTGGCCCCGCAGCTGGAGCGCGTGCTGCAGGAATCCACCCACGGCAACGGCGTGGCACTGGAGCCCGGCCTGGCCGAGCGCCTGCATCAAAGCCTGGCCGATTGCGTCGGTAAACAGGAAGCCCGCAACGAACCGGCGGTGGTGCTGGTGCCCGGCCAGGTCCGCGCGGCGCTGGCCCGCCTGGTCCGCCACAGCGTGCCGAGCCTGTCGGTGCTGGCCTACAGCGAGGTGCCGGAAGACAAGCGCCTGAAGCTGATCGGCACCATCAGCTAGGGGCACAGGACCGGGATGGACCGTCCGTCCCTCCGTTGCACTGCCCCCCCGGCATCGGCCACGAGCGCGCACTCTGGAGGCCCGCCAGCATCCTGGCGTCTGCCTCGATCTGACCGCTAGGTGCCGTCAGCCGCTTTGATGGGGCTACACGTTGACGCCTTGGCGACGCCAGTTCCCGCCGCTCTCATCTATGATGAGCGGGGCCTGGAAAAAGACCGCCTCCCGCTCGCTGCCAGTAACGCGTGCGCGGGATGCAAATCACACACGGAGATGGAAGCATGGGTAGTAAGGGAAAGGTGGGCATTGCAGCGGCCCTGTTGGTCCTTGCAGTGGTCGCCGGTTTGTACCTGGCCGGTTACATGACGCTGATGTTGCTGAAGTTGCAGGTGCCATTGAAGGCGACCACTTACCTGCAATACTGGAAGGCGCTGGACCTTCCGCAAGTCCAACCGTATGTCACGCGCATCAAGATCAGCGGCATTGTCGGCTTCGGCCTGCCGTTGATCATCTGGTTGCTGCTGCTGATTCCCCTGTTGAGAAAAAAGCAGCAATCCCTGCACGGCGAGGCGAGCTTTGCCACCGTTGCCGACCTCAAGAAAGCCGGCATGCTGGAGAAAAAGCCCGAAAGCATCCTGGTCGGCAAACTCAATGGCCGTTACATCTACATCAATGGCGCGCTGCATGTGATCGTGGTTGCACCCACACGATCCGGCAAGACCACCTCCATTGCGATCCCGGTCTTGCTGACCTACCAGCAATCCATGGTGGTGCTGGACCTCAAGGGAGAGCTGTTCAAGGCGACCAGCGGATACCGCGCCTCGCAAGGCCAGAAAATCTATGTCTGGGCGCCCTACGCCACCGATGGAAAGACCCACCGCTTCAACCCCCTCACCCTGGTTCCGGAGGATCCGCGGGAGCGGATCGCTGCCATACAGACCATGGCGGCGATCTTGTACCCCGATGAACCCGGGAAGGACAGTTTCTGGGTGACCCAGTCGCGTGCGGCGTTCGTGGCATTTGCATCCTTCATGTTCGAGAACTGGTACGACATGCGCAGCACCGGATTCCCCGGTGTCGAAGATCCCAACAGCAGCGACCTATTCCCCAGCTTCGAACGCATCCTGCGCTTTTCCACCGGTGGGAGCGATGGAGAAAGCACCTCGGACATGCTGAAAAAGCTGATCGCCAACAAGAACTACAAATACATCAGCCCACAGACGCGTTCCACGTTCAGCGCCCTTGCCGGGCTCGCCGAACAGACGTTTTCCTCGGTCATGGCCACCATGCAGGCGCCACTGCAGCAGTTCCTGAGCCCGATCCTGGCGGCGGCCACCAATGCCACGGACATCGACGTCACCGCCATCCGCAAGCGCCTCACCACGGTCTACGTCATCATCCCCACCCAGAAGCTGGATGAAAGCAGCAAGCTGCTGAATATCTTCTTCAGCTCGGTCATCGGCAATAACCTCGATAAGCAGCTCAATGAGGATCCCAAGCTCAAGTATCAGATGCTGATGCTGATGGATGAATTCACCGCCATGGGCCGGGTCGATGTCTGGTCCAAGCGCATCTCCATTTCGGCCAGTTATGGCGTGCGCGATCTGTGCATCATCCAGAGCCAGTCGCAGTTGCGTGCCACCTATGGCGCGGACGACGCGCAGAACTTCATCACCAACCATGCCGCCAGCATCGTGTTCACCCCTCGCGAGCAGGAAGATGCCAATGCCTATAGCGACATGCTGGGGTATACGACGATCCGCAAGCGGCACCGTTCCATCAGCAAGGGTGGCGGTGGAAGCAACGTGTCGTACAACTACACCGAAGAGCGCCGCGCGCTGATGCTGCCGCAGGAAATCAAGGAACTTCCCGGCAATGACGAACTGCTGTTCTTCGAAGGGAGCAAGCCGATCCGCTGCGAGAAGAACTGGTTCTTCAAGGACTCGGTTCTGAAGAAGCGCATCATGGATCCTGTCGCAGTGCCGGCTTTGGCGGTGGATCAGCCAAAAACCAAGGCCGCATCGTAACAGCCGACTGCATCGCTCGTTCCCGGACAGCCGGTATGGAGGAAGAATCGTAGTTGCGGGCAGCGTCTCCATGTCGCAGTGCCCCCAGCTACTGCCACCGGCTGGGGCGCTGTATGCTGGGCCCGTTGCCCAGGCGCGTCCCTTGCGCCCGGGCAGCATGATGAAATCGGTAAACACCTGGAGGGACGCAGGCCGCTGCCGACGTTGGTGGGCGATCATCGCTCACCCGAACAGGCCGCTGCAGGCATACCGATGCGCTACCATTTCCATAAAATCCGTCGATCCCAAGACACATCTGCAAAAGGACATGCATATGAGCAAGAAGGCAGACTCTCGTTACATCGCCCTGGCACCGCTCGTGCCCGCGGCGCACGCAGCACAGCTGCTCCGCGACCTGCAGACCATCAATGACCGGGTGATGCGTGAGCTCGGGGCACTTCCCCGCAAAGGACTGCCGGTACAGACCAAACGCAAGCCCAAGCCTGCGCCATGGGCCGCGGCAGCGCAGCAAACGGCGCTCCAAGATACTGAGGTGCACGACGCACCTCATCCAGCCATTTCCTGAAGGCAAGGCACCACCGTGCCGAAGCCGGCCGCTACACCGCCCGACGACAATTCATCACCGCCGCCGGTTCCGCAGAGATTGCGTCAGCTACTGAAAGACGATCCCCGAGTTGATTCAGCGCTTGCCGAATCCCGGTACGCCACTTTTGCGCGTTGTAGTGTGGAGGTGCACGCAGCGCAATTGCTGGGCGATGTGCACCTGATCAACGAACGCGCGCAGCATGTGCTCGCCCCCCCTACCCCGCAATGGGCTGCTGGTGCAGGTCAAGGGCGCCCTTGGGCGCGCGCCATGAATGCAGCCGGTGCAACAGGCGCCTACACTGGATAACGACGTACGCACTGCGCTGCGCGTGCCCACTGCTGAGAGGAAAGACCGTGCCATGTCGAAGCCGACGCCTCCCTCCATCGAAAACGACTTGCCTGCACTGAACCGCCCCGGGAACCCCGGAGGCTCCATTACTTGAGAAGATGGAGCCATGAGCAGAGCAAGCAAGTTTTCCCCAGAGGTCCGGGAGCGATCGGTGAAGATGGTGCTGGAGCACCAGGGCGAGTACGCGTCGCAGTGGTCGGCGATTGTGTCGGTGTCGGCCAAGGTGGGCTGTACGGCCGAGACGTTGCGCGGCTGGATCCGGCAGTACGAGCGTGATGGCGGCAAGCGCGAGGGCGTGACGACAGCCGAGAAGGAGCGCATCAGGTTGCTTGAGCGCCAGGTGCGCGAGCTGCGCCAGGCCAACGAGATCCTGCGCAAGGCGTCGGCGTATTTTGCCCAGGCGGAGCTCGACCGCCCCTTCAAGAGGTGAAGCGCTTCATCGACGACCATCGCGACGTTCACGGGGTCGAGCCGATCTGCAAGGTGTTGCCGGTCGCCCCGTCGACGTATTACGCGCACGCAGCCCGAAAGTCCGATCCTGAATTGCGCTCGGCAAGGGCCAAGACGGACGAGGCGTTGATGCCTGAAATCAGGCGTGTGTGGGACGAGAACTTCCAGGTCTATGGCGTACGTAAGCTCTGGCGGCAGATGCGGCGGGAGAAGTTCGCTGTTGCGCGCTGCACCGTGCAGCGTCTGATGAAGCGTCTGGGCCTGCGCGGGGTCATCCGCGGCAAGGCGGTGCGCACGACGGTGAGCGATGCGAAGGCGCCGTGCCCGCTCGATCAGGTCAACAGGCAGTTCACCTCGGATCGGCCAAACGCGTTGTGGGTCTCGGACTTCACCTATGTGTCGACGTGGCAAGGCTGGATCTACGTGGCCTTCGTCATCGACGTGTTCGCACGCCGGATCGTGGGCTGGAAGGCGTCGCCGTCGATGCAGACCGACCTGGTGCTCGATGCGCTCGAGCAGGCGCTGCATGCGAGGAAGCCGGTCGGACCGGATCGTTTGATCCACCACAGCGACCGGGGCGTGCAGTACGTCTCGATCCGCTACACCGAGCGGCTCGCCGAGGCCGGCCTGGAGCCCTCGGTGGGCAGTGTGGGCGACTCGTACGACAACGCACTGGCTGAGACCATCAACGGCCTGTACAAGGCCGAGGTGATCCACCGCAAGTCGTCCTGGCGCACGCGCGAGGAGGTCGAGTGGGCCACGCTCACCTGGGTCGATTGGTTCAACAATCGCCGCTTGCTTGAGCCGATCGGCAACATCCCACCGGCCGAGGCCGAAGCCAACTATTATTCCAAACACAAGCAACCCAACGAGTCCGCCATGTCGGCGTGACTCAAACCAAGGAGTCTCCGGGAAAAGCGGGGCGGTTCACCCCGGCCATGCCCTGTATGCAGACGTGAAAGATCGCCTGGAGGCCAAGGGCACGCCGCTGCCGGAAGATCGCCTGCACCAGGTCGCTACAGAGATGTACACCAGCGGCTTCAAGCCGGACTGGCACGGGCGCGTGGATGTGGTCAACGACACCTTCTATGCGCAACACGCCACCGACCCCACCAAGCGGATGAACCTCTCGCTCGCCGAGCCTACGCCGTCGATCCAGGAATCGATGCAACAGGCGCAGGCCCACACGCTGGAGACCGCGCAGCAGCAGGCGGCAGCGCAAGCCAGGCAGGACCAGCCGACGCAGCCAGGGCCGGTCATGGGATGATTCCTGAATGATGAACTTATTCACGCACTGGAAAGAACGCCGCAAACAGCAAGCGGTTGAGGAATTGCAGCGATAGGTGGGGCGCTCGCTCGACCGCGTGGTCGATGCGCATGGCACTGCGGAAGGCCAGGACGCGGAGCAGTCGGGCGAGCAGTCACTTATCGAACAGGGTGCCAAAGCCCGTGAGGGTATGCGCCCTTGAAACGACTGAAACAACACGCAGGATCAGGCGATAGCGTTCGCCTGCGCCAGTGCAGCCGAGGGTGGGCAATCAGACCACGCGCATTCGCTCTCGATCTACACAGTCAACACTGCGATGCGACCGCGGCCGACGAAGTAATGTCGTGGACATCACGTCAATAAGTGTGCCCCGAGCGCGACGGGACAGCACATCGCGCCCAGGTGCGCTCCGGCACAGCCCGAGAACTTCGCCCGCCGGCAATCGCCATAGGCTGCCCGCCACGGCCCAGAGCCAGGCGTCGGAAATCCGCCACTTGGCGAACTCCCCAATCGATTGCATGACGCCGACCGCTGGAAGCAACCCGAGCGCGGCTTGATGGCGGTTCGCGCAGGGGCTCGATGGGCTCCAAGACACGAGATCGGCCCCGCCGCCCAGCACCTAAGCGACGTCGAACCGGCGAGCAGCACTGCCGAAAATCCCAACTGGCACCTGCACTTAACGCTGCACATCCGGCCCAGCATCTGATCCCAGCTGTCTCCCGCGCGCTCCCACGCCCGCTCGCCAGAAACCCGCCACTCCAGGTTTTGGCACACCGCATGCATCAGCTCTGGCGAGACCGCAGCCAGCACCACCGCTGCGGGGCGGATGGCAGGACTTGGAACTACGACCGGGACAGGCAACTCATGACGCTGGCAACACACCCACATTCATCGCGCACCCGTCCGGCGTCCGGCGGGTCCCGTTCCTGGAGGCACGTGGCATGAAGATCAAACGCTTTGTCGCCCCGGATATGCGCACCGCATTCCGCATGGTACGTGAGGAACACGGCCCGGATGCGGTGATCCTGTCCAACCGTCGTACCGCCGAAGGCATCGAGATCGTCGCCGCCAGCAACTACGACGAAGAGCTGGTACAGCGCGCCCTGGAAACCGCCCGCGAGACGCCGGCCCCCAGCACCGCGCCGGTCCAGGCTCCCGTGCAGCAGGCTCCGGCCCAGCCGGCGCAGGTTGCCGCCCGCCCCGCCGCGCCGGTCCACGCGCCACTGAAGCCGGCTGCCGAGACCATGAGCCACCGCCAGCGCGTGGCCAGCGCCGCCGAAGACATGATTGCCGCCATGGCCCTGCGCCAGCCGGCCAGCGTGCCGCGCCAGGCGCCGGTCGCCACCCCGATCCGCAGCGCCGCGCAGATGCCGGCCGTGCAGGAGCTGGTCGCGCCGGTCGTGCAGCGCCAGGAACACGCGCTGTCGGCGGTGCCGGAACAGCTGTTCGCCGACTTTTTGACCACTGCCCCGGTGCAGCGCCCGGCCGTGCAGGCCGCCCCGGCCCAGGCGCCGACTCCGGTCGTGGCCCCCCCAGTTGCCGCCCCCGCCTATGCCGCCCAGGACCAGGACGACGACGCCTTCGCCGACGAGGCCGACTTCGATCTGGACGACGCGCTGCCGCAGATCCTGCCGCCGGCCGCGCTGCCGCCGATCGTGGTCGCCCCGCCCGCCCCCGCTGCGCTGGCCGCAGTGCCGGTGGCTGCCGCGCCGATCCCGCAGAACGACGAAGAACTCAAGCAGCTGCGCGGCGAGCTGGCGCTGATGCGCCAGATGATCGAGCGCGAAATGAACCGCCTCACCGACGAGCGCCTGCGTGGCTCCCCGGTGCGTGCGCAGGCGCTGGAACTGATGGACGACTATGGCTTCGACGCCGGCCTGACTCGCGATGTCGCCCTGCAGATCCCGGCCGATACCGAATTGCACCGCGGCCGCGGCCTGATGCTGGGCCTGCTGTCCAAGCGTCTGCCGGTGGCCCCGATCGACCCGCTGGAACGCGGTGGCGTGATCGCCCTGGTCGGCCCGACCGGTGCCGGCAAGACCACCACCATCGCCAAGCTGGCGCAGCGCTTCGCCGCCCAGCATGCCCCGCGCGACGTGGCCCTGGTCACCACCGACACCCTGCGCGTCGGCGGCCGCGAGCAGCTGCACAGCTACGGCCGCCAGCTCGGCATCGCGGTGCACGAGGCCGACAGCGCCGAAAGCCTGCTCGAGCTGCTGGACCGCCTGCGCGACTACAAGCTGGTGCTGATCGACACCGCCGGCATGGGCCAGCGCGACCGCGCCCTGGCCGCCCAGCTGAACTGGCTGCGTGCCGCCCAGCAGGTCACCTCGCTGCTGGTATTGCCCGCCAACTCCCATTTCGCCGACCTCGACGAGGTCGTGCGCCGCTTCGCCCACGCCAAGCCCCAAGGCGTGGTGCTGACCAAACTCGACGAGACCGGCCGCTTCGGCAGCGCCTTGTCGGTGGTGGTCGACCACCAAATGCCCATCACCTGGGTGACTGACGGACAGCGGGTCCCCGACGACCTGCACCGCGCCAATGCCGCCAGTCTCGTTCTTCGCCTTGAAGATTTGCGGCGCGCTGCCGATAAGCCCTGTACTCCGGAGCACAACCATGCAGTCGCGTGAATACGCCAAGCTGACCAACGCCTTCCCCCTGTCGGCGACCCGTCCCGAGCCCCTGGGCCCGGTGCGCACCATTGCCGTGACCGGTGGCAAGGGTGGCGTGGGCAAGACCAACATCTCCGCCAACCTGGCCGTGGCGCTTGCCGACATGGGCAAACGCACGCTGCTGCTGGACGCCGACCTTGGCCTGGCCAACCTGGACGTGGTCCTCGGCCTGGCGCCCAAGTACACCCTGGCCGACCTGATCGCCGGCCGTTGCACGCTCGATGAAGTCATCATCGAAGGCCCCGGCGGCGTGCTGGTGGTACCGGCCGCCTCCGGTCGCCGCCACATGGCCGAACTGGCCCCGGCCCAGCACATCGGCCTGGTCAACGTGTTCTCCGAACTGGAACGCGACCTGGACGTGATGGTCATCGACACCGCCGCCGGCATCACCGACAGCGTGCTGACCTTCTGCCAGGCCGCCCAGGACACCGTGGTGGTGGTCTGCGACGAGCCGGCCTCGATCACCGACGCCTACGCGCTGATCAAGGTGCTCTCGCGCGAACGCGGCGTGGACCGCCTGCAGATCATCGCCAACATGGTGCGCGACCCCAACGAAGGCCGCCTGCTGTACGACAAGCTCTCGCGCGTGTGCGAGAAGTTCCTTGGCGATGTGTCGCTGAACTACCTCGGCCACGTGCCGCAGGACGACTGGTTGCGCCTGTCGGTACAGCGCCAGCAACCCGTCATCAAGGCCTATCCCGCCAGTCCGTCGGCGCAGGCCATCGCAGAAATCGCACGCCGTACCTCGCGCTGGCAGGCCCCGACCGTGCCGCGCGGCAACGTCGAGTTCTTTGTCGAACGCATCATCCAACGGGGAGTGGCCGCATGAGCACCGCTACCGCAACCACGGCCAGCGCGCAGTACCGCGCCGTGCAGCGCAACAACGCCAACGACGTGGTGACCCAGCACGCCGACCTGGTGCGCCGCATCGCCCACCATCTGGCGGCGCGCCTGCCGGCCAGCGTGGAAGTGGACGACCTGATCCAGGCCGGCATGATCGGCCTGATCGAAGCCTCGCGCAGCTACGATTCCGAACAGGGCGCATCGTTCGAGACCTATGCCTCGATCCGTATCCGCGGCTCGATGATCGACGAGATCCGCAGGGGCGACTGGGTGCCGCGTTCGGTGCACCGCCGCGCCCGCGATGCCGCCGCCGCCGTGCGCAAGATCGAACAGAACACCGGCCGCGCCGCCGCTGCCACCGAAGTGGCCGCCGCCATGGAAATGCCGCTGCCCGACTACCTGCGTCTGATGGAAGATGCCGCACGTGGCCAGGTGCTGAGCCTGGAATCGCGCATCGAAGATCACGGCGAGCTGGACACCACCGCCAAGGGTGGGCCCAATCCGCAGCAGATGATGGAGCGTGGCGAATTCGGCCGCGAGCTGGGCAAGGCCATCGGCCAGTTGCCCGAGCGCGAGCAGCTGGTGCTGTCGCTGTATTACGAGCAGGAATTGAACCTGAAGGAAATCGGCGCCGTGCTCGGCGTCAGCGAATCGCGCGTGTGCCAGATCCACGGCCAGGCGGTGGTGCGTCTGCGCGGCCGCCTCAAGGTATTCGAACTGGCCGATGCCGGTGTCGAAAATGACGATTGATTTTTTAGCGTTAGGAGCTTGATGTGAACAAGAACATGCGGATCCTGATCGTGGACGACTTCTCGACGATGCGACGTATCGTCAAGAACCTGTTGGGCGATCTCGGCTTCACCAATACCGCAGAGGCCGAAGACGGCAACAGCGCACTGGCCGCGTTGCGCGCGGGCCCGTTCGATTTCGTGGTGACGGACTGGAACATGCCCGGCATGACCGGCATCGACCTGCTGCGCAACATCCGCGCCGACGCCAAGCTCAAGCACCTGCCGGTGATGATGGTGACCGCCGAAGCCAAGCGCGAGCAGATCATCGAAGCGGCACAGTGCGGCGTGAACGGCTACATCATCAAGCCGTTCACTGCGCAGACGCTGGAAGAGAAGCTGGGCAAGGTGTTCGAACGTCTGGCGGCGACCGCCTGATGAACGCGACCGTGGAAACCGATGCCGAACGTGCCGCCTTGATCGAGCGCCTGCAGCACGCGCTCGATGCATTGGAAAGCGGTGACCAGGTCGCCTGGCGTCGCGAGGTCGATCACCTCGCCGCCCTGCGCACACGCCCGATGATGCAGAGCCTGAGCCGGCTCGCCCGCGAACTCGGTCAGGCCCTGGGCGAATTGCCCACCGTGCCCGAAGAAGCCGGCGAACTGGACGATGCCTGCTCGCGCCTGGACCACGTGGTGGAAATGACCGAAAAGGCCAGCCACCGCACATTGGACCTGGTCGAAGAATGCCGCGAGCTGGCCAACCAGCTGCGCAGCGGTGGGCTCAATGAAGACCAGGGCGCACTGCTGGAAAAGATGCGCCATAACCTCACCGAGCTGTCGCTGGCGCAGAGCTACCAGGATTTGAGCGGCCAGATCATCCGGCGCGTGGCCGGCATCGTGCGCCGCGTGCATGAGGGCTTCGGTGCGCTCGGCCTGCCGCCGAAGAATCCCGAGCCGAAGAAAGACGACGGCGGTCTTGCCGGTCCTGCGATCAAGGGCCTGGACCGTCACGCCGTGTCGCAGGACGACGCCGACGATTTGCTGTCCGGATTGGGGTTGTAACCATGAGTGCCGTTCCAGACGATATTGCTGCCGATTTCATCGTCGAGGCCCAGGAAATCCTGGACCGCCTCGGCGAACAGCTGGTGTCGCTGGAACAGGCGCCAGACGAAGCCGACCAGCTCAACGCGGTGTTCCGCGGCTTCCACACGCTCAAGGGTGGTGCCGGCTTCCTGGCGATCAAACCCATGGTCGAGCTGTGCCACGCCGCCGAGGAAACCCTCGGCATGGCGCGCTCCGGCCAGGCGGTGCTGCAGGCCCATCACTTCGATGCCGCACAGCAGTCGCTGGATTATCTGCAGGCCATGCTGGATGCGATGGGCTCGGGCGAAGCCGTGCCGCATGCACCCGCCACGTTGATCGCGCAGTTCGACGCCAAGAGCGCCCCGCCGGCAGTCAAGGCCGTGCCGCAGGCAGCCGCTACCAAACCGGCGGCGCCCGCACATACCGACGATGCGCATGCCCCGGCCCCCAAGTCGGCCGGCAAAGGCGCCGCCAAGGCCGGCGCCGAAGCCGAACAGACCGTGCGCGTGGACACCAAGCGCCTGGATGCCATCGTCAACCTGATCGGCGAACTGGTGCTCTCGCGCAACCGTTTGAAGACCTTGCGCACCCGCCTGCGCGACGAAGAACTCGACCGCGCTGTCAGCACGCTGGACATCGCCACCGCGCGCCTGCAGACCGCGGTCATGCGCACCCGCATGCAGCCGGTCAGCAAGGTGTTTTCGCGCTTCCCCAAGGTGGCCCGCGATGTTGCGCGCACCCTGTCCAAGGAAGTGGAGCTGGAATTGATCGGCGCCGAAACCGAGCTCGATCGCAATCTGGTCGAAGCCCTGGCCGACCCGTTGGTGCACCTTGTGCGCAACGCCATCGACCACGGCATCGAATCGCCGGCCCTGCGCGAAGCCACCGGCAAGCCGCGTAGCGGCCATGTGCGCCTGTCCGCGCAGCAGGAAGGCGACTATGTCAGCATCGAGATCCAGGACGACGGCGCCGGCATCGACCCGGAACGTCTACGCGAGATCGCCCGCAACAAGGGCCTGATCGACGCCGAAGCTGCCGCACGCCTGAGCACCGACGAGTGCCTGCATCTGATCTTCATGCCGGGCTTTTCGACCAAGGCGGAAGTCACCGACATCTCCGGCCGTGGCGTGGGCATGGACGTGGTGCAGTCGCGCATCCGCGAACTCAGCGGCCAGATCCAGATCCAGTCCGAACTGGGCCGCGGCAGCCGCTTCATGATCCGCGTCCCGCTGACCCTGGCGATCCTGCCGACCCTGCTGGTGCAGGCCGGCGAAGCGGTCTATGCCTTGCCGCTGGCCCGCGTGGTGGAAGTGCTGCACGCCCCGCAGACCTCGCTGGGCTGGTTCGACGGCCGCGCCGTGCTCGACCGCCGCTCGCACACCCTGCCCCTGATCGACCTGCGTCGCTGGCTGGGCGTCCCTGCCGAACAGCCGCCGCTGCTGACCGTGGTGCTACTGCAGGCCGGCGAAACCCGTTTCGGCCTGGTGGTGGACCAGGTCCGCGGCCGCGAGGAAGTGGTGATCAAACCCCTGCCCCGCGCGTTACGCGGCCTGCCCGGCTACGCCGGCGCCACCCTGATCGGCGACGGCCGCATGGCGCTGATCCTGGATGTGGATGGATTGCGTTCCAGCGATCATTGAGATTCGGGAATCGGGAATCGGGAATCGGCAAGACGATCCTGGTTGCCTGACCTAACGACAACGTACTGCGGCCGTTGTCGTTTCCATCCAGCCTCGCTGCCGATTTACGCCGCTACGCGCGGCTATGCGGTGGTGTACTTGTCTCATGCTTGTAGACACCTCGATGGGGGTAATCCCCTCCACCGGCGCCCGCATCACGCGCTGGGCATGAGACACCCGATGACACATATGCTTTAGCTACATGAGCTGTGCAGAGACCGCTGGGTCATTACATACTTGGCTGACGAAAATCCGTTTCTTGCTGTAGAAGGGGCGTCCGATGCGCATCCGCTGCACTCCACGCCTGGATGCGCGCTCCGAAGTGGATCTAATCGCCAGGGCGATTACCCAAACGCAAGAACCCCCGAACCGACCTGAGTCAGAGGATTCTTCGCACGGAGCTGTGGAGAGGTATTACGTTTTCAAAAGCTCAGTGATGCTTGCCATAGGCAACCAGAGCTTGAGAGGGTTCGACGCCGCAGGCTGGAACCCGAACTTCTGATAGAAGGGGGCGGCATCTTCCTTGGCATCCACGAACAGTCCCGTGACGCCAATGGCTTCGCTCACCTGTGCGGCTCGCGCGATGGCCTCCATGAGGAGCATCGTGCCGAAGCCGCGCCCTTTCAGTCGTTGATGCACCGCCAGGCGGCCCATGCGGACTACAGGAACATTGCGGGGCAGCTTTGAGCCAGCCGGTGGCAGCTCGCTGTTCATTACCTGCGCTGACGACAGGCTGAAATAGCCGAGGACGGTGGTGTCCTCGATGTCCTCAAATCTTTCCTGGTGCCAAGCGTACAAGCTTCCCTTCATCGGAATTGCCAGGAACGTGCGGCTGACGCCGCGCTTCTGGTGCTGGCTCGCCGTGGTATGCAACCACTCGTTCAATTCCTTGTTGCCGCAATCGAAATCAGCGCGGCTTAGGTGTCCAGCGAACGGTACTACTTCTACTTCCAGTGTCATGGTTTCTCGTCTCCATATGATGTTTCAGGGAGACAGCCAAACGATCGGAGACCGGCTTCGGGTTATCGAGCGCATCCAGAAATTTCTGCATGTCGTTCTGGCTTAGTCGAATGATCGAATGTTCTTCGATGATTCTCTCAGCTTCCCGCAGCGCGGCCTGGGCGACGAACTGGTTCGTCGTTGTTGCCGTCATCTCAGCCGCCTGTTCAATTGCTTGCTGCGCGTAAGCGGTGACTCGGGTCGTTATTCTTGCCCGGTCATTACTGGTCGCATGCATAGGTAACTCCTATGTGTGTTTCGTCTTCACCGGAGCTGGCCAAGCTCTTGGCTTGGTCTGAGCTCGCTGCCTATGTGGTCTGATCGTGCCTACTTCATCTCATGTCTCCTCCTGTTGGTGGACGCAACATAGCCTAGTGGTGCCAAAATGGCAACTAGGGGAAAATCTATTTAGGATTAAATTGCAATAGACGTGGGATACGCAGCAGGCTGAAGCGTCTTCGCAGCGGGCACGGCGCTACAGCCAAGCCCAAGAGGTGCTACTGAAAGTAAAGCAATCGATATGCGCATACCTGGCCCAGGCCCTTGGTAATGTAAGGCCCGAGACTTGGTTCTCCTTCGGTCGGGAAGGTTGGCCTGTTGAACCACGACACCGCCACTGCGACTTCGTTCCAGCTACCGTCGCGCTCTGCGGGATGCGGCCGGCGCCTCCACCGGCGGCAACACCTCCATCAACAACTGCCCTGCGCTGGCGGTGATACGCAGCTTGGTGCCGATGGCAAAGCCCAATTGTTCCAGCCATAGGCCGCTGAGGCGGACGTGGGGCACGTGCTGGTCGCCGCCGTGGTCGTGGGCCCCGGGGTAATGGGTGTAGCTGACGGTGCATTGGCGCGGGCGGCGGGCACGGCGGGGTGCGCGTAGCGTGCCGGGGCCTTGCGGGGAGGCGTCCGGGTCGGGTGGCAGCATCGGTGGCAGCTTGGTGCGGTCGGGTTCCACAACGACCCACTGCACCCGCTTGGGCGGCGCGGGGCGAGTCCGTGTGCGGGTGGGCCGTGCGCTGGCAGATGCGGGGGGTGGCGGCGGCTTGTCATGGCGCCTCCGGGTGATGGCGGGTGATGGTTGCAGCGACGTACTGCTGCAACGGCACAGCCCTGCGTGCGAACTGGCCACGCGAGGGGCGCGGCAACACAACGAGCTGTCGAGTCAGCGAATGCACGGGATCGTCGTTCGCCTGCTCAACAGCTGCGCGTGCGGCGAGCCGGCACAGCACCTCGCCCACATCCCACCGCAGGCGGTGAGCGGAAGCTGGCAACAGATCAACCGGCACAGATACCGGCATGGATGGTGCGGTAGACATGGCAACGCCCTCCTGGAACAACCCAAGAACCGCCGCCAACGGCGACGGGATGTCGGGAGGTTCGAAACCGCTAGTAGCCGGCGGGCATATTCCCCCGAAGGGTGTTGTATTAGCCGCCCTCCCGACGCAGGCATCGCGTCGGTTGCGCCTGCGAAGTGCAGGCACAAAAAACCCACCGGTTTGACGGAGGTGGGTACCGCTACTAGAGGAGTTTCGACGCTCCTTAGGCCTAGATTGCAAGTACGCGGTCTGGCGTGTCAATACACGCTGGCGGGTCTCGCGCGGCCGTGTGCGCCGATTGCGCAGTTCCATACGGGCCACGCAAGCCGAGCGCCGTCGCCTGATGAGTGCACCTGACCCTCAGGTATCGCATTGCTCGAACCGGGACGGGTGATCTACCGGGATGCATACGAGCAATTGAGATCACTTAACATATGGTCTCGATGATGTCTTTGGTATCCAAGCAAGGAACCCAGTAGATCCACTCAGGTGACATGAAGCTGCGCGTCTTTAATCGATCCAGTGAAAGAGTGGTTTGATTGAAACTTAGAAATTAGACTCGTAGGACCCTTGGCTTCCCCGGCACTAAAATTTCATGTCCAAAAGAAATCTAATCACCGAGATTCAGCAAAAGAATGCAAGGGCTTCCGGCCGCTATCTCCACGGGAATCTGGAGCTCTACGAGCTGGAATCGAGCTTTCGCCGACTCGTAGAATCTGATTCAGCGTTGATAGCCCTACATGTGATGGGTATCGCCTCTTGCATTGAAGTTGGTGTCCGGGAAGCGATTAAGCGCTTGGTGGATTCGGGTAGTCCTTTTCTTGACCGCTCGGAGATTTTCAAGGATCACATACGTTTCGATTTCGCGCTGACGAGGGCACTAAGTGCTACTCAAATCACCTTCGGAGATCTAGTTTCTCATTCGCTGCCCGTTAGCAACCTGAGTCATATCGCGTCGCACTTTGTCACATTGTTTTCCAATGGTAGCGATAGGATTGAGTTCAGCAGGATTCTTTCGGAGGTTCGCGAGTACGTCGAGCCTAGCGAGGAAGAAGTTTTTGGGAATGGCGAGGTGGGGATGGCGCAAAGATTCGCACCGTTCCTATTGAAAGACACGGAACGGCTGTTGAGTGATATCTCATCCATATTCGAGACTCGCCACTTAGTCGCCCATGAGGCGAATTTCCAGGCTGTTTCACATACTGACCTGCAAAGATACATGACAAGTGCTCGAAGCTTCCTAGACGCACTTTATGAACTCGTGGAGCAGACCTTGAATCTTGGCATGTCGAGAAGCGGAATGGCCGGGTCAGTTCAGCAATTGGCGAAAGCTGGAAGATTTGTGCAAGAAGCGGAGACGATACAACAGCATGTTTTTGAGAAGATTGCTTCATTAAAATCGGATGGTAATTATCTTCTGGAGTTGTTCAATGAATCGATTAAAGCGTTTCAGGCACATCACGAGGCCGAGTCCAATCTGCGGCTTGCGCTGCACGAGCCGTTTACTGGCAATGCAATGCGCAATATAGAAGCTGACGTCACTTTGCAACTCTGGAAACACCGAATGGCCTATTTGGTTAATCTTGAGGATCAAGTCAAATTCTATGTTGACGTTCAGTCTGATTGAAGAAAATTAAGGTCTTTTAGATGGAACAAATAACGGTTCCAGGTCAACTTCTTTACCGTCGCGCCCATACCTCCGGCCGCGTGGCAGGCATGGGCGCAACATGCTGGGACCTAGAACTTGTAGGTCAACTCCAGGTAAGCCAGCCGGCCCGCGTACCCGCCGGTGTAGAAGCGGGCGCGGGTGTCCAATCTGAGCCCGTTCTTTTGAGTGACCGCTTAGGGTCGGGAGCTGCCCTACCCCCGATAAACATCCCTAATTCTAATGTTGGATAGCAGTTCCCCTACCCTACCGAGAAGCCCCGTAGCGGAGCGTCGATCGGCCCACCGAGCGCTAGCAGACGCTCCATTGCGTGGTCGTCGCCGGTACGGCGCGAATCAGCATCCGATCGGCAAGGGCCCGGACGGGGCGATGCCGCCCGGGCAGTGGCGTTACCTGCTGGTCGGCGAGAAGTTCTGAGCTCCGCGCGTCTTTCGCCACTGGATCCACGCGATCGCGGCGACGAAAAAGACGCTGCACAGGTAACTGCCTTCCGGCCCTTCCGCGCCACCGGTCAAAGCGTCGAGGCCTTGCGGGCGCAGCGCTACCAGCAGCGCCGGCAAGTGCGCATCCATGCCGGTGACGGGCAGTTCGAAGCCGGTGGCGAGCAACCAGTTCCACCCCGCGTGCCAGCCCATTATGCCCCAGATATTGCCAGTCCGCAGCGCCCAGGCGCAGGCGAACAGCGAGAACAGGAACATGCCGAGCATGACCCGGGGCGGCTGGTGCGGGCTGAAATGCAGGACGCAGAAAACGAGCGACACCAGCAGCACTGCCACCGCGACATTGGTCTTGCGCGCCACCACCGACAGCATCCAGCCGCGGAAGATGACTTCCTCCACGCTCGCCTGGAACATGAAACTCAATAGCAGCAGACCGATGTGCAGCAGACTGACGGGCGACCGCCAGGCCTGCCCCAAGCCCGCCGCCTGCATGCCGCCAGCCATCCAGATCGCAACTACGACCAGCGCGATCGTGCCGAATCCAACGGCCAGTCCGCGCAGGAAGGTTTTCAGCGGCGCCGGATCGGTCAGCCCGATACTCCCCAGCGAGCGCCCTTCGACGAAGCGTACCCAGGCGAGCACGGCCGCCAGCGTCGGCGCGAAGCCGATCCAAAGCAGCGCATACAAGCCAGGGAGGCCGATCGGATCGCCGCGCGGCGTCGACCAATGCTGCGACTGCATCCACCCGTCCAGCGCGATCACCGGTACCGCGTTGAACAGGATCATCAGGATCGGCGTCAGCCAGGCCCAGGGCAGCCAGCCGCGGGCCGGATCGGGCGAATACAGGGCAACGGGGGTCATGTGGGGCTCCAGGTCGACGTGATCGCCGCTGCAAGTTGCCATCCGCGCGGGGGCGTGGCTACCCGTTTGGGACCAAGCCACAGAAGCCGCCGACGAATCACCCGAAATCGCCGACGAAATGGCGCTGGAAATAACGGTTCCAGGTTCTGAGGCATCCCCACATATCTTCCCGCGAGATCAAGCACTTGGTGCGCCAGATGTGGAAGAAGGTGCGCGCATGGGGCACGCTTCAAGGTGACTAAGCCAGAGAAGAGTGCCAACCATGCGCGCCAGCGAAGTATTGCAGAAGTGCCTGTCCAACTCACTCTCCGGGATGCATGCATTACGCCAGCGCGCCTTGCTGCGCGCGGTTGAAGCGCTGGTGCACGGAGGCCGGCTGACGCTGATCGACATCGCACGCGCGTGGCCTGGGGCGACGCGCGTACGTGCGCCCCTCAAGGCATGCGACCGCCTGCTGTGCAATCGCACCTTGTATGCCGAGCGATCGGTGATCGAGCGGGACATGGCGCATTGGCTGTTGCGCGGGGCGCAGCCGGTGATCGTGATCGATTGGAGCGACCTGAAGCCGGACAAATCGTGGTGCCTGCTGCGCGCCGCCGTGCCGGTCGGTGGGCGCACGCTCACCTTGCTGGACATGGTTGTCTCGGGAAAAGAGCAAGGCTCGCCCGGGGCAGAGAAGCGTTTTTTGCAGCAACTGCGCGCACTGATTCCAGACGATGTGTGTCCGATCCTGGTCACGGACGCCGGATTCCGCACGCCATGGTTCCGCGCGGTGTCAGCGATGGGCTGGGATTGGGTCGGGCGTCTGCGCGGTCGCACCCAGGTCAAACCGCAAGACGTGCCCGATGATGCAACGCAATGGATCGATAGCCGACGCCTGCATGCACTGGCGTCCAACCGTGCACACGAATTGCCACCGATGCAGGCCAATCGCAGCGATCCACTCGATTGCCGCCTGGTGCTCTACGCCAAGACACCGCAGGGACGGCAGCAACGCAATCGACGCTCACCGGCCAAGGTTTCGCGCGCCTCATCGAGTTTGAAAGCAGCAGCGCGTGAGCGCGAGCCATGGCTGATCGTTGCCTCCCCGCAGTTACACGCACCCAGCGCGAAGCAATTGATCAAACTGTATGCACGACGGATGCAGATCGAACTGGCATTTCGTGATCTGAAGTCGCATCGCTACGGCCACGCGATGGAAGACAGCCTGACCCGTCGAGGCGAGCGGCTGCAGATCCTGTTGTTGCTCAACACGCTGGCCACCTTCGCCAGCTGGCTGGCAGGACTGGGCTGCGAAGCCACGGGCATCGCCCAATGGCTATCGCCACGCAACAGCACACGCAAGCTCTACTCGACACTGCGCGTCGGCCGCGAGGCGTTGGTCAGGCGCTGGCCGATGGAACCGGTCTCACGCTGGCTGGAACGCTTGCGCACATTGCCTGACGCAGTGCGCGCGCAGATGACGCTGGTGCTTTAAAAACGTGGGGATACCTAAGAAACTGGAACCGTTATTTCTATGGCCTGGCGACGGCCAGGCTGCCGTGGAATTGAAGCTGGAACCGTTATTTCACTAGACCTCACACCATCGGGTGTTGAGGCGCAATCGACTGCTCTCGCTGTTGCTCCTGTTGCTGGGATTGCTGTGGGCGCTGAGTTTCGCCCAAGGCCTGTAATTGCGCCATGGATTGCTCGACGGGCTGCGCAATCGCATCGCTCGTCTTCATATGCGCCATCTTGTGAGCGGGATCGTTCAACGCGCCTTCCACAACGAAAACGTTCTCACCCTGTCGCACGGACTTGGTGTTCTCGCTCAGCACAACATGATCGATTCGCGACAGCCCGTTCTCTTTAGCTAAATACGCGCTGCTTGCTGCCAGCCGTGCGCTGTTGTCGTCGTATTCGCGGCCGAGACCTTGCTCAAGGCGGCGAACGGCTTCTTCTGCTTGGTGATGCAGCGGATCTGTTGGCAGCACTCTCGCGAGCTGTGTTGCTTCCTGTAGTGGAGAAACCTGCTCACCGGGCGGCTGCGCCTCACCAATCACCTTCTGCCAAAGTTCCTGCTTGGGCTTCGGATTGTTGTGCTCCTTATTCAACTCACTTTTAGGCACAGGAGCAGGAATGCTCTTGATATCGTCTACGTTTTCTACGGGTCTGATATCCCCCTCAAAGCCTTTATCGATTCCGTCTTTTGTCTTCCGGTGCAGTCCAGCGTGGTTGAGCGCATCCCACGTGAAGTCGATACAACTATTTTTAGCACCGTGATATTCCATATTGAACCCATGCTTTGCAGGGGCTACGCCGAAAGCCTCCAGCTTTTCATACTGCGCCTTATCGATCTCCATCGTGCGTGAGTAATATGGTTTTTGGTAGGTATCAACGTCATTGAACGAAACTTTTCCTGGCCCGCTAGCCTCGCCATGCTTGATGGGTGAGAACCCATAACTTTTGACAGTCGTTCCGTCGTCAATCGAGTAGTACATATGACCACCGAAGGATGTGCCTCCGGCCATCAACGGCGTACCTGCGGCAGCGACGTAGACAGTGACTGCATAGCGCTTTTCATGATCATCCATGCTCATTCCCCTCACTTTCCTTTGTAGGTGTAAGCGACAAGAAGTTGCGCATTAGCCGCAACCAGCGCCTCGGCGTTCCGATCAAAGCGCAGTTTGAGCCGATAACGGCCTGGCTGGACAGCATTGCTATAGCCGAACGCCAACTCCCTGGACGCGGTCTGTTCAGGAGACAAACCGGCGTCTTGCAGCGTCGTACCGTCCGCATCAAAAGCGAACAGACCAGGAGCCATACCATCAGCTGACAAGGGAATGGACGCCTGCTGACCTACTCCCACACGCTGACTACGCTGCAATTCCACGGAGATCGGACCGGATGGTTCAATACGCTCCAAGTGGAGCTCGGCCGAAACACCAGCGCTAATCAGCCTGTCAGCACTTTGGGAGACGGCAGTTGGATCGACACCGGTGATCCGCACACCGATGAAAACGGGAGGAGTCGCGTCGTCGGGCAGTGCGGGCACATCGAATTCCAGCTCTGTAGGCCCACGATCATGTGGGGTCAAACTCCGTACCAACGGGACGACCGTTCTCATCTCTATCTGCTCCTTTGCGATAGGCACGTTTGCAGGCGGCGGTTGCAGGCTGCAGCCAGCGATCAGGCAGGTAATCAATGCCGTGAGTGCAAAGCGCATTGGATCGTTTGCAAGGGGCACTGCCTTTCTCCAAGAAGTGTTGGTGCTGCAGGGGGAATTTTGACATTTTTTCAATGTCATCGCGTCATGCACGCCTATCAAGTACCCCCAATGCCCTATGCACGCATTGCTTTATGAGGCCTGACAACTCTAGGGCTGAGTGACATGTCCGCCACCTCAGCTTATCGGATGTAGACCCACTCGACGCATTTGTGCGACACCAACGCTTGTGGTTCCGCAGCCTCGCCTCGTGGGAAGACCTCTACACGCATCCCTGGGCGGCTAAAGAAATCACTCATCCAGCGACCGTCCTCGACGATGTTGCGCTCGCGCGTGAATCCCATTCTTTCCAGCTGCTGGGTAAAGCGGTCGAAGTCCAGGCCGCAGATCTCGGTCATCGGGGGCGATGCGCCAGCCACATTGCGATCAAAACGGAATTCGAAACAGCGTCCATCGAGCTTGGTTTCATCGACACCAAAGCCGTAACTCCACTCTTTGGTAAGCTGGCCAAAAGCGCGGTATCGGCGTTCATCGTCTTTCACGAACTGAACCGCCTGCCCCATCGCCGAATTCAGACGCTCGGGAGTGAAGTCGGAGATGGTCTGGCTGCCTTCGATCAAGGCAAGCAGCTGTCCAAGCAAATTCTCCGCAGTGGGCTTACCAGGCGGCACAGCGTCAGGGTAGGATGAACGCGTGGCAGATGTCTCCGTGACGGTTGCCGGGGCTGGGGTGGCCGCCGTGTGGGCGCATGCGCCCAGAGCGAGGGTGGCGAGCAAGGCGTAGAGGGGGCGCGCGATCATGAAGCGTCCGTTGTGCGCTGGTGTGGCTGTGACGCTAGTGGCATCGGGCGCTGAGGTCAATCGCAAGGCGTCCGGCAGCCGCATCATCATCGCCGCACGCCGCGCGCCTTGGCCGGCGCCTCCACCGGCGGCAACACCTCCATCAGCAGCTGCCCTTCGCTGGCGGTGATGCGCAGCTTGGTGCCGATGGCAAAGCCCAGTTGTTCCAGCCATAGGCCGCTGAGGCGGACGTGGGGCACGTGCTGGTCGCCGCCGTGGTCGTGGGCGCCGGGGTAATGCGTGTAGCTGACGGTGCATTGGCGCGGGCGGCGCGCGCGGCGGGGTGCGCGTTGACTCAACATGTCCGCTCCTTGGACTAGCGAATTTGAACCCACTCGATGCACTGATGAGTAGTGCGCGCCAAAGGTTCGTCAGCCTCGCCACGCGGGAAGAGCTCCACACGCATCCCTGGGCGTTGAAAAATATCGCTCATCCATCGCCCGTCCTCGACAAGATTGCGCTGCCGCGAGAAACCCATTTTTTCGAGGTGCGCCGCAAATGCCTCGAAGTCGATCTGGCAGATATCCGACGTAGACGGAGACGCTTCTGGCGGATTAGGCAGGAACAGGAACTCGAACCATGCACCCTTTATTTCGGTTTTGTTGACACCAAACCCGTAGTTCCAGTCTCGGGTCAGCACTCCGCTGGCACCGAACCGCCCGGAACCATCACCGCGATGCTGTACCGACTGGCCCATTGCTCCAGACACATGGTCGGCAGTGAACGATTCAATGCTGGCACTTGTGCGAATCAGCTCCAGTACCCGCTCCAATGCTTCCTGCGCGGTAAGTGGTCCACCTTTGGAAGGATCTGCAGGTACGTGATCGGCTGAGGAACTCATGGCAGATGTCTCCGTGACGGTTGCCGGGGCTGGGGTGGCCGCCGTGTGGGCGCATGCGCCCAGAGCCAGGGTGGCGAGCAAGGCGTAGAGGGGGCGCGCGATCATGAAGCGTCCGTTGTGCGCTGGTGTGGCTGCGACGCTAGTGGCATCCGGCACCGAGGTCAATCGCAAGGGGTCTGGCAGCCGCAGCATCATCGCCGCACGCTACGCGCGCTGGGCGGCGCCTCCGCCGGCGGCAGCACCTCCATCAACAACTGCCCTTCGCTGGCGGTGATGCGCAGCTTGGTGCCGATGGCAAAGCCCAGTTGTTCCAGCCATAGGCCGCTGAGGCGGACATGGGGCACGTGCTGGTCGCCGCCGTGGTCGTGGGCGCCGGGGTAATGGGTGTAGCTGACGGTGCATTGGCGCGGGCGGCGGGCACGGCGGGGTGCGCGCAGGGTGCCGGGGCCTTGCGGGGAGGCGTCCGGGTCGGGTGGCAGCATCGGTGGCAGCTTGGTGCGGTCGGGTTCCACAACGACCCACTGCACCCGCTTGGGCGGCGCGGGGCGAGTCCGTGTGCGGGTGGGCCGTGCGCTGGCAGATGTGGTGGGTGGCCGGTGGCGTGTCATGGCGCCTCCAATTGGCGGCGGGTAGCGCTAGGTGCAGCGACGCACTGCTGCAACGCCACGTCGATGCGTGCAGAAAGGCGATGCAGGGCCTGCGACAACACGCCGGGCTGGTTGAGCAACTGCTGCGCAAGATCGTCGCTGGCCTGCTCAACGGCCGCGCGTGCGGCCAGACGGTGCAGCACTTCGCCTACCTCGCTCAGCAAGCTGTGGGCGGAAGCTGGCAACGGATAACCCGGCACCGATGCCGGCACGGATGATGCGATAGACATGGCAACGCCCTCCTGGAACAACCCAAGAACCGCCGCCAACGGCGACGGGATGTCGGGAGGTTCGAAACCGCTAAGAGCCGGCGGGCGTATTTCCCTTGCGGGTGTTGTATTAGCCGCCCTCCCGACGCAGGCATCGCATCGGCTTGTACCTGCAGGATGCAGGCACAAAAAACCCACCGGTTTGACGGAGGTGGGTACCGCTCTTAGAGGAGTTTCGACGCTCCTTGGAACTAGATTGCAAGTACACGGTCTGGCGTGTCAATACACGCTGGCGGGTCTCGCGCGGCTGTGTGCGCCGCTTGCGCAGTTCCATACGGGCCACGCAAGCCGAGCGCCGTCGCCTGATAAGTGCACCTGACCCAATCACGGTCGCTTCGGCACGCGCACCAAGTGCAGGAGTTGCAGGTCGCCCTGCGGCAGGCCAACGAGGCGCTGACCGCCAAGAACCACGACCTGATGCAGCTCAACCGGGAGAACGGCAAGTGGCTGGAACGCCAGACCCGCCTGGAGCGTGAACTGGCGCAGGCACGCCAGCGGGCGGATGCCCAGCAACACGAGCACGACGCGCTGCGCCTGACGGCCGCCAAGCACCAAGCCCTGCAGGCGCGCTGGACCCAAGATGTCCACTCGCTGGAAGGCGTGCGCGCCGAACTGGCTGTGGCGCGGACCGAGCTGGTCGAAGAGCGTCAGCGCCGGAAACGCGCCGAGGCGGACACCTTGCGGGCCACGGTGCGCCTGAGCACGCTGGAACAACTTCTGGCGCAGCAGCTGCCACCGCGCCCCGTTGGAGAACCCGAAAGCGCCATCGCAGCCGGTGCAATGCCGGCAGGCGGGTGATCAGCCAGCGATTCACGCCAGACCGCGACACGGGAAGATCGCTGCCGAGAAAAACTATTCGCTTTTAGCGATTTAATTACATCGGGAATGTTCAATAGTATCAATCCCCACCGGACTTTTCACTTCAAATAATGGATGCACTATTTAATTTTGACTATAAAAAATATCGCGAAATGACGGAAGCGGCGGATGATCGCCGCAATTCTCCGCCCCCTGAAGAACACAGCGAAAACCACGGCGCGGGTTATAACATGCATCCGCTGTTTGAATCCCTCCCGCGAAGAAATTCCACGCAAGTGCATGCCGATGCCTCAGTCCATCGGATGCGGGCCGCCGCGTCGACCTCCGAAACCCATACGGATTACTCAGAAATATTAGAACTAATCGGCGCCTATGGCGATAACAAAGACATGCGCGCGCTACAAAGAAGATTTACAGGTTTTTCTCGCTTTTTGGCAGACAGTGGCCTGTCACATGTAAGTGGCAGGCAGATGCTTCAGGAATTGAATGAAGGTCAACGCGACCAAGTCATACATCAAATAATAAGACGAATTGAGCATTCTGCGGATGCTGAATATCGAGAAATTGCGCTGAGCCGACTGGAGTCGCAGTGCAGTCGAAACATTGTGCTGAGCCAATGGGCCTTGGATCGCATTGCCCAAGCCAAAGACAAAGCCAAAGCCGAAACCAAAGCCAAAACCACGGCCAAAACCACGGCCAAAGCCAAAGCCAAAGCCAAAGCCAAAGCCGAAGCCGAAACCAAGGCCAAAGCCAAAGCTGAAGCCACAGACGTGGCCCAACGCAAGACCAACGAAATTATAGAATATCTACCAATATATGAAGCATTAGGGAAAGTGCCACCGGCTGTGGCATTCTCTAATTACTTGCATGGTGATGGCTCATTTGGCAAGACGCTACGTAACATCCTTCCATACATCACCCCAGATCAGAAGAAAAGATTTGTTCTAGCAAGCGAGAGGCGCAAACTGGCCTTGGCCGCTCAAAGCAAGCCTCTAAAAGGCGTATTCCGGACCCTCCATCAAGACCCAGATTTGCTTCTTGAAATTTCAAGAAAATTCAGCAATAGAGCGTACAGTATCGAAGACGCAAGAAGCGGATATTTATCACAAGCAAGGCTGGAAGAAATGGTCGACCAGGAAACCGGCGAACTGACTCCTCTGGGTGAAGCCGTGATTTCAGGAGCATCCGAAGGCATCCAGGCGGCAATTCGCGCCAATTTCAGACTTCGTTATCAACAACCGGACCTGCCTCCATACAGTCCCACTCAGGCCTTCCATCGGCCAGAAGAAACGTGGCATCCCGATGCTCCGGCGGATTCTTCCTATTCGTCCCTATTGCCGCCCACCCCCTCTGGTGGTTGGCAGTTGCCGCCCACCCCCTATGGCGGTTGGCCGCAGAACGCATCAGGTGAGTGGCATCCCGATACTCCGGCGGATTCTTCCTATTCGTCCCTATTGCCGCCCACCCCCTCTGGTGGTTGGCCGCAGAACGCATCAGGTGAGTGGCATCCCGATACTCCGGCGGATTCTTCCTATTCGTCCCTATTGCCGCCCACCCCCTCTGGTGGTTGGCAGTTACCGCCCACCCCCTATGGCGGTTGGCCGCAGAACGCATCAGGTGAGTGGCATCCCGATACTTCGGCGGGTTCTTCCTATCCTGCATGGCCAGCCCAGCCCGAAGCATCGAGTTCCACCTTCGATGATCTCGAGTCCTTGGACTATAGGCAGAACTATGGTTATCGCGAATTCGACCTCAACACCCCCCAGGAAGAAGAGGAGCTTTGGGACTACAGCACGCAGACTCCCGTGGGGCACTCGGCCATGAGTCCCGAGAGGATCGATGTGGACAATCTGCCGTCGCCCCAGGACGTCCCAGACCCCGAGCTTCCTCCAGTGACGGCCACTTCGTGGCTGCAAGATGGACATCTGCGCGCCTACACCGACGACCTCGCTCGTCGATTGAGAGGACAGCCCAATGCCCATTTACTCCACTTTGCCGACTCACAGGTAGTGGCCATGCTGAGTTCCACAGATCCAGACCAGCAGTCCCGCGCACGGCGCCTTCTTGTCGGAGACGAAGCCCCACCTATCGTGTTCCTGCCGATCAATCAGCCCAACGCGCACTGGTCATTGCTCGTCGTCGACCGTCGTAACGAGGACGCCGTTGCAGCCTACTACTACGATTCCATGGCACAGACGCAGCCCCAGCAACGCTACCTTGCCGACATGGCGGCCTACCACCTTGGCCTTGATCATGAGCAAACTCAGGAAATGCCCACCGCGATACAGCCGGACGGTTATTCCTGCGGCGATCATGTGCTGACCGGAATAGAGACGCTGGCTCACAGGGTGATCGACGGCACCTTCGACTACGCGGGCGGCAAAGACCTGCGTGATATCGAACCAGACCGCGGCCTCATCAGGGATCGTCTTGCCCAAGCGGAGCAAGCTCCAGCAGAAAGCAGCGTCAGGCAAGCTCCCGAACGGCCCATCGAACAGAAGAAAAAGAAAAGCAAGTGGTGGAAAAAGTTCTAGCAATTTGACCATCGGCGATAGAGGGTCGGCAAGAATCTGTGAAAAAGTTCTTGTCTGACAGCAAGTTAGCTCACTTTTGAGTAGCTTTTTACATGAATCCTGCCGACCCTCAGGTAGTGGAGCCGGTGGAAGCCTTTTATCTGGCAACGTCATGTTTTTACGAGAAAAATTGGATTTTGCAAGTCATTTTTACACGCATGTTGAACCGCCCCGGGAACCCCGGATGCTCCATTACTTGAGAAGATGGAGCCATGAGCAGAGCAAGCAAGTTTTCCCCAGAGGTCCGGGAGCGATCGGTGAAGATGGTGCTGGAGCACCAGGGCGAGTACGCGTCGCAGTGGTCGGCGATTGTGTCGGTGTCGGCCAAGGTGGGCTGTACGGCCGAGACGTTGCGCGGCTGGATCCGGCAGTACGAGCGTGATGGCGGCAAGCGCGAGGGCGTGACGACAGCCGAGAAGGAGCGCATCAGGTTGCTTGAGCGCGAGGTGCGCGAACTGCGCCAGGCCAACGAGATCCTGCGCAAGGCGTCGGCGTATTTTGCCCAGGCGGAGCTCGACCGCCCCTTCAAGAGGTGAAGCGCTTCATCGACGACCATCGCGACGTTCACGGGGTCGAGCCGATCTGCAAGGTGTTGCCGATCGCCCCGTCGACGTATTACGCGCACGCAGCCCGAAAGTCCGATCCTGAATTGCGCTCGGCAAGGGCCAAGACGGACGAGGCGTTGATGCCTGAAATCAGGCGTGTGTGGGACGAGAACTTCCAGGTCTATGGCGTACGTAAGCTCTGGCGGCAGATGCGGCGGGAGAAGTTCGCTGTTGCGCGCTGCACCGTGCAGCGTCTGATGAAGCGTCTGGGCCTGCGCGGGGTCATCCGCGGCAAGGCGGTGCGCACGACGGTGAGCGATGCGAAGGCGCCGTGCCCGCTCGATCAGGTCAACAGGCAGTTCACCTCGGATCGGCCAAACGCGTTGTGGGTCTCGGACTTCACCTATGTGTCGACGTGGCAAGGCTGGATCTACGTGGCCTTCGTCATCGACGTGTTCGCACGCCGGATCGTGGGCTGGAAGGCGTCGCCGTCGATGCAGACCGACCTGGTGCTCGATGCGCTCGAGCAGGCGCTGCATGCGAGGAAGCCGGTCGGACCGGATCGTTTGATCCACCACAGCGACCGGGGCGTGCAGTACGCCTCGATCCGCTACACCGAGCGGCTCGCCGAGGCCGGCCTGGAGCCCTCGGTGGGCAGTGTGGGCGACTCGTACGACAACGCACTGGCTGAGACCATCAACGGCCTGTACAAGGCCGAGGTGATCCACCGCAGGTCGTCCTGGCGCACGCGCGAGCAGGTCGAGTGGGCCACGCTCACCTGGGTCGATTGGTTCAACAATCGCCGCTTGCTTGAGCCGATCGGCAACATCCCACCGGCCGAGGCCGAAGCCAACTATTATTCCAAACACAAGCAACCCAACGAGTCCGCCATGTCGGCGTGACTCAAACCAAGGAGTCTCCGGGAAAAGCGGGGCGGTTCATGTCGGCTGGACCCCAAGCTCTACTCAACACTGCGCGTCGGCCGCGAGGCGTTGGTCAGGCGCTGGCCGATGGAACCGGTCTCACGCAAGCTGGAAGGCTTGCAAATAACGGTTCCAGTTTCTTAGGTATCCCCACGTTTTTAAAGCACCAGCGTCATCTGCGCGCGCACTGCGTCAGGCAATGTGCGCAAGCGTTCCAGCCAGCGTGAGACAGGCTCCATCGGCCAGCGCCTGACCAGCGCCTCGCGGCCGATGCGTAGTGTCGAGTAGAGCTTGCGTGTGCTGCTGCGTGGCGATAGCCACTGGGCGATGCCGGTGGCTTCGCAGCCCAGTCCTGCCAGCCAGCCAGCTAGCGAAGGTGGCCAGCGTATGGAGCAACAACAGGATCTGCAGCCGCTCACCGCGCCGGGTCAGGCTGTCTTCCATCGCGTGGCCGTAGCGATGCGACTTCAGATCACGAAATGCCAGCTCGATCTGCATCCGTCGTGCATACAGGTTGACCAATTGCTTCGCGCTGGGTGCGTGTAACTGCGGGGAGGCAACGATCAGCCATGGCTCGCGCTCACGCGCTGCTGCTTTCAGGCTCGATGATGCGCGCGAAACCTTGGCCGGTGAGCGTCGATTGCGTTGCTGCCGTCCTTGCGGTGTCTTGGCGTAGAGCACCAGGCGGCAATCGAGCGGATCGCTGCGATTGGCCTGCATCGGTGGTAATTCGTCGTCCCTGAAAATCCCCACCATCCCAGTCACAGCAAGGCTTCACCGGCCGCGCAGGCGTGCCGGAACTACCAGTTTTCGCTACGCTGTGGGCTGATTTCTTGCAATTTCCGTCCATGCGTACACGCCGCCCTGCTGCCGAAGACACCCCCGCCGAGGAGTTGTTTCGTTCGCGCCTGGAGAACCAGATCGATCTACGCCATCCGCTGGCGCAGTTGAGTCAACGGATGCCGTGGGCCGCGTTGGAGCAGGCGCTTTGCTCGCACTTGCCGGCCACGCCCGCCGGAGGTGGGCGTCCGGCCTTGCCGGTGCGCTTGATGACCGGTTTGCTGTACCTCAAGCACGCCTATGACCTGTCCGACGAAGCGGTGTGCGAGCGCTGGCTGGAGAATCCGTACTGGCAGTTCTTCACCGGTGAGGTGGTGTTCCAGACGCGTCTGCCATGCGATGCCAGTTCGCTGACGCGCTGGCGTCAGCGCCTGGGCGAAGCTGGGATGGAAGAGGTCCTGGCGCACACGATCAATGCGGTGCACGCGATGAGGGCGGTGGATGCACGCGAGTTGTCGCGGGTGATCGTGGATACCACGGTGCAGGAAAAGGCAATCGCCTATCCGACCGACAGCCGTCTGCTGGAGGTGGCACGCAAGAAGCTGGTGCTGCTGGCCAAGCGCCACGGTATTGCGCTTCGGCAAACCTACGCACGGCAAGGCCCTGCCTTGAGCCGCAAGGCGGGCCGCTATGCCCATGCGCGCCAGTTCAAGCGCATGCGAGCTGCGCTGCGGCGCCAACGCACAGTGTTGGGGCGCGTGGTGCGCGATATGCAGCGCAAGCTGGACGCAGTGGAGGACAGCGTGCGCGAGCGCATCGCTGTGTGGCTGGACCGTGCGCAACGCCTGTACACGCAGCACCCCAAGGACAAGCACAAGCTGTATGCGTTGCATGCTCCGGAGGTGGAATGCATCGGCAAGGGCAAAGCGCGTCAACCGTACGAGTTTGGCGTGAAGGTCGGCATTGCGGTGACGGCCTGCAAGGGATTGGTCGTGGGTGCGCGCAGTTTCCCCGGCAATCCGTACGACGGCGATACCTTGGCCGAGCAACTGGAGCAGACACGCGGATTGCTGCAAGACGTGGCTGTCGCCCCGACGGTAGCGATCGTGGACCTGGGCTATCGCGGGCGCGAGGTCGATGGGGTACAGGTGCTGCACCGTGGGAAAGCCAAGACGCTGACGCGCCGGCAGTGGCACTGGATCAAGCGACGGCAAGCCGTGGAGCCGGTGATCGGCCATCTGAAAGACGACTGCCGGCTGCGCCGCTGCAGATTAAAGGGCACCCAAGGCGATGCACTGCATGTCCTGGGCTGCGCCGCCGGCTACAACCTGCGCTGGTTGATGCGCTGGATCGCGCTTTTGCGTGCCTGGATCCGTGCCATGTCGCAGTTATCCCTGGGCGCCATGGATCGGTCACAGCTCGCAATTGGCGTCTGAAAAGGATTTTTCAGAGACGACTAATTCGTGTGCTTGGTTGGACGCCAGCGCATGCAGGCGTCGGCTATCGATCCATTGCGCTGCATCATCGGGCACGTCTTGCGGCTTGACCTGCGTATGTCCGCGCAGGCGCCCGACCCAATCCCAGCCCATCGCCGACACCGCGCGAAACCATGGCGTGCGGAATCCGGCGTCCGTGACCAGGATCGGACACACATCGTCTGGAATCAGTGCGCGCAGTTGCTGCAAAAAACGCTTCTCTGCCCCGGGCGAGCCTTGCTCTTTTCCCGGGACAACCATGTCCAACAAGGTGAGCGTGCGCCCACCGACCGGCACGGCGGCGCGCAGCAGGCACCACGATTTGTCCGGCTTCAGGTCGCTCCAATCGATCACGATCACCGGCTGCGCCCCGCGCAACAGCCAATGCGCCATGTCCCGCTCGATCACCGATCGCTCGGCATACAAGGTGCGATTGCACAGCAGGCGGTCGCATGCCTTGAGGGGCGCACGTACGCGCGTCGCCCCAGGCCACGCGCGTGCGATGTCGATCAGCGTCAGCCTGCCTCCATGCACCAGCGCTTCAACCGCGCGCAGCAAGCTGCGTTGACGTAATGCATGCATCCCGGAGAGTGAGTTGGACAGGCACTTCTGCAATACTTCGCTGGCGCGCATGGTTGGCACTCTTCTCTGGCTTAGTCACCTTGAAGCGTGCCCCATGCGCGCACCTTCTTCCACATCTGGCGCACCAAGTGCTTGATCTCGCAGGAAGAAATGTGGGGATACCTCAGTTCCAGGTTCACTTCCACAGAAATAACGGTTCCAGGCTCACTTCCACTACAGCCCGGCAATCCCCAAACCATCGCGCCCGTACCGTCCGCCACGCGGCAGGCATGGGCGCGACACGTTGGGAACTAGAACTTATAGGTCAGCCCCAGATACGCCAGCCGGCCTGCGTAGCCGCCGGTATAGAAGCGGGCGCGGGTGTCGTCGCCCAGGTGCGAGCGGGACTCCTGCTTGGTCAGGTTCAGCACCGAGGCGGTGAGGCTGAGTGCCGGGGTGATGTTGTAGGCCGCATTGACATCGATCTGGTAGTACGGCTCCTCAAAGACGTTTAGGCCATTGATCAGGCCCTGCACCAGCTCGCCGCGACGGTTGTACGAGGCGCGCAGCAGCAGGCTGTCGGTCTCGTAGAACACGGTGAGGTTGGTCTGGTTTTTGGCGCTGCCCGGCATGGAGGTCTTGCCGGCCTCGGTCCCGTCTTCCAGCCGCACCGCCGCCTTGCTGGCGTCGTTGTAGGTGTAGTTGAACTGCACACCAAGTCCGAACGGCAGCGTGTGTTGCGCGTACAGCTCCACACCCTGCGAAACCGCATCCTGGCCGCCGGCCTGGGTGCTGTAGTTCTGCACGGTGACCGGTTGCCCGTCGACCATCATGTTGACGTCGCTGATCACGTCGACCGCGAAGTTCTCCACGTTCTTGCGGAACAGCCCCACACCCGCCACCGAACCCGGGAGGAAATACCATTCCAGCCCCAGTCGAACTGGTTGGCCTTGTACGGCTCCAGGTTCTTGTTGCTGCCGGAGCCGTACCAGCCCTGCTCGCTGGCACCGCCGGTCAGGCGCCGGTCGGCCACGTACTCCGGACTGTAAAACTCCAGGCTGCCAGGCGCTGCGATGTCGTTGTAGCTGGGGCGTGCGATCACTTTCGACGCTGCCGCGCGTAGCAACAGGTCGTAGGCCAGGTTGAAACTCGGCAGCACGTCGGTGTAGTTGCGGTCCAGTCCGCTGACCACGAACGACTCGGTGCGTTGCACGCTGTCGGCCAAACGCCAGTAGCCTTCGGTGCCGCAATAGGTATCGGCCGGGGCGCCGCCGGGGGCGGCGGCGCCCTGCTGGCAGGCCAGCGGATTGCCGTCGGCGCCGTCGAAGAAGTAGTCGTTGTAGGCGGTCACCTTGTCGGTGGACTCGGCACGCTGGCCGGTGCGCGCCACCCGCACGCCGACGTTGCCGCGCAGCCGCTCGGTGTGGAAGTTGAGCTGCAGGTAGCTGGAATAGATCTCTTCGTCGACGTTGTAGACGAAGTTGTCTTCGCTGCGGGTCTGCATCGCGCCGTAGGTTTGGTTCAAGTAACCGATGTAGCCCGGGAAGTTGATCGACGGGAACGCGCTGGCGTTGAATCCACCAGCCAGGTTGTCCTGCGCGAACAGCAGGCCCGGCGAGAACTGCGTGGCGATGGCATTGCAGCGCCCATTCCAGTAGCGGTTGTCGTAGTCGCCCGGGTCGGTGCCCGGGCATACCCAGTAGTTGTTGCCGGTACTGCGGTGGATGCCGCCGTCGCGACGCTTGATGCCGAACTGCAGCGAGTCGAGGAAATTGCCATCCATATGCCAGGTGGTATCGATCTGCGCGTACTGCTGCTGATTGGTGTTGCGGGTCCAGGACGAGCCGGTCGAGCCCAGGTCGACCTGCAGGATGCCGTCGCGCAGGTTCTGCATCAGCTCCGGCGAGAACGTCATGCTCGGTGTGCCGGTCAGGTCCCAGGCGCTGGCGAAGTTGCCGTTGGTCCAGCTGCCGTCGGCGTTCTGCAGGCGCGGCTTGATCGGCAGGGAAAACTGCAGCTCCGGCCCGCCCTTGGCCCAGGTGCGGCCGGCCTTGAACGCCACGTCCACCTGCTCGCCACGCCATTCGCCGCCCAGGTCCACCGTCTGCGACTGCGATTTCTCGATGTTGTAGCTGCCGGTGATCTGCGGCGTGGGCACCGTGCAGTCGTCCGAGCCCCAGCCGCCAGGCGGCAGGCCGGCCGCGGCGGCCTGCGCCTCGCTGCAGTAGTAGGTCTTGCCCGGACGCAGGCTGTAGGCGGCGCCAGTGACAATCGTGCCGCTGGGATCGAACTGCAGCCGGTCGAGCAGACGGCCGCCGCGCCAGTTGCCGTCGCCGTTGTAACGGGCGATGTTCCACTCGGGAATCTTAATGGTATTGGTCTGCGAATTCTGCGACAGGTCGAAGCGGAAGTAGTTCGCGGTCAGCGTCAGGTCGTCGGTCGGTTTGAACTGCAAGGTCAGCTGCCCGCCCTTGCGCTCGCGCTCCTCGCGTTTGGCGTCCAGGCTGACCGCCGTCGGCATCATGAAACCGGTGGAGTAGTCGCCGTCCTGGGTCCAGAAACCGGTCCCACCCCACCAGTTGGCGTTGAAGTCCGACGGATTTCCGTTCACGTCGACCGCCGGGCCGACTTCATCGCGCCCGTACCACTGCCAGCTCTCGGTGCTGGCATCGAGCGTGCGCGCGGTGCGCTTTTGCTGCGTGTAGCCAACGAAGACACCGAAGCGGTTGTCCTTGTCGTGCCACGAGTACGAACCGGAGAACTGGCCGTCGGTCTTCTTGCTGGTATCGGACCAGGTGCCCTCGGCGGAAACGAAGCCGGAGTTTGGCTCCAGTTCCAGCGGGCGCCGCGTCTGCAGGATCACCGTGCCGCCGATGCCGCCTTCGTCGATGCGCGCTTCCGGGGTCTTGTACAGCTCCGCGCTGCCCAGCAGGTTGGACGGCAGCAGCGTGTAGTTGAACGAGCGCGTCGGGTCGCCGTTGGACTCGGCGGTGGCGATGTAGTTGCCGTTCAATTCGGTCAGCACCAGCTCCGAGGACAGGCCGCGCACGCTGACGTTCTTGCCCTCGCCACCGTCGCGGCTGATCACCACGCCGGGCACGCGCTGCAGCGCGTCGGCCACGTTCTTGTCGGGGAACTTGCCCACGTCCTCGGCGGTGATCACATCGACCACGGCGTTGGCGTTGCGCTTCTGCTCCAGGCTTTTTTCGATCGCGTAGCGGTAGCCGGTCACCGTCACCGCGTCCAGGTCCGTGGCCCGCACCGCGGCCTGGCCCGTGGGCGCCGGCGTGCCGTCGGCCTGCTGGGCAGCGGCGGTAGAGGCAGCGCTCGCGAGCAAGGCGATGGCGATACCGGCGGACAACGTGCTGCGGTGGCGTGCGAATGGCGTGCAGTTCATTTCGATCGTGCTCTCCCAAAAATGATCGGCTTCGGCGGAATGCGTCGATCCGACGATCGGACAACAACGCCGCGCGAAGTGACACAAAAATATCCGGCGCCGTTGCGGCAACCCGGCCCCCTCCTCTTGCGTCCGCTTCCGCGCAGATGCAATTAGATCGTTCTAATGCGGTGAGGAACTAAGTACCACAGCCCATGCGGCAACGCATTCTGCCGCGCAACAGACCAGCTGCGTCGTAAGGCATCCACGCTGGGCGGCCGGCCGGCCACGCTCGGACGCGGCACGGCACGGCACGGTCCGTCGCGTCGCCGGCTGCAGCAGCGTGATCGCTGCAAGCGAGAGCCTCGCCTGCAACCGGACGCAAGCGGCTTGGCGAAGCGCCAACACACGTCAGAGCGGCTACCAAAACGTAGCGAGCGGTCGTCAGGTGGGTGCGGACGGCGCGGAGGAACCGCAGTGTACGAGTGGTACATGCCGATTCCGAGCACTGGCCGCGCCCGCCTGACGGACGCGCAGTAGTTTTGTTGGCTGCTCTTAATGGTCATCGGTCATCTCAACGTCTTCAGGGCCGGCATCAGGCATGCGGGATGGTCATCCATGAAGCCGTGGCTCACCCGGACGATTCTGAAATCGTCACACCACTGCGTATCCCGCTCCTTCGCAGCTCGTTGCGTACGGCTAGCATGCTGCGCGCTTCATCAAAATCCTGGCGTCAATGGCACGACGTCGGATTCAACCCCACAGAAAAAATCCATCCACATCACGCAAGGAGATCCCGCATGGCTCAGCCGAAAAAACGTAGTCCCTCCCTGTTGCTGACGCTTTCCCTAGCCCTGCTGGGCGCTTTTGTTGCAGACGCGTCTGCGGGACAAGGGGACATTGGCAACTACACGATACGCGTATTGCCAAGTCCCGCGGGCCCGTGGCAGGCCTATGCAGACCTGAAAAGCACTGACGGCAGGACGCTTAAACACTGGCAAGAAAAACACGGCAGAAATCAAGGTTATGTCCAATGGAATTATTATTACGGTGGCGACAATGCGCGGATCGACTTATGGGTATCCGCTTACCCAGGCGCGGCTCTGGAGCACTTTGCCTTCGCGCCAGCCGGCGGAAATATCTGCATAGGCTACGTCTACGAGGAGACGAAAAGGATCTGGGCTCCGCTTACGAATGTGGGTGGCTGCTAATAGGGACCAGTTGCCGATGCGCACGAAAGAGGCGTTGGTCTGGCGACAGTCGATTGGATCGGTGCGACTGCAGCCTGTAGGCCGCCCTGTTCCGTGCCGCTCCTGCGCAGCTGCAGGCAGCAATTGGATGGTTTTTCCCAATGCGACCAGACAAAGCGCGCGGCGGCGCGCCAAGATCAAGAACGGCCCACACAGCGTAGCGAGCGGTCGTCAGATGGGTGCGGACGGCACGAAGGAACCGGAGTGTACGAGCGGTACATGCCGCACCGGGCACCGGCCGCGCCCGCCTGGCGGTGAGCGCAATGGTCTTGTTCGCTGCTCTACGCGCATGGACCGCCACAAGACGGAGTTGGCATGGGCGCCGAATCGCCTCCCGGCACTGGGGGCGATAGGCGCACTGCCGGAACGTGCAGTCTCCGCGGCCGGGAAGAGCGTTGCCCGAGACCGAGAGCGGCCAACAAAACGTAGCGAGCGGTCGTCAGGTGGGTGCGGACGGCGCGGAGGAACCGCAGTGTACGAGTGGTACATGCGATTCCGAGCACCGACCGCGCCCGCCTGGCGGCCGCGCAGTCGTTTTGCTAGCTGCTCTGAAGCAGGCCGTGCCCGCCAGCACTGCCTGATGGTGCGCCCACGAACTGCGACCCCGCCAGATTTCCGGCACTGCCAAGCGCCCTTGCCTATCAAGTCCGCCGCGCCTGGGCCGATACCGCCTGCATGGACAGATTGAGCATCATCGGACTGGTGCTGGCGATCGTGGCGATCGTCGGCGGCAGCGTATTGAAGGGCGCCGGCATTTCGTCGCTGTGGTCGCCGGCTGCCTTCGTGATCGTCATCGTCGGCACGGTGGCGGCGATCCTGCTGCATACCTCGCCGGCGGTTTTCCGGCGCGCCTTCAAGATCCTGCGCTGGGTGATCCGGCCGCCGGCCAGCGACCGGCCGCAGCTGGTCGCCCGCATCGTGGAATGGAGCAACACCGCGCGCCGCCAGGGCCTGCTGGGCCTGGAAGACCAGCTGTCGCGCCTGGACGACCCGTTTCTGCGCAAGGGCCTGCAGATGCTGGTCGATGGCGTGGAGCCGGAGGCCATGCGCCACATGCTGGAAATCGAAGTGGACAACCAGGAGCGTCAGGATCTCGCCGCGGCCAAGGTGTTCGAGGGCATGGGCATCTACGCGCCCACGCTGGGCATCATCGGCGCGGTCCTTGGCCTGATGGCGGTGATGAAGAACCTGGCCGACCCGGCCATGCTCGGCCACGGCATCGCGGCGGCCTTCACCGCCACCATTTACGGCATCGCCTCGGCCAACCTGTTGTTTTTGCCGGTGGCGGCCAAGCTCAAGAGCGTGATCCACTGCAGCACCAACGAGCGCGAGATGGCGATCGAAGGGTTGATTGCGATCGCCCAGGGCGAGAACCCGCGCAACATCGAATCGAAATTGGCAGGCTACTTGCATTAGAGCGTGCCATGGCCCGTCGTCGCAGACATCACGAAGAACATGGCAACCACGAAGCGTGGGCGATTCCGTACGCCGACCTGATGACGCTGCTGCTGGCGTTCTTCGTGGTGATGTATGCCATCTCCTCCCTCAACGAAGGCAAGTACAAGGTGATGGCGCAGGCGCTGACCAGCGCCTTCGGCGGCTCGTCGAACACCGCCAGCCCAGTCCAGATCGGCAAGACCCAGACCCTGGGCGCCGACTACGACCGCCCGTCGGTGATCAAGGCCGGTGCGCCGATGGCCGCCACCACCGGGCCGACCGACGCCACCCTGCTGCCGTCGATGGCCGCGCAGATGCGCATGCCGGTGTCGCTGCGCAACCAGGCGCAGCTGGCACGCGCACAGCGCCAGATGGACGCGGTGGCGCAGCAGCTGAGCAAGACGCTGTCGCCGCTGATCGAGAAACAACTGATCACCATCCGCCGCAACGACCTGTGGATCGAGGTGGAGATCAACAGCGACATCCTGTTCGGCACCGGCTCGGCCACCCTGGCCGGTGGCGCACGCGGCACGCTGTCCACCCTGGCCTCGGTGCTGCGCGATGCCCCCAACGGCGTGCGCGTGGAGGGCTATACCGACAACCAGCCCATCGCCACCGCGCAGTTCCCCTCCAACTGGGAACTGTCCGCGGCGCGTGCGGCCAGCGTGGTGCACCTGTTTGCCGACGACGGCATCGCCCCGCAACGATTGGCGATGGTGGGCTATGGAGAATTCCGTGCACGTGCCGATAACAGCACTGAGGCGGGACGGAATGCGAACCGGCGTGTGGTGTTGATCATCCTCGCTGACTCGGCTGGCTCACTCGCACCCGATCCGCCATCGCAGTTGCATGCGACCGCCGCCGGGGCGCCCAAGCTTCCCAAGTCTGACGGCGGCCAAACGGCCGTCACCACCGAAAGCGGCACAAGTTCCGTCCCCGCCGTAATTCAAGGAGTGCAGTGACATGCGTATCTGGGCAATCGCCAACCAAAAGGGCGGCGTCGGCAAGACCACCACGACCCTGGCACTGGGTCGCGGCCTGGCCGCGCTCGGCAACCGCGTCTTGTTGATCGACCTCGATCCGCACTCCTCGCTTACCCGCGCGTTCGGCGTGGCGGTCGATCCGCCGCCGCGCGGGGTGCTGGACCTGTTCGGCACCCCGCCGAGCGATCTGGCCAGCCTGGCGCACGAAAGCGCCATCCCCGGCCTGTCGTACGTGTGCGCACAGGCTGCCCTGGCTACGCTGGAGCGCCGCAGCGCCAACCAGCCCGGCCTGGGCCTGGCCCTGCAGAATGCGATGACGCGCCACGCCGGCCAGCACGATTACATCCTGCTCGACTGCCCGCCCACGCTGGGCCTGCTGATGATCAACGCATTGGCCGCCTGCGACCGCGTGGTGGTGCCGACCCAGGCCGAACCGCTCGCCCTGCATGGCCTGGCCAGCATGGTGCGCACCGCCGACATGGTGCAGCGCTCGCGTCGCCGCGAACTGCCGGTGTCGATCCTGCCGACCCTGTTCGACCGCCGCACCCGCGCCGGCAACGAAACGCTCAAGGAAATGCAAACCACCTACGGTCCGGTGGTGTGGGAAGACGCCGTTCCGATGGATACCCGTCTATGCAACGCCGCCGCACTCACCGTCCCCGCCGTCGGCGGCGACTATCCGGGCCGCGGCCTGTCGGCCTATCGCCGTGCGCTGGAATGGGTGCTGGCCGATGACGCGATGCGCATGGAGCAAGCCGCATGAGCAACCACACCGCCAACGGTGAGCTGGACGATTATCTGGAAGGCTTGCTGCACGATGCCGGCGTGGAGATTCCCGCTGCCGTCGCAAGCACTCCGGTCGCTGTTCCCCTGGCCGCCGAACCGGCCGCGGCGCTCGCCACGATCGAAGACAGCGACGTCGCTGTCGCCGACGCGCCGGTTGCGGTCGCCGCACAGCCGGACGTCGCCGCCGCCGATCTGCTGGCCGACATGCGTTCGGAGCCGGCTCTCGCTGTGCCAGTCGCCGCCGCACCCAGTGCTGCCGACATCGCCGCCGATTTCCTGGCCGAGATGGATGCAGACCCGGCGTTCGCGCCGGTCGTCGCCAAGCCCAGCGCAGAAGACATCGCTGCCGACTTCCTGGCCGAAATGGATGCCGATCCTGCCTTCGCGCCGGTCGTCGCCAAGCCCAGCGCAGAAGACATCGCTGCCGACTTCCTGGCCGAAATGGATGCCGACCCTGCCTTCGCACCGGTCGTCACCAAGCCCAGCGCCGACGACATCGCCGCCGATTTCCTGGCCGAGATGGATGCAGACCCGGCGTTCGCGCCAGCCACGCCCAGCGCGTTCATGAGCACGGCCGACCTGATGGCCGAAATGGACGCCGACCCGGCCTTCGGCCCGCCGGTGGTTGCCGGCCCAAGCGCTGCCGACATCGCCGCCGATTTCCTGGCCGAGATGGATGCGGACCCCGCCTTCGCAACCGGGCCGTCTTCGGTGGACCTGCTGACTGCCGATCTGCTGGCAGAAATGGATGCCGACCCGGCCTTCGGGCTGGAGCCCGCAGCGGTCGCCGTGCCGGCAGCTGCGCCCGCTCCCGCCGCGCTGCCGCCACGCGCGGCCCCGGCACCTGCCCGCGCCGCGCCGGCGCCGATGGCACCGACCGGGCTGCAGGCGCTGCTGGCTCCCGGCCAGGCCGACACGATCCACGCCGAGCGCCGTGCCAGCGAACGCAGCACCCGCTGGCTGCGTCTGCGCTGTGGCGAACAGACCTATGCGCTGGAACTGCTCAAGGTGCAGGAGGTGGTGCTGCCAGTGCCATTGCTGCCACTGCGCGGCACGCCCAGCGCCATGCTGGGCATCATGAACCTGCGTGGCCAGGTGGTGCCGGTGATCGATCTGGGCATCCACCTGGGCGCATCGCCGGTGGACATGGACGTGCAGACGCGGGTGGTGGTGCTGGAAGAAAACGGCGAAACCATGGGCCTGCGCGTGTCGGCCGTGGAAGACGTCACCAGCCTCACCGACCAGCAGATCGAACCGCCGGACAACGCCCGGCTGTGCCGCATCTCCAACAACCTGTTCCGCGGCGTCGCGCGCCTGGGCCATCATCCGATGATCCTGCTCGATGCCACGCACCTGTTGCACTGAAACGCGCGTGAACCCGACCCCAGGCCTGCACAATCTGGCGTCTGGCCGATTCACCGTTAAAGCTTTCCCGCCCCCCGCCGCTAGTACGCATAGAACCATCCGTTCGGAGCAACAATGAGCACAGTGACATTGGGTGAGGATCTCGGCATCGAGTCCAGCGCCGACCTCAAGCAGAAGCTTGCCGGATTCCTCACCCAGGACGGCGACCTGGTGCTTGATGCCGGCGAAGTCCGGCGTATCCACACCGCCAGCGTGCAGTTGCTCTGCGCCTTCGTGCAGAGCCGCCGCCAGGCCGGTCTGCATACCGAATTCGATGGCTGTAACGACACCTTTAGGGATGCGGCCCGTCTGCTCGGCGTCACCGACGCGCTCGGACTTCCCGCATCCAATGACAACCTGAAATCTGTGGAGAACGCCGCATGAGCGCACGTATCTTGGTGGTGGACGATTCGGCGTCGATGCGCCAGATGGTCTCTTTCGCCCTCACCTCTGCCGGCTTTGCCGTCGAAGAAGCCGAAGACGGCGCCGTTGCGCTGGGCCGCGCGAAGGGCCAGCGCTTCAATGCGGTGGTGACCGACGTGAACATGCCCAACATGGACGGCATCTCGTTGATCCGCGAGCTGCGCCAGCTGCCGGACTACAAGTTCACCCCGATGCTGATGCTCACCACCGAATCGGCGGCCGACAAGAAGTCCGAAGGCAAGGCCGCCGGTGCCACCGGCTGGCTGGTCAAGCCGTTCAATCCAGAACAGCTGATCGCCACCGTGCAGAAAGTTCTCGGTTAACCCTTACTCGCTTCACCATCGGATCTCACGCCCATGAGCATGGACCTGCAACGTTTCCACGCCACCTTTTTCGAGGAAAGCCGTGAAGGGCTCGACGCGATGGAGGCCGGGCTGTTGTCCCTTGAAGAGGGCAACCGCGACCCGGAAATCATCAACTCGGTGTTCCGCGCCGCGCACTCCATCAAGGGCGGCGCTGCCACCTTCGGGTTCGAGGCCGTCGCCGGCCTGACCCACGTGCTGGAAACGCTGCTGGACGAGCTGCGCTCCAACAAGCGCCAGCTCGAAGCCAATGCTGTCGATGCCATGCTGGGCTCGGTCGACGTGCTGCGCGCCCTGCTGCGCGAAGCCGAACACGGCACCCCGGCCGACCCGGCCGCGGTCAAGGCCGTGCATACCCGCCTGAACGCGGTGCTGGCCGGCGAAGCACCGGCCGCCGCAGTGGTGGCCAAGCCCAAGGAAGAAGAACCCGAAGCCTGGCACATCGGTTTCACCCCGGCGCCGTCGCTGTTCATGAGCGGCAACGACCCGCTGCGCATCATCCGCGAGCTGGAGCATCTGGGCCCGCTGCAGATCGCCGCGCGCCTGGAGCGCATGCCGGGCTTTGAAAACATCGACCCGCTGGAAGCCTATCTGGCGTGGGACCTGGGCCTGATCGGCAAGATTCCGCGCAGCAAGATCGAAGACACCTTTGCCTGGGTGGTGGACGACTGCGAGCTCGACATCCGCCCGATGGCGGTGCCCGGCCCGCCGCCGAGCCTGGCGGTGGACGCCGCCGCGCCAGTGGCCGCCGTTGCACCGGTCGCTGCCGCAGCCGCTGAACCCGCTGCCGCTGCCGCAACGCCGGCCAAGGCGGCCGCCGCAGAAGCCGAAAGCTCCATCCGCGTCAGCGTGGACAAGGTCGATGCCCTGATCAACCTGGTCGGCGAGTTGGTGATTACCCAGGCCATGCTCAAGCAGGTCTCCACCGGCCTGGACCCGGCGCATGCCGAACAGCTGTTCGCCGGCCTGGACCTGCTCGAGCGCAACACCCGCGATCTGCAGGAAGCGGTCATCGGCGTGCGCATGCTGCCGGTGGATGCGGTGTTCCGCCGCTTCCCGCGCCTGGTGCGCGACCTCTCCAGCCGCCTCGGCAAGCAGGTCCGCCTGCGCACCATTGGCGAAAGCACGGAGCTGGACAAGGGGCTGATCGAAAAGATCGCCGACCCGCTCGTCCATCTGGTACGCAACTCCATCGACCACGGTCTGGAAATGCCCGATGCGCGCCGCGCCGCGGGCAAGGAAGAAACCGGCACGATCACCCTGGCGGCCTCGCATCAGGGCGGCCACATCGTGATCGAAGTCAGCGACGACGGCCGTGGCCTCAATCGCGCCAAGATCCTGGAAAAGGCGGCCGAACGCGGCATCGCCGTGCCGGACAACCCGACCGATGCGCAGGTGTGGGACCTGATCTTCGCGCCGGGCTTCTCCACCGCCGATGCCGTCACCGACCTGTCCGGTCGTGGCGTGGGCATGGACGTGGTCCGCCGCAACATCCAGGGCCTGGGCGGCGAAGTACAGCTGGAAAGCAACGCCGGCAGCGGGACTCGCGTGTTGATCCGTCTGCCGCTGACCCTGGCCATCCTCGACGGCATGACCGTCTCGGTCGCCGGCGAAACGCTGATCCTGCCGCTGTCCTACGTGCTCGAAGCACTGCAGCCGGCGCCGGAAGATGTCCGCTCGATGGCGGGCGATGGCCGGGTGCTGCGGGTGCGTGGCGAGTATCTGCCGATCCTGTCGCTCACCGAGTACTACGGCTTCGGCGGGCAACAGTCCTCCACCGAATCGCTGGTGGTGGTGGTCGAAGGCGACGGCCAGAAGATCGCGCTGGAAGTGGACGAACTGCTCGGCCAGCAGCAGGTGGTGGTCAAGAACATCGAGAACAACTACCGCCGCATCCCCGGCGTCTCCGGCGCCACCATCCTCGGCGATGGCCGTGTCTCGCTGATCGTGGACATCGGCGGGCTGGTGCGCTCGTTGAAGGTGCCGCAGGCCGCGTAAGGCAATACGCGGCACGGACGCGGCGGCAGTCAACTCCACGACGCGATCGACGATTCGATCGGCACTGGAATGATCGCCGGCAGTATGGGGACTGCCGGCATCCGTGACACCCGCCCGGCCCGACACCACCGACGGAGATTCTGGCCCTTTGTTCGGATCTTTCGACTCCGCCATCGTCATTGGCCCAACCACTGACGGGCGCCCACGAGGCCAGTCGTTCTCTGCAATCGGTGAAGGTGATGATTGCAGCCATGGCGCTGGTGGTCCTGTTGGCGGCCTTCGCCGGCTGGTTCCTCGCCCGCAGCATCGCCGGCCCGCTGGGCCGTGCGACCCGCGTGGCCGGGGCCATTGCCCGCGGCAAGCTGGACAACACCATCCAGGTCGATAGCCGCGACGAAGCCGGGCAGCTGCTGGCGAGCATGCAGGGCATGCAGCAGCAGTTGCAGGCCGTGCTGGCTGCGCAGTCGGAGATGGCGCAACGCCATGATGCCGGCCAGATCAGCTACCGCATGGATCCGCAGGCATTTCCCGGCGATTTCGGCACGATGGTGCACGACACCAACAGACGGCGACACCAGCTGGCACGAGTTCTGACGCAAGCGGCTTGGCCGGCTGCGGTTGCACAGCCTCCATGCACGGGCCCCGACTGCGATGTCGGGGCCCGTGCGTTTGTGCGCGCACGTATCTGCCACGCCACCACTGTCAGCGGCCGGAATCCACTTGCGCATGGCGTGGGCCGCAGCCCGCTGTCAGCCTGCGCGCGAGAACCCGGCATCGGCACGCGCTTCATCCGCGCGTGCGGGCCGGCTGCCTGCGGCAAGAACCCAGTCCTGGCGGATTCATGCGTGTCGAAACTGACGAAGTGCTGAACACACGCCGAATTTAGAGATGTGCACGTCAAGTGAACAAGACCGGCGCCGTTAATGGAGTTGAAGGCCGGCGCACGGTGCTGCCGGCATCGGAGGCGATACACGTTCCGGGCAAGCCCAACCGGCCTGCTCTTCCTGGCAAGCGCGTGATGGCGCCTGCCGACCAATCACTCCACGCCAATCGTCCACCGCAGGTCCAATTGTGCAGTGGCTTGGACCTGCTCCGCCCTTCCACTGAAAGGCCCGCACGCAATGAAAACCAAGAATCTTTCGATCTCTGCGCAATTGATCATCGGCTTCGGTGCCGTTGTCCTGGTGATGCTGGCCGTCGGCGGCACGAGCCTGAAGAATCAGGCTACCCTGCAGGACGCCGTCGCAATCAACGAACATACGTTCAAGGTGATCGCCACCGGCGATGCCATGCTGACCCAGGCGCTGAATATCGAAACCGGTGCGCGCGGCTACCTGCTGTCCGGCAAGCAGGAACACCTGCAGCCGTTCGAAAACGGCCAGAAGGGCTTCCAGAAGAACTTTGCCGATGCCAAGCAGCTGACCGCAGATAACCCGGTGCAGCAGGCGCGTCTGGACAAACTGGACGTCGCATACACCCAATTGCTTGATACCGAGAAGGGCATCATCGCCATTCGTGAAAGCACCGACGACCGCGAGAAAATTGCCAGCGTCTTCGGTGAAGGCCGCGACCGCGCGGCGATGGGCGTGCTCCGCAGCGTCGTCGGCGAGTTCAAGAACGAAGAAGAGCAGCTGCTTGCCAAGCGTTCGCAGGCGCTGGAGGCGGCGCGTACGAAGAGCAAGCTGTCGATCGTGTTCGGCAGCCTGCTTGCCATCCTGGTCGCTGTCGGCATGGGCGTGATGATTCGCCGCCAATTGCTCAAGCGCATGGGCCAGGCGATGAGCGTGGCCGACGCCATCGCATCCGGCAAGCTGGACAACGCCATCGACACCCGGTCGCAAGACGAAACCGGCCGCCTGCTGGTCAGCATGGACAAGATGCAGACCCAGCTGCAGGCGGTGCTGGCCGCGCAGGCGGAGATGGCCAAGCGTCACGACGCGGGCCAGATCAGCTACCGCATGGATGGCAGCGCCTTCCCGGGCGATTACGGCCGCATGGTCCGCGACAGTAACGCGCTGGTGGCGGCGCACCTGACCGTGCAGGACAGCCTGATGCGGATCATGGGCCGCTATGCGATCGGCGATTTCAGCGAAGACATGACCGCACTGCCGGGCGAAAAGGCTGCGCTCACCCAGACGATGGAAACCGTCAAGCAGAACCTGAGCGCGATCAACCGCGAGATCAACCAGCTGGCGAGCGCGGCCGCTGCCGGCGACTTCAGCCAGCGCGGCGATGCCGAACGCTTCCAGTACGATTTCCGCGGCATGGTCGAGAGCCTCAATCGCTTGATGGCCACGGCGCACGGCAACCTGGAATCGCTGTCCACGCTGTTGCAATCGATCGCCGTCGGCGACCTCACTGCGCGCATGCAGGGCGACTTCCACGGCGTGTTCGCACGCATGCGCGACGATGCCAATGGAACCGCTATGCAGCTGGCCGACATCGTTGGCCGCATCCAGACCGCGGCAATCAGCATCAATGCCGCCTCCAGTGAAATCGCCGCCGGCAATCAGGATCTGTCGCAGCGCACCGAGCAGCAGGCCGCCAGCCTGGAAGAAACCGCCGCCTCGATGGAGGAGCTCACCTCCACCGTCAGGCAGAACGCCGAAAGCGCACGCCAGGCCAACCAGCTTGCCGCCGGTGCCGCCACCGTGGCCTCGCAGGGCGGCCAGGTGGTCGGACAGGTCGTGGACACCATGACCGGCATCGAAGCCTCGTCCAGAAAGATCGCCGACATCATCACCGTCATCGACGGCATCGCCTTCCAGACCAACATCCTGGCCTTGAACGCGGCGGTGGAAGCGGCACGCGCCGGCGAACAGGGCCGCGGCTTCGCGGTCGTGGCCAGCGAGGTGCGCACACTGGCGCAGCGCTCGGCCAATGCCGCCAAGGAGATCAAGGGCCTGATCGACGAATCGGTCGGTCGTGTCACCGAAGGCTCGGCGCTGGTGGACCAGGCGGGCCGGACCATGAAGGACATCGTCAGCTCGGTGCAGCGCGTCACCGACATCATGGGCGAGATCTCCGCTGCCTCGCAGGAGCAGTCGGCCGGCATCGAACAGGTCAACCAGAGCGTGACGCAGATGGACGAAACCACCCAGCAGAACGCTGCCTTGGTGGAAGAAGCCACCGCTGCGGCGCGTGCCATGGAAGAACAGGCCGGGCAGCTCGCCGATGCGGTGTCGATCTTCAAAATCCAGACCAGCGCAACGGTGCCGTCGTCGGCAGTGCATGCGGCGCCGCAACCTCTGGCCAGCGTCAAGACCTCAGACCCAGCCCGCAGCCCGGCCTCGGCCGCGCGCAAGCCCGCCCCACGCGCTGTCGTGGTGGCCGCGCCGACGCCGGTGGCAGCAACCGAGAACGAGGCGAGCTGGCGCGAATTCTGAGACCGCGCAGCTCGCTGATCCAAGCGCAGCGACCAATCTGCGCAGTCGGCCCAGTACGCCGCAGCAGCGCCCCGGGGCAGCCGGGGCGCTTTCCATCTTGCCCAGTGCAACCCCATCCGCGCGATGCCCCTGCATCCCCAACGGGCTCGCCCCCGGCTGTTGCCGCCGGTCGAAAAATGATCAAGCGCACGCACATGCGGCCGATACAACCAGCACCGAGGGCCGCACTGCCCGCGCCAGGTTGAAGGAAGTCCGCATGCACATCGCCAATTCCATCCGCTCCGCTCGCCCACTGCTGGCTGCCATGTTTGCCGTTGCCTTGCTGGCAGCCGGCGCCTCGATGCCGCCCTCGTTCGCGGCGCCGGCTGCGCCGGCATCGGTTCTGCTGGACAGCGTGCCGGTCACCGCATTGCAGTCGCTGGCCATCGATCTGGTGCAGCTGCGCGAAGACCAGCGCGCCCAGCTCGCCGCCTCGCATGACCCGGCGCAGGTGCAGGCCTACGACGAACGCCTGGGCAACCTGCGCCAGCGCATCGCCCGCCACGCCGGGTACTTCCAGGCCACCGCGCCGCGCGACGAGCAGGCCCGCCGGTTCGCCGTGGTGCAGCAGCAGCTTGGCCAGTACCTGGCGCAACACCGCCAGGCCAACCGCGCCCTGCATGCCGGCGATCTGCACGATGCCCAGGCCTTGTCGCTGGGCCATGCCGGCGATACCCGCCAGCTGCTGTGGACGGAACTGCAGAATCTGCAGGCCTCGGTGGCCAGCAACGGCAAGCCGTTGCGCGATTAAGCATCTTCCGGCGCGACCCACCCGCCCGCACGGCCACCACCGCAATCATTGCCAGCCCACGCCGGCCATCTCCCGCGCCGCTGCGCTGCAGCCAGTCGTGCGTGTGCCGCCCTGCGCGCTGGCCTGGCGTCGGCCACGCCTGCGGCTCAGGCGTCGTGGCACCACGGTTGCGGTGTCGTCTTCGGCAACCGGTGCTCGGGGCTAGCACACCTTGCATCGCTCAATGCTCAACCTTTCTCTCTACAGGTCGCTATTCGACTCATCCCGGTCACACTCCCTTTGCTGGATACCTGTCATGACCTTCAAGAGTTCGCTCGCAAAAACGTTGGCCAACGTGCCGCTCAAGCGCAAGTTTCTCGCCCAGACCGCGCTGATGGCGCTGGGCATCATCGCGCTGGCCATCGTTGCCGCACGCATGCAGTACGTGGATCTCACCGACACGCGGCGCGATGGCCTCAGGAGCCAGATCGAAATGGCGATCGCGGTGGTCAACGGCTACGCCGAACGCGCAGAAAAAGGCGAGATGGACGTGGACGCCGCCAAGAAGGCGGCGCTGCACACCTTGTCCACCATGCGCGCTCGCGGTGGCGTGGACTATATCTACGTCACCGACCAGGCGCCGGTGATGCTGATGCACCCCACCCGCCCGGACCTCAACGGCAAGCCCTTGACCGATGTGCTCAGCCCCGATGGCAAGCGCATCTTTCCGGCATTCGTGACCGCCGCGCAGGCCGGCGGCGGTTATGTCGATTACACCTGGGCCAAGCCGGGCCAGAAAGACCCGGTGCAGAAGACTTCGTACGCGGCGCTGTACAAGCCGTGGGGCTGGGTGATCGGGACCGGCGTCTACCTGGACGACACCCAATCGCAGGCGCTGGCATTCACCGGCATCGTGACCCTTGCCGGTGGCGTGCTGGTGCTGCTCAACCTGCTGGCCGGCTGGATGATCGGCAACTCGATCCTGGAGCCGGTGGCACGTGCGCTGGCGGCGATCAAGGGCGTGGCGCGCGGCGATCTGAGCGTGCGCACGGCCGCCCACGGCAACGATGAAATCGGCCAGATGCTCAAGGCCACCGACGACATGGTGCACACCCTGGAGCGCTTCTCGGCGCAGACCAAGGTGATGGTGCACATGCATGCCGGCGACGACGTCACCCACCGCATGTCGACCGATTTCCCGGGCGTCTACGGCGAGCTGGCCAGCGGCATCAACACCATGATCTTCGAGCACCTGGACGCCATCGTCGATGCCATCGGCATCCTCAACGAGTACGCGCAGGGCGATCTGTCGCGCGATGCGGCGCGCCTGCCCGGCACCCGCGCAGTGCTGCACGAAGCGATGGACGCGGCCAAGGCCAGCCTGCTGGCGATCAACACCGAGATCAAGCGCCTGGCGCAGGCGGCCGCCGAAGGCGACTTCAGCCAGCGTGGCGATGCCACGCGCTTCAAGCACGATTCGGCACGCATGATCAACGACCTCAACGCGATGATGGAGGTCAGCGACCGCAATCTGGGCAAGCTGTCCGAGCTGCTGGCCGCGCTGGCCGAAGGCGACCTCACCGCACGGATGGAAGGCCAGTTCCACGGCGTGTTCGCGCGCATGCGCGACGACGCCAACGCCACCGCCACGCAGCTGGCCGGCATCGTCGGGCGCATCCAGCAGGCCGCCGGTTCCATCACCGGCTCGGCCAGCGAAATCGCCGCCGGCAACAACGATCTGTCGCAGCGCACCGAACAGCAGGCGGCCAATCTGGAAGAAACCGCCGCCTCGATGGAGGAGCTCACCTCCACCGTCAAGCAGAACGCCGAAAGCGCCCGTCAGGCCAACCAGTTGGCGATCGGTGCGGCCAGCGTCGCATCGCAGGGCGGCCAGGTGGTCAGCCAGGTGGTGGATACCATGTCCGGCATCGAAACCTCGTCCAGGAAGATCGCCGAGATCATCTCGGTCATCGATGGCATTGCCTTCCAGACCAACATCCTTGCATTGAACGCTGCGGTGGAAGCGGCGCGTGCCGGCGAACAGGGGCGTGGCTTTGCAGTGGTCGCCTCTGAGGTGCGTACCCTGGCCCAGCGTTCGGCCGGTGCGGCCAAGGAGATCAAGCACCTGATCGACGATTCGGTCGGCAAGGTGGCGCAGGGCTCGGCACTGGTGGATCAGGCCGGCAGGACCATGGCCGAGATCGTGTCCTCGGTGCAGCGCGTCACCGACATCATGAGCGAGATTTCCGCCGCCTCGCAGGAGCAGTCGGCCGGCATCGAGCAGGTCAACCTCACCATCACCCAGATGGACGAGAGCACCCAGCAGAACGCCGCACTGGTGGAAGAAGCCACCGCCGCCGCCAACGCAATGCAGCAGCAGGCACGCCAGCTGGACGATGCGGTGGCGATCTTCCGGATCGAGGCCGCCGCCCAAGCACACGCCACTGCAGGCGCGCGCGCACCCAAGCGCGTGGCCCTGGCGGCTCACTGAGCGCGGCAACACAACCACGCAAGTCGCCGCCGGCCGGGTGTGGACGGCGTGCGGAATCCGCAGCGTACGAGCGGTGCATGAAGGTTCCGAGCACCGGCCGCCCGCCTGGACGCCGCCCAGTCGCGCTATCACCTGTTGCGAACGCACTACCCCGCTTCGGCGGGGTCCTTCTTCCTTTCCGGCGCTACGCCCATGACCTCGTCTTCCACGCACTCACGTTTCAGCGGACGCCTGGCGTACCGCCTGATGTTCGGTACGGCGGTCATCGCGTCGCTGTGCTTCGGCCTGACCGCAGCCATCAGCTACTGGCAGAGCAGCCGTGCGCTGATGATCTCGGCGCAAAGCACGATGCAGAACGCCGCACGCCACCAGGCCGAACAGGTCGCCAATGAGCTGGGCCAGGCATTTACCATCGGCCAGTCGGTCGCCAGCACCTTGCTGGCCCAACGCGGCAACGGCGGCATCAGCCGCGATGCCGCATCGGCCATCGTGCATGACCAATTGAAGAACCATCCAGAATGGGTGGGTATGGGCACGCTGTGGGAAGCGCAGGCGTTCGATGGCAAGGACGGCGTCTATGTCGATGCCAAAGGCCATGACAGCACCGGCCGCTTCATGACCTACTGGGCGTACAACGGACAGCAGCTGATCCGTGAGCCGCTGGTCGGCTACGAAAAGCCCGGCGACGGCGACTGGAACCTCAAGCCGCGTGCGCTGGGCCGCCAGACCGTCGCCGGTCCTTACGACTATGTGATTGGCGGTAAGCCGGTACTGATGACCACCTTGTCCACGCCCATCATGGAGAACGGCAAGTACCTCGGTGTGGTGTCTGTCGATTTCGCGTTGGCCGCGCTGCAAAAGCGCTTGAGCGCGCTACGTCCGATGGATGGCGGTTATGTGGAATTGATATCTCCTGCCGGCGTGATCCTTGCCTCGCGCGACGCCGCGCGGATCGGCAAGCCGGCAGAAGGAGGCAGCTACGGTGCATTGCTGCAGGCGACCGGCGCTGGCAAGGACTATGTCGATTTCACCCCGGACGCTGCCGGCACGGTCAGTGCGTATGTGCCGTTGCAGATCGGCAAGGCACAGGAGCGCTTCGCGCTGGGCGTGGTGGTGCCGTACGCCGCCATCATGCAGCAGGCGCACCGCTTGCTGTGGACGATCCTGCTGGTGGGCCTGGGCTCGGCAGTGGTGCTCAGCGGCGCCTTGTTCCTGCTGCTGCGCCGCCAGGTGGTGCGTCCGCTGGACTCGGCGGTGGGCGTGGCCGACGCGATCGCCTCGGGCAAGCTCGATAACCACATCGCCGTGCAGCGCCAGGACGAAGTGGGCCGCCTGATGGGCGCCATGCAGCGCATGCAGAACGACCTGCGCGCACGCATCGAACGCGATACCGCCATCGCCAACGAAAACCTGCGCATCCGCACCGCGCTGGAACGCTCGGAAATGGACATCTTGCTGGCCGACGAACAACACACCACGGTGTTCATCACCGATGCGCTGCACAGCTCGTTCACGCAGGGTGAGCCCGTCTTCCATGCCAAGGGCCAGAACGGCTTCAGCGCCGATGCCGTGGTCGGCAAGCCGCTGGACTACGTGTTCGGCACCGATAGCGAGGGCAAGGCACGCACCCAGCGGCTGCAGCAACTGCAGTCCACCAGCCAGGAGCGCTACACCTTCGGCCCGGTCACGCTGGATCTGACCATGACCCCGCTGTACGCGGCCGATGGCCGTCGCAGCGGCAGCATGCTGCTGTGGCGCAATGTCAGCGCAGAAGTCGGCACCCAGCAGGAAGTGGCCGCACTGGTGCGGTCCGCCTTGATGGGCGATTTTGGCCAGCGGCTGGCACTGGAAGACAAGCACGGCTTCTACCTGGAATTCGGTCGCCAGCTCAATGGTTTGCTGGAAACCACCTCGCAAGGCCTGGAGCGTATTTCCAGCCTGCTCAGCGCGCTGGCCGAGGGCGACCTCACCGTGCGCATGGATGGGCAGTTCGAAGGTGTGTTCGCGCGCATGCGCGACGATGCCAATGCCACGGTGGCGCAGCTGACCGGCATCGTGTCCGGCATCCAGACCTCGGCCACGCAGATCAATGCCGCCGCCAGCGAGATCGCGGCCGGCAATCAGGACCTGTCGCAGCGCACCGAGCAACAGGCCGCCAACCTGGAAGAAACCGCCGCCTCGATGGAAGAGCTCACCTCCACCGTCAGGCAGAACGCCGAACACGCGCGCCAGGCCAACCAGCTCGCCATCGGCGCAGCCGATGTCGCTTCGCATGGCGGCAGCGTGGTGGCGCAGGTGGTCACCACCATGTCCGGCATCGAGGTCTCGTCGAAGAAGATCGCCGAGATCATCTCGGTCATCGATGGCATCGCCTTCCAGACCAACATCCTTGCATTGAACGCTGCGGTGGAAGCGGCGCGTGCCGGCGAACAGGGACGTGGCTTTGCAGTGGTCGCCTCTGAGGTGCGTACCCTGGCCCAGCGTTCGGCCGTTGCGGCCAAGGAGATCAAGCACCTGATCGACGATTCGGTCGGCAAGGTGGCGCAGGGCTCGGCACTGGTGGATCAGGCCGGCAAGACCATGGCCGAGATCGTGTCCTCGGTGCAGCGCGTCACCGACATCATGGGCGAGATTTCCGCCGCCTCGCAGGAGCAATCGGCCGGCATCGAACAGGTCAATCTCACCGTCACGCAGATGGATGAAGCCACCCAGCAGAACGCGGCCCTGGTGGAAGAAGCCACCGCCGCCGCACGCGCGATGGAAGAACAGGCCGGCCAGCTCACCGATGCGGTGGCGGTGTTCAAGCTCAGCCAGAGCGCCGCACCGGTGCAGGCCGCAATCACCAGCAGCTCGGCGGTACGTGCCCTGCCCGCGCCCAAGCGCGCAAGCGGCGGCGGCAAGCGCGTGGCTGCCCCGCTCCGCCACACCACCAAGCCTTCTGCGAACGACGCCGGCAGCGATCGTCAGTGGCAGGATGCCTAGACGCCGGCAACAGATCCCCTGCCCGCAGGCGGGCAGGTACTGGCACCACGCAATAGTGCACTCGACGCCTGAATGGTCGCGCCCGGTCATCACGGCTGGTCACGGGCGCACCGGGTCGAAACACCTGCCCTTGCCGAAGCAGCGGCAGAGGCTGTCGTAGCGAACCGCTGCCGGTAAGCCAGCAGTTTTCCGCAGCAATCCGCACATCGAAAGTGTGGGGCGGCGCCGCTGTTCATTATTCAAATTTAAAGTATCCAGTCCCGGGGCCGTTAGCGTGCAGGACAACATCGCGCGCGCAGCGACACCCCTGGAGTAAATGATGAACAAGTTCAACGACTGGCCCATCCGCCGCAAACTGATGTTTGCGTTCTGCCTCAGTGCGGTGCTCACTGCCCTGCTCGGCGGGCTGGGCTTCTCGCGGATGAAGCAGATGCAGCAGCAGGCGGTGCTGATCAATGAAGATGTGGTGCCGGTGCTGAGCCGGCTGTCGGAGCTACGCGCATTCGGCGGTGAATTCCGCATCTACGAATCGGGCCAGTTCGTCAATCTGCAGAACCCCGAGCGCTACGACTACTTCCTGACCCGCATGGACGAGATCCAGGGCAAGTACGCACAAACGCAGAAGGCGCTGGAAGCCAAGATCGGCGCCGGCTCGCCGTTGAAGGCCGGCTACGACAAGCTCGCCAAGGAAAGCGCCAGTTACTTCGAAGCCAACAAGACCTTGCGCGCGCTCTACAAGGATCCCGACTACGCGGCCGCGGTGGCGGCGAACAAGCAATCCGGCGACATCCGCAAGGTGCTGTTCCAGACCATCGACAAGATGTACGCAGAGCAGTCCACCGCACTGGCCAACATGGTTGCGGCCAGCAGCGCCTCGTTCAAGGCCACCAGCGCGGTGCTGTTGATCGGCACGCTGCTGATGGCGGCGCTGTCGGTCACCTTCGGCTGGTTGATCGCACGCAGCATCACCACGCCGCTGTCCAAGGCGCTGGGCGCCATCCAGGCGGTCTCGCGCGGCGATCTCGGCGCGCAGATCGGCACCACCAGCAAGGACGAAATCGGCCAGATGCTGCAGGCCACCGGCGACATGACCCGGTTGCTGCGCCGCTTCTCCGACGAGACCGCGCGCATGTCGCACCTGCACGCGGCCGAAGACATCACCCATCGCATGCCCGAAGATTTCCCCGGCGTGTACGGCACGCTGGCCAGCGGCATCAACACGATGATCTTCGAACATCTGGATGCCATCACCGACTCGGTGCGTATCCTCAATCAATACGCCCAGGGCGACCTGACTCAGGACGCGCGCCGCCTGCCGGCGAGCCGTGCGGTGCTGCACGAAGCCATGGACGCGGCCAAGGCCAGCCTGCTGGCGATCAATACCGAGATCAAGCAGCTGGCGCAGGCCGCCGCTGCGGGCGACTTCAGCGCACGTGGCGATGCCGCACGCTTCAAGTACGATTTCGCGGTGATGGTGGCCGACCTGAACTCGATGATGGAAGTCAGCGACCACAACCTGGGCAAGCTCTCGCAACTGCTGGGCGCGGTGGCCGACGGCGACCTGACTGCACGGATGGACGGACAGTTCCACGGCGTGTTCGCGCGGCTGCGCGACGATGCCAATGCCACCGTGCAGCGCCTGACCGACATCGTGAGCCGCATCAAGCATTCCACCCTGGCCATCAACACCGCCGCCGGCGAAATCGCTGCCGGCAACCAGGATCTGTCGCAGCGCACCGAGCAGCAGGCCGCCAACCTGGAAGAAACCGCTGCCTCGATGGAAGAGCTCACCTCCACCGTCAGGCAGAACGCCGAGCACGCGCGCCAGGCCAACCAGCTGGCCATCGGCGCGGCCAGCGTGGCCTCGCACGGCGGCGATGTGGTCGGCCAGGTGGTCACCACCATGTCCGGCATCGAAACCTCGTCCAAGAAGATCGCCGAGATCATCTCCGTCATCGACGGCATCGCGTTCCAGACCAATATCCTGGCCTTGAATGCGGCCGTGGAAGCGGCGCGTGCCGGCGAGCAGGGCCGCGGCTTTGCCGTGGTGGCCTCGGAGGTGCGCACGCTGGCCCAGCGCTCGGCCGGTGCCGCCAAGGAGATCAAGGGCCTGATCGACGATTCGGTGAGCAAGGTGGCCGAAGGCTCGGCGCTGGTGAACCAGGCCGGCAGCACCATGAGCGAGATCGTCTCCTCGGTGCAGCGCGTCACCGACATCATGAGCGAAATCTCCGCGGCCTCGCAGGAACAGTCCGCCGGCATCGAGCAGGTCAACCAGACCGTGACCCACATGGATGAAGCCACCCAGCAGAATGCGGCGCTGGTGGAAGAAGCCACTGCCGCGGCCCGCTCGATGGAAGAGCAGGCGCAGCAGCTCACCGAGGCGGTGGCGCTGTTCCGTCTGTCGGCCGAGCTGGAAGCAGTCACCCGCGCCACGCCGGTGGTGCGCCACATTGCCGCCCAGCGCCCGGTTGCAGTGAACACACCGGCCGCCAAGCGGCCTGTCGCGCGCCCGGCAGGCCCTTCCGCAGTGGCACTGGCACCGTCCAGCGAGTCCGATTGGGCCGAGTTCTGAGCCTGCCGCGGCAACGCTGCCAGCGTCGCCGCCCAGCGTGTGATGCCAGCCGCGCCCGGACAGGGCGCGGCTTTTTTATGTCGTGCACATCGGAGGGACGACAACAGATCGCGCGTAGCGAGACGACGCCAGCCCTGGAGTCGACTGACCGTTCGACAGGACACGCACAGCTCATCGGCGCGTCATCGCCGAATCGTCCCTGTACTCAAGCGATACGGCAGCGCTCGCTCGGTGTTTTTACGCTTTGCCGCATGCGCTGGACCCGCCTTTGCGCAATCGCCGGACAACGCGTGTCCCGCAGACTCACATCCGTGACTGCAGTTATGCTTTTTTTAGCATACAGGTATTCAGAACGGAGCTACCCCTGCCGCTACTGCAGTAGCACGGCCATGGCAACTACCACGGCCCTCTCGCGACCCAGCACCCACGCTCACACTCATGGGAATCGGTATGAACGCACTCCTTCAACGCTACAACGTCGGCCCACGCCTGGCAGCGGCATTCGCCGTGTTGATCGTGTTGTCCGGCATCATCGCCTTCATCGGCTATCGCGGCTTGACGAATGCGCGTGAACTGGCGGACGGCATCGTGCACCAGAACATGGTCAAGATCCGCCTGTCCAACGACATGATGAATTCCAATTTCGTCATCGGCACGCAGCTGCGCAACCTGGCACTGCCTTATGCCGACGAGCGCAACGGCGAATTCATAAGCGCGATCCAGTCTGCGCGCGCCGATTACACCAAGGCGCGCGAAGCGCTGTACGCCATGCCGGCCTCGTCGCAGGGTCAGGCATTGCGTGCGGAGATCGACAGCCGCCGCGCGGTGGTCAAGGGCCTGAACGATCAGGTCATGGACTTGGTCAAGGCCGGGAAAAACGACGAAGCCATGGCGCTGCTGTTCGACAAGGCAAGCCCGGCCATGCAGCAATGGCAGGACAAGATTGCCGAGAACATCACCCTGCAGGACAAGCAGGCCGCCGATGCCGCGGCAGTTGCACTGAAGTCGATGGACGACTCGCGCAAGATGCTGGTGGCCGGCGCTGTGCTGGTGGTGGTGCTCAGCGGCGCCTTGGGCCTGCTGATCACCCGCAGCCTGACCCAACCGCTCAGCCGCGCCACACGCGCTGCAGAATCGATCGCCGGCGGCAAGCTGGATAACGATGTCGATACCCCGTTCAACGACGAAGCCGGCCGCCTGCTCACTGCAATGCGCAAGATGCAGGACCAGCTGCGCAACCTGATCGCCGCGCAGACCGACATGGCCAGGCGCCACGATGATGGCCAGATCAGCTTCCGTATCGATGCCTCTGCATTCCCGGGCGACTACGGCCGCATGGCCAACGACACCAACCTGCTGGTGGCCTCGCATGTGGCCGTGCAGACCGATCTTGCGCGCATCATGGGCCGCTACGCCATCGGCGACCTCAGCGACGACATGAGCAAGCTGCCCGGCGAGAAAGCCGTGTTCACCGACACCATGGCACAGGTGAAAACCAACCTCGGCGCGATGAACACCGAGATCAAGCACTTGGCGCAGGCCGCCGCCAATGGCGACTTCAGTGCGCGCGGCGACGCCGAGCGCTTCCAGTACGACTTCCGCGTGATGGTGGACAGCCTCAACACCTTGATGGCCACCGCCGATGGCAACCTGCAGTCGCTGTCGGGCCTGTTGCAGTCGATCGCGGCCGGCGACCTGACTGCACGCATGAGCGGCGAGTTCCGCGGCGTGTTCGCGCAGATGCGCGACGATGCCAATGCCACCGCCACCCAGCTGGCGCAAATCGTCACCGGCATCAAGCAGTCGGCCGTGTCGATCAAGGGCGCCGCCAGCGAAATCGCCGCCGGCAACCAGGACCTGTCGCAGCGCACCGAGCAGCAGGCCGCCAACCTGGAAGAAACCGCCGCCTCGATGGAAGAGCTCACCTCCACCGTCAGGCAGAACGCCGAGAGCGCGCGTCAGGCCAACCAGCTGGCGATCGGCGCTGCCGGTGTGGCCTCGCAGGGCGGCGAGATCGTCAGCAAGGTGGTCGAAACCATGAGCGGCATCGAAGCCTCGTCCAAGAGGATCGCCGACATCATCTCGGTCATCGACGGCATCGCCTTCCAGACCAACATCCTGGCCTTGAATGCGGCGGTGGAAGCGGCGCGTGCCGGCGAGCAGGGCCGCGGTTTCGCGGTGGTGGCGTCCGAAGTGCGCACCCTGGCGCAGCGCTCCTCGGGCGCGGCCAAGGAGATCAAGGACCTGATCGACGACTCGGTGCAGCGCGTGGCCGACGGCTCGGTGCTGGTGCACAGCGCCGGCAAGACGATGGGCGAGATCGTGGCCAGCGTGCAGCGCGTCACCGACATCATGGGCGAGATCTCCGCCGCCTCGCAGGAGCAGTCGGCCGGCATCGAACAGGTCAACCAGACCGTGACCCAGATGGACGAAACCACCCAGCAGAATGCCGCGCTGGTGGAAGAAGCCACGGCCGCGGCACGGGCACTGGAAGACCAGGCGGTTGGGCTGACCGAGGCGGTGGCGGTGTTCAAGACCGATGCCGGCCATGTGCAACCGGCGGTGCGTGCCGCCGCGCCACGGCCGGCGGTGACGCCCGCGCTCAAGGCGCAGGTGGTGGCAGCCGGCCGCACCGCTGCTTCCCAGCCACGCGCGGTGGTCACTGCCTCCAGCAACGACACCAGCTGGCAGGAGTTCTGAGGCCAGCAGGCACAACAAGCTGAATGGAGCCGGTCGGCAGCGATGTCGACCGGCTCAAGGCATGACACGTATCGGCCGATAGTCTGCGTACGCCCAAGAGACGCACCGATGACCCTTTCGCCCGCGCTGCCGCCGCACCCTGCTCCGCCCGCCCAGCGCCGCTGGACCCGCCGCTGGGACGATCTGGGCATCGCCAGGAAGCTCGGCGCCATCGGTGTGCTGGCCCTGATCGGGCTGGTCATTCCGGTGCTGCTGTACCGCGGCAAGCTCAATGAAAGCGTGGCCATCAGCAGCAACGAGTTGCGCAGCTATGCGCCGCTCGGGCAAATGCTGGGCCTGATCACCGACCTGCACGCGGCCCATGTCGATAGCGGCAGCGCCGCCAGTAAGGCGGCCCAGCGTGCCGAACGCGACCTGCAGCAGCTGCTTGCCGCCACCGCCGCCCTGCCCGGCTTCGAACGCAGCCAGAAACAGCTGCTCGCGTTGCAGCAGCGCCCTGTGGCCGGCGCTGCCGCCAAGGACTATGCCGGCGTGAGCGAACAGGCATTCGCCGCGCTCGATGCACTGCGCGACGACAGCCAGTTGGTCTATACGCCCTATATCGAAAGCTATCACCTGGTGGTGGCCACGCTGATCTACAGCCCCGACGCCACCGAGTCGCTGACCCGCCTGGATGCCGCCAACGACCCCTCGCAGGCCGGCGACAGCCGCGCCATGCTGCGCGAGCAGCTCAGTCAACTGCAACGCAACCACGTGCGCTTCCGGCATGAGCTGGACAAGGCGATGGGCCTGCTCGAACAGCCCGACCCCGCGCTTGCCGAGGCGGCCACCACCGAATCCACGCGTGCGGCTGCGGCACTGGCCGCCCTGGGCACGGCCCTGGAAGGCAGCGACGCGCAGGCCGACACGCAGTGGAACGCCGCGCTCGACACGCTGGGCCAGGCCATGCAGGACCTCAGCCGCACATCGCTGCAGGCCTTGCAGCGCCAGTCCGAACGGCACCTGGCCGCTGCACGCAATGCGGTCTGGCAGGCCATCGCCGGGCTGTCGCTGCTGGCGGCGCTGATTGCCGCGTTGTGCTGGTACACCTTGTCCAGGCTCACCCGCAATGTGCGGCGTGCCGCCGCGGCGGCCGCCAACATCGCGCAAGGCGATCTGGACGAACACATCGCAGCGCCGTGCCGCGATGAAACCGGCCAGCTGCTGGACAACATGCGCCAGATGCAGGAGCAGCTGCGGCGCGTGCTGGCGGCACAGAGCGAGATGGCGCAGCGCCACGACGCCGGCCAGATCAGTTTCCGCATGCAGGCCGAGAGTTTCCCGGGCGCCTACGCGACGATGGTGCGCGACACCAATGCCCTGGTTGGCTCGCACATCGCGGTGAAGATGCAGCTGACGCAGATCATGTCGCGCTATGCCATCGGCGACCTGAGCCAGGACATGCAGCGCCTGCCCGGCGAAAAAGCCGTGCTCAGCGACACCATGGACACCGTCAAGGCCAATCTTTCGGCGATGAACAGCCAGATCAAACTGCTCGCCCAGGCCGCGGCCAACGGCGACTTCAGCGTGCGTGGCGATGCGCAGCGCTTCCAGTACGATTTCCGCGCGATGGTGGACAGCCTCAACCAGCTGATGTCCACCGCCGATGCCAACCTGCACGCGCTGTCCACGGTGTTGCAGGCGATTGCCGCGGGCGATCTCACCACCCGCATGCAGGGCCAGTTCCATGGCGTGTTTGCACGCATGCGCGACGACGCCAACGCCACCGTGACCCAGCTGGCCGATATCGTCGGGCGCATCCAGCGGGCCACCGATGCCATCAACGATGCCGCCAGCGAGATTGCTGCCGGCAACCAGGATCTGTCGCAACGCACCGAACAGCAGGCGGCCAACCTGGAAGAAACCGCCGCCTCGATGGAAGAGCTCACCTCCACCGTGCGCAACAACGCCGACCATGCCCGCCGCGCCAACCAGCTGGTGGTGGGCGCCGCCCGCGTGGCCTCGCAGGGCGGCGACGTGGTGGGCCAGGTGGTCGGCACCATGGCCGGCATCCAGGCCGCGTCGCGCAAGATCGCCGACATCATCGGCGTGATCGACGGCATCGCCTTCCAGACCAACATCCTGGCCTTGAATGCAGCGGTGGAAGCGGCGCGTGCCGGCGAGCAGGGGCGCGGCTTTGCGGTGGTGGCATCGGAAGTGCGCACCCTCGCCCAGCGCTCTGCCGGTGCGGCCAAGGAGATCAAGCAGCTGATCGACGACTCGGTCAGCCGGGTCGAACACGGCAACCAGCTGGTCGGCCAGGCCGGACGCACCATGCAGGACATCGTCGATTCGGTGCAGAACGTCACTGCCATCATGCAGGAGATCAGCCAGGCCTCGCAGCAGCAATCGCAAGGCATCGAGCAGGTGGGCCAGACCGTGGCGCAGATGGACCAGGCCACCCAGCAGAATGCCGCGCTGGTGGAAGAAGCCACCGCTGCAGCGCGTGCGATGGAAGAACAGGCCCAGCAACTGCGCGATGCGGTCTCGGTGTTCCAGCTGCAGGCCGCAGCACCGGTCCGCTTCGGGCAGGCCGCCTGATCGCCAGAGCGTCTTGAGTGAACCCGTCTGCGGCGCGGCCCGCAGGCGGAAAGCGGCATGGCCGCTGCGACACGTGCCGATACCGCGCATCGCCCATGGGCATGCCGACCGCGCTGCTCGCGCTGCCGCTGCGCCGCGCATTGCGGCAAGAGATCCGGCAACACGATCCCCGCGCCATGTCCGACCCTGGCGCCGCGATCGCCGGGCGAATCACCAGTCGCCCACCGCGGATGCTCCGGCGTAGCGCTGCATTCCCGTGTTCCACCTCGACGCACACGCAGCCGTCACGCCTTGGCACGTGATCGAACAGTGAAGCCCACGGGTCATGGCGGATCGCTGATAGCGCTCCCACAAGGCATTTCCAGGCACTTGTGCACACCCGCATCACTTCGGTGACGGCCGCCCATACGCAGCCCGGCGTCGGTGTTCAGTGGTCAACGGCAACGCCGTTACCGACCACAAGCATGCAGACCTGCCCTGCAATCGCGCCACGCATGACCGTCGGTCGGTGGATGCGATGGATCGGCCGGATGCCTGCCTGCACGGCCCGTTCGCGTAGGACTACGGAACGCGCCGATGCGCTCCCCCTTCCCGCCCTTCGCTCTCGAGACCAACATGATCGCTCTTCTACAACGGTACAACGTCGGCACGCGGCTGACCTTCGCCTTCGGCACGCTGATCCTGCTGTCCTGCGCGCTGGTCGCCGCCGGCCTGTACACCGTGGCCCAGGCGCGCGAGCGCATGGACACCGTGGTCAATCGCAACATCGCGATCATGCAGCACCTGGAGGACATGACCAACGCCAGCTCCGCCATTGCCGTGCAGTTGCGCAACCTCGTGCTGCCCACCTCACCGCAGGAGAATCTGCGCTTTGCCGGCATCATCAAGGACAAGCTCGCGGCCTACGAAGACACCCGGCGCACGCTGTACGTGTTTTCCGCATCGCCGGAGGCCGCCGCTCTGCGGCAGAAGATCGACCAGGCCAGCGACACCGCCGCCAAGCTCAACGCGCAGGTCGCCGATCTTGGGCTGAACGCCAGGCCCGACGAAGCGCAGGCGTTGCTGTTGCAAAAAGCCGCGCCGGCCACCGAACACTGGCAGAACGCCCTGGCCGAGTATTCTGCATTGCAGCGCCGGCGTGCCACCGACGCCTATGCAACCGCCACCGCGGCCATGGCGCGCGGCCGTGCCATGTTGATCGGCGGCGGTCTGGCGGTGGTGCTGATCAGCGCGCTGCTGGGCTGGGCCATCACCCGCAGCCTGGTGCGCCCGCTGACCCAGGCAACGCGCGCCGCCGAAGCCATCGCCAACGGCCAGCTCGACAACGATGTGCGCACCCAGGCCAACGACGAAACCGGGCGCCTGTTGCAGGCCATGCACACGATGCAGGACCAGGTCCGCGCGCTGATCAGCGCGCAGCTGGACATGGCCAGGCGCCATGACGAGGGCCAGATCAGTTTCCGTATGGACGCCAGCGTGTTTCCCGGCGATTTCGGCCGCATGGCGCGCGACACCAACGAACTGGTGGCCGCCCACATCAAGGTCAAGATGCAGACCATCCACCTGGTGGAACGCTACGCCATCGGCGACCTGAGCGAAGACATGCCGCAATTGCCGGGCGAGAAAGCCGCGATCACCACCGCGATGAACCAGGTCAAGCACAACCTGTCCACGATGAATCGCGAAATCAAGCATCTGGCGCAGGCAGCGGCCAATGGCGATTTCACCGCACGCGGCAACGCCGAGCAGTTCCAGTACGACTTCCGCCTGATGGTCGAAAGCCTCAACCACCTGATGGCCACCGCCGACGGCAACCTCGCCTCGCTTTCCAGCCTGTTGCAGTCGATCGCCGCCGGCGACCTCACCGCGCGCATGAGCGGCCAGTACCAGGGCGTGTTTGCGCAGATGCGCGACGACGCCAACGCCACCGCAGAACAGCTGGCCAGCATCGTCGGCCGCATCCAGCAGGCTGCCGATGCGATCGGCCTGGCATCGGGCGAGATCGCCTCCGGCAACCAGGACCTGTCGCAGCGTACCGAGCAGCAGGCCGCCAACCTGGAAGAAACCGCCGCCTCGATGGAGGAGCTCACCTCCACGGTCAAGCAGAACGCCGACCACGCCAGCCAGGCCAACCAGCTCGCCATCGGCGCCGCGGCCGTGGCCTCGCAAGGCGGCAACGTGGTGGCCGACGTGGTCACCACCATGTCCGACATCCAGGCCTCGTCGAAGAAGATCGCCGAGATCATCTCGGTGATCGATGGCATCGCCTTCCAGACCAATATCCTGGCATTGAACGCCGCCGTGGAAGCGGCGCGTGCCGGCGAACAGGGCCGTGGATTTGCCGTGGTGGCCTCGGAAGTGCGCACGCTGGCGCAGCGCTCGGCCGGCGCCGCCAAGGAGATCAAGCACCTGATCGACGATTCGGTGGAAAAGGTCGCGCAAGGCGCCACCCTGGTCGATCAGGCCGGCACCACCATGGCCGAGATCGTGGCCAGCGTGCAGCGCGTGACCAACATCATGGGCGAGATCTCCGCCGCATCGCAGGAGCAGTACGCCGGTATCGAACAGGTCAACCAGACCGTCACCCAGATGGACGAAACCACCCAGCAGAACGCGGCTCTGGTGGAAGAAGCCACCGCCGCCGCACGCGCCATGGAAGAACAGGCACAGCAACTCACCGCTGCGGTGGCAGTGTTCAAGGTGACCAATACGGCACCGGTCGCACGGCGTCTGTCGGCCACTGCCGATGCGCCGGCCAATGCACGCCCCGCAGTGCGCCCGGTTACGCGTTCGGCCGCTGCGGCCACGGCGCGGCGCGACACGCCAGCAGCACTCACGGCGGCGGCCGACGCCGGCGACTGGCAGGAGTTCTGATCGTGGCGCCATCGCCGTGCACGCCCAAGCGCGTGCCGGCGGTGGCCAGCCGACGGCCCTGGAGACCGGCCGCCTGCAGTCGGCTGCCCGGGCCCGTCTGGATGCCGCTGTCGTCCCGACCCAATGCCGACCCGTCCCAGGTCGGCATTTTTCGTCGCCGCGCAGCCGCACCCGGGGAGCGGAGAACTGCGGCTCACACCGGCGTCCAGACACACTGCGAGCAAGCCGGACGCCGCAATGACCAGCACTCGCCGACAGCTTGCCGTGCAAGGCAGGTGAATCCGCTCGTGACCATGCCCGCCATTGGTCACCAACCATTTCCGACCCACGCCTATTCCAGCGGAAATCTCGACCAAGTCCGCACACTGGCGCAGCGCAGGCGCGGCCACGCGCACAGCCTGCTCATCTGGCTGAGACCGCGCTGATCGGTGCTACCCAAATGGCTCAATTCGGCATGCTCGCCGCCGTTACCACTGAGCACGCCAAGCAGACACAAGCGTTGTGTCGATGTGCTGGGCGGGCATCCGCGCCTTTCCATCCATTTCGAGCCAAGCCACCCCATGCCCCCTTTTCTGCACCGCTTCAATGTCGGCCCGCGCCTGGCCGGCGCGTTTACCGTCCTGATCCTGCTCTCCGGCTTCATTGCCTTCATCGGCTACCGCGGCCTGAGCGCGGCGCGCGCGCTGGTCGATGCGCTGGTGCACCAGAACATGACCAAGATCCGCCTGTGCAACGACATGCTCAATGCCAATTACGTCATCGCCGCGGAACTGCGCAACGTGGTGCTGCCGACCAGCGACGCGGACAACCTGCGTTTCGTCGAGAAGATCAAGACCGCACGCGCCGACTATGCCAAGGCCCGGCAGGCGCTGTACGCCATGCCCTCCTCCGCGCAGGGCAAGCCCATTCGTGAGGACATCGACCGGCTCACCGGGCGGGCGCGGGAGTTGAACAACACGGTGATCGACCTGGTGATGTCCGGCCACGGCGATGAAGCGCTGCCGCTGCTGCTCACCCAGGCCGCGCCGGCACTGCAGCAGTGGCAGGACAAGATCGGCGAGAACATCGCGCTGCAGGACAAACTCGCCGCCGAGGCTGCCGCCGAAGCACTGCAATCGATGGACGATTCGCGCAAGCTGCTGGTGGGCGGTTCGCTGCTGGTGCTGCTGCTGAGCGGCACGCTCGGGCTGTTGATCACCCGCAGCCTCACCGGCCCATTGCACCGCGCCACCCGCGCCGCCGAAGCCATCGCCCAGGGCAAGCTGGATAACGCGGTGCACAGCAGTGCCAACGACGAGACCGGCCGCCTGTTGCAGGCGATGGAGGCGATGCAGTCGCAGGTGCGCAACCTGATCACTGCGCAGCTGGACATGGCCGAGCGCCACGATGCCGGCCAGATCAGCTTCCGCATCGATGCCGGCGTGTTCCCCGGCGATTTCGGCCGCATGGCCGGCGACACCAATGCCCTGGTCGACAGCCACCTCCAGGTCACCACGCGCCTGGCGCAGATCATGGGCCGCTACGCCATCGGCGACCTGAGCGAGAACATGGACCAGCTGCCGGGCGAAAAGGCCACCCTCACCGCGACCATGGCGCAGGTCAAAGCCAACCTGGCGTCGATGAACCAGCAGATCAACCATCTGGCCAATGCCGCGGCCAATGGCGATTTCAGTGCGCGCGGCGACGCGGCGCACTTCCAATACGACTTCCGCGTCATGGTCGAGAGCCTCAATCAGTTGATGGCCACCGCCGATGGCAGCCTGCAATCGCTCTCGGGCATGCTGCAGGCGATCGCCGCCGGCGACCTCACCGCACGCATGGATGGCCACTTCCACGGCGTGTTCGCACAGATGCGCGACGATGCCAATGCCACCGCAATGCAGCTGGCCGGCATCGTCGGGCACATCCAGGCCTCGGCGGTATCGATCAATGCCGCCGCCAGCGAGATTGCCGCCGGCAACAACGACCTGTCGCAACGCACCGAACAACAGGCCGCCAATCTCGAAGAAACCGCCGCCTCGATGGAAGAACTGACCTCCACCGTGAAGCAGAACGCCGAAGGCGCACGCCAGGCCAATCGGCTCGCCATCGGCGCGGCCAACGTGGCCTCGCAGGGCGGCGAGGTGGTCGGCAAGGTGGTCGACACCATGGCCGGTATCCAGGCCTCGTCGAAGAAGATCGCCGACATCATCTCCGTCATCGATGGCATCGCCTTCCAGACCAATATCCTCGCCCTGAACGCCGCGGTGGAAGCCGCGCGTGCCGGCGAACAGGGGCGCGGCTTTGCGGTGGTGGCCTCGGAAGTGCGCACCCTGGCACAGCGCTCGTCGGCCGCCGCCAGGCAGATCAAGGACCTGATCGGCGATTCGGTGCAGCGCGTGGCCGACGGCTCGCAACTGGTGGACCAGGCCGGCCGCACCATGGCCGAGATCGTGTCCTCGGTACAGCGCGTCACCGACATCATGAGCGAGATCTCCGCCGCTTCGCAGCAACAATCGGCCGGCATCGAACAGGTCAATCTCACCGTGACCCAGATGGACGAAGCCACCCAGCAGAACGCCGCACTGGTGGAAGAAGCCACCGCCGCTGCCCGCGCGATGGAAGAACAGGCGCAGCAACTCACCCACGCGGTGGCGGTCTTCAAGATCGCCAGCCACCCGCCGGTCGCTGCGCGCAGTGCACCGGTCGGCCCTGCACACGCGTCGTCGCGCGTTGCGCTTGGCCCCGTCCTTGCCGCCACCTCACTGCGCAGCAGCAGCGCCACTGCAACCGCCGCTGCCGGCGGCTGGCAGGAGTTCTGATCCGCTGACCGCTGACCACACCCCACACGCTGCGCCCTGCCTTGCAAGGCGCAGCGGCCATGCCGGCCGAACCGGCACCGCGACGACCGGACGCATCGGCAGCGGGACGCAGCCACCGGTAGCCGCTGGCCGCGACACCGGCAAGCGCAATACCCCACAACGCGAAGCGAGCGATTTGTCAGCGGCAAACGCGCGGACCACTTCCCTTGCTGCTGGACGCGGCCATCCAGCGAATGGTTCAAACCCGACTACCGGAAAGTCCGACATCGAACCATCGATCGTATTTCACGTAAAAATAACAATGCAGAAACCTTTCCAGTCATGCTGAAAGCGCTTTCAGTAGCAGGGACTGCGATAGAAAGCACTGTTTTATGCAGTTTTCAGCATAAAGGATCAATTTCAGGCATAGGCGGCCGTTATCGGATTCACGCATCCGTAACTCCCCCCACCGGGGCAAGGTCGATTCCCATGCATTTCTTCAACCGACTTTCCATCGGCACACGGCTCTCTGCCCTGCTCACCTGCATCATCGCCATCTCGCTCGGCATGCTGGCGCTGACCATCTACCGGCAGTCGGCAAGCGATATCGAATCGCAGGTCAAGGCGGAACTGCGCTCCAGCACGCAGCTGATGCAGCAGTCGGTGGCGATGTACGACGTCACCCTCACCGAAAGCACCCAGCGCTTGGGCAGCGTGTTCGACGACATGCTGCCGCGCGGCGCACGCGCATTGGACAGCGCCAGCACCGTCACCATCGGCGAGCAGAACACGCCTACCCTGCGTGCCGGCACGCAGGCGCTGAATCTGAACTTCGACGCCGTGGACCGCTTTGCGCAGGCCACCGGCGGCGTTGCGACCATTTTCGCGCGCACTGGCGAGGACTTCGTGCGCATCACCACCTCGCTGCGCAACAAGCAGGACGAGCGCGTCATCGGCACCCTGCTCGACCGCAAGGGCAAGGCCTATGCCGCGCTGTCCGAAGGCAAGCCCTTCACCGGCCAGGCGCAGTTGTTCGGCGAGCAGTACATGACCCACTACGCGCCGCTGCGCAACGCTGCCGGCGAGGTGATCGGCGCGCTGTTCGTCGGTCGCAACTACACCCAGGGCCTGGCTGCGCTCAAGGCGCAGGTCAGCGCGACCAAGCTGGGCCAGAACGGCTATTTCGTCATCGTCGACATGGCGCCGGGCGAGCATCACGGCCAGGTCATCGCCGCCCCGCCGGGCACGCCGGCCACGCTCTTGGCGCTGGTGCCGGCCGATCAGCAGGCCACGCTGCAATCGGTGCTGGACGGCAAGCAGCCCAGCGCCAACCTGCAGCTGCGCGACGCCAAGGGCAGCAGCCAGGCGTTCGAGGTCACCGCCCAGCGCTATGCACCGTGGCAGTGGGCGGTGATCGGCACCCAGCCGCGCAGCGCCATCGATGGCCCGCTGGACGAGCTGATGGGCAGCATGCTGCTGTTCTCGCTGGTGGTGCTGGCGCTGTGCATCGCGGTGGTGTTCATCGCCGCGCGCAAGATGGTCACCCGTCCGCTGGTGGCCGTGGAACGCGTGCTTGGCGACGTGGCTGCCGGCCGCCTGGACAACCCCATCGAGATCGACCGCCACGACGAACTCGGCCGCCTGCTGCTCAACGCCCGCACCATGCGCGATGACCTGCGCGCGCGGCTGGAGCGCGATCACCTGATCGCCAGCGAGGCGCTGCGCGTGCGCACCGCGCTGGACGATGTCAGCACCAACGTGATGATCGCCGATGCCGACCGCCGCATCATCTACGTCAACCGTCCGCTGCAACGCATGCTCAAGGGCGTGCAGGACGAGCTGCGCCGCGACCTGCCGCACTTCGATGCCGATGCGCTGATCAACGCCAGCATCGACCAGTTCCACCGCAAGCCCGAACACCAGGCGCGCATGCTCGACCAGCTCACCGGTACCCACACCGCACAGATCCACGTCGGTGGCCGCACCATGCGGCTGGTGGTCAGCCCGGTGATCGGCGCGGCCGGCGAACGCATGGGCTTCGTGGTCGAGTGGGCCGACCGCACCCAGGAAGTGCAGGTGGAACAGGAGGTCGCTCGCATCGTGCAGGCCGCCGCCGCCGGCGACCTGAGCGAGCGCGTCAGCCTCGACGGCAAGCAGGGCTTCCTGCTGTTGCTCGCCCAGCAGCTCAACAGCTTGCTGGACAACAACGCCGACGGCCTGTCGCGCGTATCGGCGCTGCTGTCGTCGCTGTCGCAAGGCGATCTCACCGCGCGTATGGAAGGCGACCTGCAGGGCGTGTTTGCCAGCATCCGCGACGATGCCAACGCCACCGCCGACCAGCTGGCCGGCATCGTGCGCCGGATCAAGGAGTCCTCGCTGGCGATCAATTCGGCCGCCACCGAAATCGCCACCGGCAACGGCGATCTGTCGCGCCGCACCGAGCAACAGGCCGCCGCGCTGGAAGAAACCGCCGCCTCGATGGAAGAGCTCACCGCCACCGTCAAGCAGAATGCCGACAACGCCGACCAGGCCAACCGCCTGGTGCTCGACGCCGCCGGTGTCGCCGCCCAGGGCGGCGACGTGGTCGGCCGCGTGGTCACCACCATGGCCGACATCGACACCTCGTCCAAGAAGATCGCCGAGATCATCAGCGTCATCGACGGCATCGCCTTCCAGACCAATATCCTGGCATTGAACGCCGCGGTGGAAGCAGCGCGTGCCGGCGAACAGGGCCGCGGCTTCGCCGTGGTGGCCAGCGAGGTGCGCACCCTCGCCCAGCGCTCGGCCGGCGCCGCCAAGGAGATCAAGCAGCTGATCGAGGACTCGGTCGCGCGTATCGGCAATGGCGCCGCGCTGGCGTCGGAGGCCGGCAGCACCATGCAGCAGGTGGTGTGCTCGGTGCAGCGCGTCACCGACATCATGGGCGAGATCACCAGCGCCTCGCGCGAGCAGGCTGCAGGCATCACCCAGGTCAACCAGACCGTGACCCAGATGGACGAAACCACCCAGCAGAACGCCGCCCTGGTGGAAGAAGCCACTGCCGCCGCACGCGCGATGGAAGACCAGGCCGCACAACTGGTCGATGCGGTGGCGGTGTTCCGCCTCGAACAGGAAGATCGCCTGAGCACCTTGCTGGCCAACGCACGCCACGCCTATCCCTGAGACGGCAACCGCGATTGCTTGCAGCGAAATCGCAGCAGCGAAGGCGCGGCGCCCTCACCCCGCCAGACAGTTTGTTGGTGATTTTGCTGAAGAACGAAACTACCGCGTCGTGCGATTTGCTGGCTGTTGTGCCGAAACTTTGCGCACCGATCAACTCGACGGGTCCTAGCCGTCGCGCACTGGCGGAAACCACAAGGCCAGCTGCGCACAACGACCGGCAGGCAGACGATGTTGGGCGACAGTCCTTAAAGATTTGGGTTTGCCGCCGATATCAAGGCGACGCCGGGACAACCCGCCGGGCGTCATCCCGTTTCCACTGTGCTTGTGCCCATGTCCCAAGGCGATACCTCAGAGTCAGCGCTGGACCACGACGATCACCTTGCCGAAGGTGACGAACGCTACCTGCTGCGCAACAAGCGGCAGATCCGTGGCCTGCTGCGCCAGCTGCTGGACAAGCGCGCCGTGGTCACCATGCACGTGGCCGGCCGCGACATGGCCGTGCCCACCGCCGTGCTGGACGTGGACGAAGACGACGATTGCGTGATCCTGGATGGCAGCCACAACGACACCTCCAACCGCGCCATCGAAGATGCCAAATACCTGCTGTGCTATGCGCAGCTGGAGCGGGTCAATGTCCGCTTCCGGCTGGAACGGGCCGAGCGTATCGAGCGCGATATCCATGTCGCCTTCCGCGCCGACCTGCCCGAGGCCATGTACCACATGCAGCGGCGCGAGTCGTACCGGCTGGAAACGCCGATCACCGACTCGCCCATCTGCACCATCCGCCAGGACGAAGCCCAGGGCGGCAATCTCAACCTGCAGCTGCGTGTGATCGACATCAGCAGCGGCGGCCTGGCCGTCTCGCTCACCGCCGGCATGCCCCTGCTGGAACCGCAGCACACCTACCGCAACTGCACCCTGCAACTGCCCGACACCGCGCCGATCTCGCTGCCGCTCACCGTGTGCAGCCAGCATAAGCAGACCCTGCCCAACGGCAGCGAAGGCTTTCGGGTGGGCATGCAGTTCAGCGATCTGCCGCGCGGCGCCGACGAGACCATCCAGCGCTACATCTTCCGGGTGGACCGCCAGCGCAACGCACGCAAGAGCGGCGTGTTCTGAACCCGCCCGCACCACGCCCAGCGCGCCCCTAAAGTTGCCGAGCGCTGCGCCGATGTTGCTATGGCAATCCTCTCAACCTTGTGCCGCACCCGACACTCAGCCGCAACGCCCGGAGTTTCCATGAACGACAAAAGCACGACCACCGGCACCGGTGGTGAATTCCTCAGCTTCGCCCTGGGCGAAGAGCACTACGGCGTGGACATCCTGAAAGTGCAGGAAATCCGCGGCTACGACTCGGTCACCCGGCTGCCGGACGCTCCTGACTACATCAAGGGCGTGATCAACCTGCGCGGCACCATCGTGCCGGTGATCGACCTGCGCCTGAAGCTGCGCCTGAAGGAAGCGCGCTACGACGCCTTCACCGTGATGATCGTGCTCAATGTCGAAGACCGCGTGGTCGGCATCGTGGTGGACAGCGTCTCGGACGTGATCCCGCTCAACGACGACCAGATCCGCCCGACCCCCGAGTTCGGCGCCTCGGTCGACACCCGCTTCATCTCCGGCATCGGCACCCAGGACGATCGCATGCTGATCCTGCTGGACATCGAGACCCTGCTGGACAGCACCGAACTGGGCCAGCAACAGCTGACCGAAGAAGCCGCCTGATCCAAGGCGGGCAGCGCGGCATGCGCGGCCGTCGGATGGAGTGCGGGTGCGTCGGGGAGCGATGTGCGGCTGCGCATCGCAAGCCGGCGCCCCCGCCCTCCGTCCGACGGCCGCAGCCATGTCCGGGCTAACGAAGTTGCGACCATCGGGTGTCAGGAGCTTCCCGACACGGGACGCACAGCCGGATCGAAGTGAGATGAGATTCACGTTTTTTGCATTCAAGTTGCACAAGAGCTTGCCGATAGCTGAATGGAAGCCCGCGCACACAAACGGGTCACCGTTCGACTTTCGATTCTGGAGAATCCTTATGAAGTTCCTGCTCTCGCTCCTCCCCGTCGCTGCTCTCGTAGTCGTTGCTCCCACGCTGTCGGCCCAGTCGCAGGAAATGATTCCGCCGGAGATGGCCACCCGCTTCGTCGGCAAGGACGGCATGGTGTGCGGCAAGGTCGAAAAGGCCAAGTACGCGCAGAGCTCGGAAGGCGAGCCCACCTTCCTGTACATGGGCGGCATGTTCCCGCGCCACACCTTCTCGGCCCGCATCGACGGCGCCAACCGCGGCAAGTTCAGCTTTGCCCCGGAAACCCTGGAAGGCAAGGACGTCTGCGTCCTCGGCAAGATCCAGCGCGACAGCTCGCGTGCCGAAATCGAAGTCAGCTCGCCGGCCAGCCTGAAGCTGGCCACCATCAAGTAATCGCACAGCACATCGCCACGCCCATGCGTGGCGATGTGCTGGCTGGATTATGCGGACTGACTTCTACGGGGAATCGTGTCAATGCAATGGATCAATAATCTGAAGTTGATGCCGCGGCTGATGCTGGCGTTCGGCATCGTGCTGCTGATCATGCTGGTGCAGGGAATCATCGCGTATTCGGGCCTGGCATCGCTCAACAACGTCACCCGCGACCTGGCCGGCAACACCATGTCCAGCGTGCGCGAAGCCGGCGATCTGCGCGGCATGCTTGGCGAATATAGGAATGCGTCTTATCAAAATCTGGTACGCGCCAGCGATGCGGTCAAGCAGGAAGCCAAGGTCCGGGCCAAGAAGCTGCACGGCGACATCGAGGCAACGATCAAGGGCTACCCCCGCCTGATCGAAAGCCCGCAACAGAAAAAGCTGTTCGAGGTATTCGTGGCGGACTGGAAGAAAGCCTCGGCCTCCTACGCCAGCGTCGACGAAATGATCGAGCTCAATCTCCCGGACGATGCCATCGACACCTTCGTCGGCGAGACGCGCACCCTGCACGAAAAGGCCAAGGATTCGCTGGCCGCGCTGATCGCCGAAGACAACGTGCTCGCGCAGGCTGCCAAGACCAAGGCCGAAAAGGTCCACGCCACCTCCGTTTCGCTGACCGTGATGGTGCTGCTGATCGGCATCGCCGGCGGCCTGGGCCTGGCATTCCTGTTCGCCCGCTCCATCGTCAAGAGCATGCGCGGCGCAGTCACCACCGCCACCGAAATCGCCGGCGGCAAGCTGGATGGCCAGATCAACGTGCAGGGCCAGGACGAAGTGGGCGAACTGATGCGCTCCATGCAGCGCATGCAGCGCGACCTGAAGGAGCGCATCGAACGCGATCGCACCATCGCCGACGAGAACCTGCGCATCCGCACCGCGTTGGACAAGTCTTCCACGGGCACCTTCATCACCGACCCCGAGCGGGTCATGATCTACGCCAACGATGCCTTCAAGAAGATCGTGGCGCAGTACGAAAGCAGCATCCGCCTGGCATCGCCGGAGTTCGATGCCAGCAAGGTCATCGGCCAGCACATCAGCTACCTGGGCCTGTCCGAAGCCACCGTGCGCAAGGCCATTGCCGCACTGGAACGCGATGGCGTCACCAGCTTCGAAGAGCGCTTCGGCGAAGTGGTGCTGGCGCAGACCGTCACCGGCATCAAGAACGAGGAAGGGCAAACCACCGGCGAAGTCTGCGAATGGCGCGACCGCACCATCGAAGTGCAGGTGGAAGAAGAAGTGGCCCGCATCGTGCGCGCCGCCGCCAGCGGCGACATGAGCGGCCGGGTGGAAACCGACGGCAAGCAGGGCTTCTTCCTGCAGCTGGCGCAGCAGCTCAACGGCTTGCTGGATGCCAATGCCGGCAGCCTGGAACAGATTTCGACCCTGTTGTCGGCGCTGTCGCGTGGCGACCTGACCGTGCGCATGCACGGGCAGTTCAGCGGCGTTTTCGCGCAGATGCGTGACGATGCCAATGCCACCGCCGAGCAACTGGCCGACATCGTCGGGCGCATCAAGTCCTCGTCCACCGCGATCAACACCGCGGCCGGCGAAATCGCCTCCGGCAATACCGACCTGTCGCACCGCACCGAGCAGCAGGCCGCCAACCTGGAAGAAACCGCCGCCTCGATGGAGGAGCTCACCTCCACCGTCAGGCAGAACGCCGAAAGCGCGCGCCAGGCCAACCAGCTCGCCATCGGCGCCACCGGCGTGGCTTCGCAGGGTGGCGAGGTGGTGTCGCAGGTGGTCACCACCATGTCCGGCATCGAAGCCTCGTCCAAGAAGATCGCCGACATCATCAGCGTCATCGACGGCATCGCGTTCCAGACCAACATCCTGGCGTTGAATGCAGCAGTGGAAGCGGCACGTGCCGGTGAGCAGGGCCGTGGCTTCGCCGTGGTGGCCTCCGAGGTGCGCACGCTGGCCCAGCGCTCGGCCGGTGCGGCCAAGGAGATCAAGGGCCTGATCGACGACTCCGTGCACAAGGTGGCCGAAGGCTCGGCACTGGTGCGCAAGGCCGGCGCCACCATGGCCGATATCGTCGCCAGCGTGCAGCGCGTGACCGACATCATGGGCGAGATCTCTGCCGCTTCGCAGGAGCAGTCGTCCGGGATCGAGCAGGTCAACCAGACCATCACCCAGATGGACGAAACCACCCAGCAGAACGCCGCGCTGGTGGAAGAAGCCACTGCCGCCGCCCGCTCGATGGAAGAGCAGGCAGGGCATCTGGCCGAAGCGGTGTCGGTGTTCAAGCTGGACGACTCGGCGACGCAGGCGCCGCAGAGCGCGCGCGTCCGGCCGATCGCCTCGCGCCCGGTTGCAGTGAAAAGCGCCGCCAAGCCGGTGGCACGCGCAGCCGCAAGCGCGTCGCGGCCAGCCCAATCCCAGGCCGCGCTGGCCGACGGTAACTGGCAAGAGTTCTGATTCACCGCTGTCACCCAACGCCCCGGCATTGCCGGGGCGTTGTGCATTCGGGCCAGGCACCTGGGTTGATCCCCGTAGGTAGATGCCCGACCACCTGGCGGTCGTCTTTGCTCTCTGAGCGGCCCCCCCGCCTGCCGCCGTCCCCATTGCACGAACCAGCGAACCCAACCGCTTCCAATCCACGCATTGGCGCTTCAGTTGCGCGGCTGCGTGGCCGATATCCAGTTATCGCTCACAACGCGTATGGATATGACGACTACCGCTCCCGCTTCTGACACACGCGAATTCGATTTCGGCGACCGCGACTTCAAGCGCGTCTGCGACCTGATCTACCAGCGCGTCGGCATCGCATTGGCCCCGGCCAAGCGCGACATGGTGTACGGCCGCCTGTCGCGTCGGCTGCGCGTGCTCGGCCTGCGCTCGTTCCGCGACTACCTGGACCAGCTGGAAGCCGGCAACGATGAAGAAGAATGGCAGGCGTTCACCAACGCGCTGACCACCAACCTGACCTCGTTCTTCCGCGAGCCACACCACTTCGACAAGCTGCGCGAAGAACTGCACAAACGCGCCTCGCAGGCGCCGTTGAAGATCTGGTCGTGCGCCGCGTCCACCGGCGAGGAGCCCTACTCCATCGCCATCACCGCCTGCGAAGCCTTCGGCACGCTGACCCCGCCGGTGAGCATCGTCGCCACCGACGTCGACACCCAGGTACTGGAAACCGCCTCGCGCGGCGTCTATGCCATCGACCGGGTCGCCTCCCTGGACGCGGCGATCAAGCGCAAATACTTCCAGCGCGGCAGCGGCCCCAACGAGGGCAAGTGCCGGGTGATCCCGGCGCTGCGCCAGCTCATCGAATATCGCCAGTTGAATCTGCTGGCACCGCGCTACGACGTCGGCGGCCCGTATGCGGCGCTGTTCTGCCGCAACGTGATGATCTATTTCGACAAGCCCACCCAGCGCGGCATCCTGTCGCGCCTGGTCAGCCACATGGGTGACGACGGCCTGCTCTACACCGGGCATTCGGAGAACTACCTGCACGCGGCCGATCTGATCCAGCCGTGCGGGCGCACGCTGTATCGGCGCGCTCCGCGCGCAGGAGCCTGAGCATGAGTACCGCCGTGCAGGTCGACGACGTCATGCGCTACCGCGATTCGCGGTTTCAGACCATCACCGCCAAGCTATTGCCCACCCAGTATCTGGTGGTGGACGACGACACCGCGTTGACGACCACCTTGGGATCGTGCGTTGCAGCCTGCTTGCGCGATCCGGTGCTCAAGATCGGCGGCATGAACCATTTCCTGTTGCCGGAAGGCCAGGTCGGCGACGGCGCGCCCGCGCGCTACGGCAGTTATGCGATGGAGGTGCTGATCAACGACATGCTCAAGCGCGGCGCGCATCGCAAACGCATCGAAGCCAAGGTGTTCGGCGGCGCCAACGTACTCAAGGGCTTCACCAGCAACCCGGTCGGCACCCGCAACGCCGAGTTCGTGCGCCAGTACCTGCAGGCCGAACACATTCCCATCATTGCCGAAGATCTGTGCGGCATCCATCCGCGCAAGGTGTGGTTCTTCCCGACGACCGGCCGGGTGGTCGTGCAGCGTTTGCCGCACGCACACGAAGCCGAAGTCGCCGCTGCCGAATCGGCCGTGCGCGCCCGTCTATCCAAAGCACCGGTCACCGGTGGAGTGGAGTTGTTCGAATGACGCTGGAAACTCCTGTGCGTGTGTTGATCGTCGACGATTCGGCGGTGGTGCGTCAGATGCTCACCGAGATCCTCTCGCGCGATGCCGGCGTCGAAGTGGTCGGCTCCGCCGCCGACCCGTTGCTGGCACGCGAGAAGATCAAGCGCCTCAATCCGGACGTGATCACGCTGGATGTGGAAATGCCGCGCATGGACGGCCTGGTGTTCCTGGAGAACCTGATGCGCCTGCGCCCCACTCCGGTGGTGATGATCTCCTCGCTGACCGAACGCGGCGCCGACACCACCTTGCAGGCCTTGTCGCTGGGCGCGGTGGACTTCGTGTCCAAGCCCAAGATCGACGTCGCGCGCGGGCTGGAAGGCTATGCCGAAGAGATCGTCAGCAAGGTCAAGATGGCCGCCAAGGCCAAGGTCAGCGCCCTGCACCGCCCCAGCACGCCCAAGGTCACCCTGGACATGCAATCCGCGCCCGTGCCGGGCAGCGCGCTGCGCTTTCGCACCACCGACCGCCTGATCGCCATCGGCGCTTCCGCCGGCGGCACCGAAGCGCTGCGCGTGGTGCTCGAACACATGCCCGCCGATGCACCAGCCGTGGTGATGACCCAGCATCTGCCGGCCAGCTTCAGCACCGCATTCGCCGAACGCCTCAACCGCCATTCGGCGATGTCGGTACGCGAAGCCAGCGATGGCGAGGCGATCCTGCCGGGCCACGCCTATCTGCCGCCGGGCGGCCAGCATCTGCGCATCATTCGTGACGGTGCGCGCTGGCGCTGCCGCATCGACGACGGCCCGCCGGTCAACCGCCACAAGCCCGCGGTGGACGTGCTGTTCCGTTCGGTGGCCGCCAATGCCGGCCCGAATGCGGTCGGCGCCATCCTCACCGGCATGGGCGACGACGGCGCACGCGGCCTGCTGGAAATGCTGCAGGCCGGCGCGCCCACGCTGGTGCAGGACGAAGCCAGCAGCGTGGTCTGGGGCATGCCTGGCGCGGCCTACAAACTCGGCGCCGCGCAGGAAGTGGTGCCACTGGATCGCGTGGCCGAGCGCCTGATCGCCCTGTCGGCCCAGGCACGCTGAGACCGCCCATGCCAGCGCTGCCCCCGCATCCGAACGACCCGATGGAGGCATCCGGCGCTGTCGATGCAGCGCCGCTCCTCGCTGCAGCGGGCGCGGCCGGACGCACGGCGGAGGGCGTGGCCATCGTCCCCGGCCCGCTCACGGCGGGCATGCGCATGCAGGGCGAAAGCCCACAGGACCGGCGTTCGCGGCTGCTGGCCGAAGCCCTGGACGGCAGCAGCAGCGCCATCCTGATCTGCGACCTGCAATCGCGCCTGCTGTATGCCAACGATGGCTTCCAGCGCATGTTCGGCTATACCGAGGCCGAACTGGTGGGCCAGCGTCCCTCCGACGTGCTGACCCGCGCGCAGAGCGACCAGACCGAGGTTGCCCGCATCCGCGACCGCGCCGATGCCCTGCAGCAGACCCGCGCCGATCTGCTGGTGTATCGCAAGGACGGCTCGCCGCTGTGGATCTCGCTCAATTTCAATCCGATCTACGACGCCCGGCATCACCCCTCGCATTACGTGGCGGTGCTGACCGACATCACCGATACCAAGATGCACGAGGTGCTGCAGCACCGCGTGCTCGAAGCCCTGGTGCAGGAACGCCCGCTGATCGAGGTGATGACGCTGATCTGCAGCGAAGTGGAGCGCATCGCACCGGATGTGATTGCCACCGTAATGAGCGCGGACAATCAAGGCTGCCTGCATTCGCTGGCCGCGCCCAGCCTGCCGCCCGAATACGCCGATGCGGTCAACGGCCAGAAGATCGCGCCGGGTGCCGGCGCCTGCGGTACCGCCGCCTGGCGCGGCCGCCCGGTGATGGTGGAAGACATCGCCACCGACCCGTTGTTTGCGCAGTATCGCGATAAATTGCTACCGATGGGCCTGCGCGCCTGCTGGAGCGCGCCGATCCGTTCCAACAGCGCCCGCGTGCTGGGCACCTTCGCGCTGTATTACCGCAAGCCGCAACGCGCCGATGCCTGGCACGTCCGGCTGACCGAACTGTGCCAACAGCTGTGCACGCTGGCGCTGGAGCGCGAGCAGATCCGCCAGCGCGTGCATCAGCTTGCCTTCTACGATGCATTGACCGGCCTGCCCAACCGCATCATGTTCAGCGCGCGTGCCGAGCAGGCGCTCACCCAGGCCGAATATGCCGGCGAGCCGGCAGCGGTGATGTTCATCAACATCGATCGCTTCAAGCTGATCAACGACAGCCAGGGACATGCGGCCGGCGATGGCCTGCTGCGCGACATCGCGCTGCGCATCACCGACCAGCTGGCCGCCACCGCCATGCTGGCGCGCGTGGCCGGCGACGAATTCGCCCTGGCGCTGCCGCAATGCAGCGCCGAACACGCCAGCGCCGTGGCCGAGCGCGTGCTGGGCACCATCGCCGGCCCGCTGAGCGTGGGCCACATGATGGTGCATCCATCGGCCAGCATCGGCGTGGCGATGTTTCCCGAGGACGGGCGCGACATCACCATCCTGCTGCGGCACGCGGACCTGGCGATGAACCGCGCCAAGAAGGAAGGCGGCGGACGCTTCCGCTTTTTCAGCTCCGACATGAACCGCATGGCGCAGGAACGCGTGGCGCTGGAAGCAGAGCTGCGCCAGGCTATCGGCCGCGACCAATTGCAGCTGCACTACCAGCCGCAGATGCACAGCGCCGCACCGCATGCACTGTATGGCGTGGAAGCGCTGCTGCGTTGGAATCACCCGCAGCTGGGCGCGGTGTCGCCGGCGCGGTTCCTGCCGGTGGCCGAAGAGCAAGGCATGATGCCGCAGCTCAATGCCTGGGTGCTGCGACGTGCCTGCGAACAGGTCGCCGACTGGCGCCGGCGTGGCGTGCCGGTCGCGCGCGTGTCGGTGAATCTGTCGGCAAGCGGCTTCGAAAGCCCGCGCATGCTGCCCGACCTGCTGCAGCTGATCGCCGAGCTGGGCGTGCAGCCGGCCGACCTGACCCTGGAGTTGACCGAAAGCGTGATGCTCTCCGGCCAGCCGGGCGTGCTGGAAAACCTGCACGCCATCCGCGAGGCCGGCATTTCGTTGTCGCTGGACGACTTCGGCACCGGCTATTCCAGCCTCAGCCATCTGCATCGCCTGCCGATCGACGAACTGAAGCTGGACATGAGTTTCGTGCGCGACATCGAACACAGCGAAGACGCGCGCGCGCTCACCACCTCGGTGCTGCGCATCGGCGAGCACCTGCGCAAGCACGTGGTGGCCGAAGGCGTCGAGAACGAGGCCCAGCGCCTGTTCCTGGCCGACCTGGGCTGCGAAGTGTTGCAAGGCTATCTGTTCTCTCGCCCGTTACCGGCTGCAGCACTGGAAGCCTGGTTGGGCGCGCAGTCTTAGAGGATTGCTGCCACGGCGACCGGTGGTATTCGAGTCACCCATATCCTCATCTGGCGCTACGCGCCGCCTTTTCCCCAATGGTTGCGAAAGCGCGCGAGCCCCTCCCTGCGAGAGAGCGCTTCAAGCCCCTCTCCCCGCGGGGCGAGAAGGCACGGCTTACGCGCCACCGGCGCGTGTGCCTTGGAGCGCCTGTGCCGCAGGCGCGGGCCGGGGCGCAGAGCGAGGGGTCGGGGTGAGGGTACGGGGCGAAGCCACTCACAAGCCAAATCGCACGTGGCTGCGCCCGTACCCTCATCCGCCCTGCGGGCACCTTCTCCCCGTGGGAGAAGGGAACATCCTCCTGACAGCTGCAGCGCTTCAAGCCCTCTCCTGTCAGTAAAAAAGTGAGGAGTCGCTCACCTCACCTCATGCGAGGCGATTGCCCTCATCCCGCACGCATCAGCTCCACCCGAGTCTCTCCCACCGTCCGCTTCAGCCACCCCAGCAACTGCGCGTTGACGAAGGCCGGGTTCTCCAGTGGGGCGATATGGCCTGCGTCCGGGACCAGCTCGTAATCGCAGCCGATCGCCTCGGCCATCATCCACACCTCTTCGGGCGGGCGCGGGATGTCTTCGGCGCCGCTCAGCAGGAAGGTGTTGGCCGGATCCAGCGCAGCCAGGGCGTCCAGCCGATCGGCACGACCGAAGATCAGCCGGCCCAGCGGCACGAGGGATACGCGCAGCTGCTCGGCCGACATCGCCGCCAGCCGCTGCGCAAAGGCCGCAGGCAATGCCGAGCTCAGATCGATGCCGGGGCGGAAGAACAGCGGCACGATGGCCTCGATCAGCGCAGACGTCACCTGCCCGGCCGTCTCGATGGCATCGAGCAGGCCGAAGTAGCGCGCACGCGTGGCGGCTGGCTCGGCGCCCAGGAAGGTGTCCATCAATACCAGGCTGCGCACGCGTTCCGGCGCCTTCAGGGCGAGTTCGGCGGCCCACATGCCGCCCACCGACAAGCCGACCACGGCGCACTGTGGCAGCTTCAGCGCGTCCAGCAGCGCCAGCATCTGCCGGGCAAGATCGCCGATCTGCTGCGTGCCGTGCGGCAGCGGGCCCGACTGCCCATGCCCCCAGAGCTCGGGAACGATGACCTGGTAATGCCGCGCCAGGGCCTGGATCTGCGGCTCCCACATGGCCGCCTCCCAGAGGTAACCATGGCCGAGCAATACCGGGAAGCCTTGACCGTATCGGGTGTAATGCAGGGTTTGACCTGCGATCGTGCAAGTGGGCATGGCATCGAGCAAGCAGTGGGGGGAAGCGCTGGAATCTAGTCCTGACGAGCTCAGATTTTTGTTGCAATGCCGCAAGCCAGTTAACTGATAGTTGCTTTAACGCCCACGATCCTGCAGTTAAAACGAAGTTATCCCCCGAAAAGCGAAATGCCCGGCAAGGCCGGGCATTTCGTCGTACGCGGCAATCGCTCGCCGGATCAGGCAGCGACCGTCTCGGCCACGCCCTGATACTCCTGGATCTGATCGAAGTTCATGTAGCGGTAGATCTGCTCGCCACTGGTCTTGATCACGCCCACATCGGCCATGTACTCGTCCTTGGTCGGGATGCGACCCAGGCGCGAGCAGATTGCCGCCAGTTCCGCCGAGCCCAGGTACACATTGGTATTGCGGCCCAGGCGGTTGGGGAAGTTACGCGTGGAGGTGGAGAACACCGTGGCGCCCTCGCGTGCCTGCGCCTGGTTGCCCATGCACAGCGAGCAGCCGGGCATTTCCATGCGCGCGCCGGCCGCGCCGAAGGTGCCGTAATGGCCTTCCTTGGTCAGCTCGGAGGCATCCATCTTGGTCGGCGGTGCGACCCACAGGCGGGTCGGGATATCGCGCTTGCCTTCCAGCAGCTTGGCGGCAGCACGGAAGTGACCGATGTTGGTCATGCACGAACCGATGAACACTTCGTCGATCGCCGCACCGGCAACCTCCGATAGCGTCTTGACGTCGTCCGGGTCGTTCGGGCACGCCACGATCGGCTCATGGATGTCGGCCAGGTCGATCTCGATGACCGCCGCGTATTCGGCGTCGGCATCGGGCTGCAGCAGCTGCGGGTCGGCCAGCCAGTCTTCCATCTTCTTGATGCGCCGGCCCAGGGTGCGCGCATCGGCGTACCCCTCGGCAATCATCCAGCGCAGCAGGGTGATGTTGCTGGTCAGGTATTCGATGATCGGCGCCTTGTCCAGGTGCACGGTGCAACCGGCCGCCGAACGCTCGGCCGAAGCATCGGAGAGTTCGAACGCCTGCTCCACCTTCAGGTTCGGCAAACCTTCGATTTCCAGGATGCGGCCGGAGAAGATGTTCTTCTTGCCCTGCTTGGCCACGGTCAGCAAGCCCTGCTTGATCGCGTACAGCGGGATCGCGTTGACCAGGTCGCGCAGGGTCACGCCCGGCTGCATTTCACCCTTGAAGCGCACCAGCACGCTCTCGGGCATGTCCAGCGGCATCACGCCGGTGGCGGCCGCGAAAGCCACCAGGCCGGAACCGGCCGGGAACGAAATGCCGATCGGGAAACGCGTGTGCGAGTCGCCGCCGGTACCCACGGTGTCGGGCAGCAGCATGCGGTTGAGCCAGCTATGGATCACGCCGTCGCCCGGACGCAGCGACACGCCGCCACGGGTGGAGATGAATTCCGGCAGGGTGTGGTGGGTCTTGACGTCCACCGGCTTCGGGTAGGCCGCGGTGTGGCAGAACGACTGCATCACCAGGTCCGAGGAGAAGCCCAGGCAGGCCAGGTCCTTCAGCTCGTCGCGGGTCATCGGGCCGGTGGTGTCCTGCGAGCCCACCGAGGTCATCTTCGGTTCGCAATAGGTACCCGGGCGCATGCCCTGGCCTTCCGGCAAGCCACACGCGCGGCCGACCATCTTCTGCGCCAGCGAGAAGCCCTTGCCGGTGTCCGGCGGGTCCATCGGCAGGCGGAACAGGTCCGAGGCCGGCAGGCCCAGGAACTCGCGCGCCTTGGCGGTCAGGCCACGGCCCACGATCAGCGGAATGCGGCCACCGGCGCGCACTTCATCGAACAGCACGTCCGACTTCATCGCGAACTCGGCAATCACCTGCTCGTTCTTCAGCGCCTTGCCATCGTACGGACGCAGCTCGACCACGTCGCCGTGCTCCATCTGCGACACGTCCAGCTCGATCGGCAGCGCGCCGGCGTCTTCCATGGTGTTGTAGAAGATCGGGGCGATCTTGCTGCCCAGGCATACGCCGCCGAAGCGCTTGTTCGGGATGTACGGAATGTCTTCGCCGGTCCACCACAGCACCGAGTTGGTGGCCGACTTGCGCGAGGAACCGGTACCGACCACGTCGCCTACGTAGGCCACCAGATGGCCCTTGGCCTTGAGGTCGGCAATGGCCTGGATCGGGCCGCGCTTGCCGTCTTCTTCCGGCTCGAACGCCGCGCCGTCGCGCTTGTTCTTCAGCATCGCCAGCGCATGCAGCGGGATGTCCGGGCGCGTGGTCGCATCCGGCGCTGGCGACAGATCGTCGGTGTTGGTTTCGCCCGGCACCTTGAACACGGTGACGGTCATGCTCTGCGGCACTTCCGGCTTGCTGGTGAACCACTCGGCGTCGGCCCAGCTCTGCAGCACGGCCTTGGCGTGCGCATTGCCGGCTTGCGCCTTTTCCTGCACGTCATGGAAGGCGTCGAACACCAGCAAGGTGTGCTTGAGCGCGTCGGCAGCGGTGGCGCCCAGCTCGGCGTTGTCCAGCAGGTCGATCAGCGGCTGGATGTTGTAGCCGCCCAGCATGGTGCCGAGCAGCTCGGTGGCCCGCGTCGGGCTGATCAGTGCAGTCTTCTCGGTACCGAAGGCCACCGCGGCCAGGTACGAGGCCTTGACCTTGGCGGCATCGTCCACGCCGGCCGGCACGCGCTGGCTGAGCAGCTCGACCAGGAATTCTTCTTCGCCCGCCGGCGGTGCCTTCAACAGCTCGATGACCTCGGCGGTCTGCTGCGCGGTCAGCGGCAGCGGCGGGATACCGAGCGCGGCGCGCTCTGCAACGTGGTGGCGGTAGGCTTCCAACATGCGGGTTCTCCAAGAAAAGACAGCGGTAAGGTGGTAACGCGTAAAACGTGGATCAGGCAGCGGGCTTGGGCACGATGATCTTCAAGCCCTTGAAGTAGTCGCGGAAAAAACCGTCGTCGCGGGTGATCAGCCCATCGCATTGCAGCATCGCGTGGGCGCCGATCAGAAAGTCCGCCACCACCCGCTCGCGCTTGCCGCCGCGCGCACGGAAGCGGCGCTGCATCTCGCCGGCGCGCAAGGCCGACTTGGCCTCCAGCGCATTGAAGCGGATGCTCATGTCTTCCAGCACCGACAGCGCCTCGGCACCGTCGCGCAGCGCACTGCAGACTTCGGCCAGCACAACGTCGCACACCACCACCGGCCCGGTGCTCAGGCACTGGCGCAAACAGGCTTCGGCCGCGTCTGCCTGCTCACTGTCGGCCAGCAGGTCCACCAGCACCGAGGAATCGATGGCAATCATGCGCCGGCGTCGGGATCGAACGGATCGCCCGGCGCACGCCCGCGGATGGCACGCATCGCATCGTCGGTGCTCTCGAAGCCATCCAGCTTGAAGCGGCCGCGTGCGCGTGAAATCGCATCGTCAACACTCTTGCGCAGAATGATGCGCCCGCCTTCCAGCTCGACCTTGAGCGTGGTGCCCTTGGTCAACCCCAGGGCATCGCGTACCGCCTTGGGCAGCGTGATCTGGCCGCGCTCGGCAACGGTGGCTTCCATGGGTGCTCCGCGGAAAAAGTATGTACAAGTTATACATACTTTGGCCTCCATACTCAAGCCCACCGGACGACGGCACAAACCGTACGTACACACTGAATCGCTCAGAATGGGTGCCTACCTAAAGCCTTAGACGCCATAGGAGTGATGCATGAGCGATTCCTTTTCCACCCGCACCTCGCTCGAGGTCAGCGGCAAGCGCTACGACTATTACAGCCTGCCAAAACTGGGCGAGCGCTTCGATATCGCCCACCTGCCCTACTCGATGAAGATCCTGCTGGAGAATCTGCTCCGGCACGAAGACGGCGGCGTGACCGTCGGCAAGGACCACATCGAAGCAGTCGCCAAGTGGGACCCCACCGCCGAGCCGGATATCGAAATCGCCTTCATGCCCGCGCGCGTGGTGCTGCAGGATTTCACCGGCGTGCCTTGCGTGGTGGACCTGGCCGCGATGCGCGATGCGGTGGTCAAGTTGGGTGGCAAGGCCGACCAGATCAACCCGCAGATTCCCTCCGAACTGGTCATCGACCATTCGGTGCAGGTGGACGTGTTCGGCAAACCCGACGCGCTCGACCTCAACGGCAAGATCGAATTCCAGCGCAACCAGGAACGCTACGGCTTCCTGCGCTGGGGCCAGAAGGCGTTCGAAAACTTCAAGGTGGTACCACCCAACACCGGCATCGTCCATCAGGTCAACCTGGAAAATCTCGCCCGCGTGGTGATGAGCGCGGACAAGGACGGCAGCCTGGTTGCCTATCCCGACACTGTGTTCGGCACCGACAGCCACACCACCATGATCAATGGCATCGGCGTGCTGGGCTGGGGCGTGGGCGGCATCGAGGCCGAGGCCGCGATGCTGGGCCAGCCCTCCTCGATGCTGATTCCGCAGGTGGTGGGCTTCAAGCTCACCGGCAAGCTGCCTGAAGGCGCCACTGCCACCGATCTGGTGCTGACCGTGACCCAGATGCTGCGCAAGGCCGGCGTGGTGGGCAAGTTCGTCGAGTTCTTCGGCGAAGGCCTGCAGCACCTGCCGCTGGCCGACCGCGCCACCATCGGCAACATGGCACCGGAATACGGCGCCACCTGCGGCATCTTCCCGGTCGACGAGGAATCGCTGACCTACCTGCGCCTGTCCGGCCGCAGCGAGGAGCAGATCGCGTTGGTGGAAGCCTATGCCAAGGCGCAGGGGCTGTGGCACGACGCCAACACGCCGCCAGCGCAGTACAGCGCCACGCTGGAACTGGACATGGGCCAGGTCAAGCCCTCGCTAGCCGGCCCCAAGCGTCCGCAGGACCGCGTGCTGCTGGAAGACATGCAGCGCAACTACCGCGAAAGCCTCAAGCCGTTTGCCGAGGCGCGCAGCAAGAAGCTCACCGATCTCAAGCAGGAAGACCGGCTGAAGAACGAAGGTGGCGGCGGCACCGCCGTCGGTGCCAAGGCCGCACACGCCGAGCACGCCACCGACAGTGGCGCCGGCTGGCAGTTGCGCGATGGCTCGGTGGTCATCGCTGCAATCACCTCGTGCACCAACACCTCCAACCCGGCAGTGATGCTCGGCGCCGGCCTGCTTGCGCGTAATGCCGCGGCCAAGGGCTTGAAGGCACAGCCGTGGGTCAAGACCTCACTCGGGCCGGGCTCGCGCGTGGTCACCGACTATCTCGAAAAGGCCGGCGTGCTCAGCGACCTGGAAAAACTCGGGTTCTATGTGGTCGGCTATGGCTGCACCACCTGCATCGGCAACTCCGGCCCGCTGCCCGAAGACGTGTCCGCCGCGATCGCCAAGGACGACCTGGTGGTGACCTCGGTGTTGTCGGGCAACCGCAACTTCGAAGGCCGCGTGCACCCGGAAGTCAAGATGAACTACCTGGCCTCGCCGCCGCTGGTGGTGGCCTATGCGATTGCCGGCACCACCGACATCGACCTGACCACCGAGCCGCTGGGCACCGGCAGCGATGGCCAGCCGGTGTATCTGCGCGACATCTGGCCGAGCAACAAGGAAATCGGCGACACCATCGCCGCCACCGTCGGCCCGGAGATGTTCAAGCAGAACTACGCCGATGTGTTCAAGGGCGATACCCGCTGGAACACGATCGCCTCGCCGGATGGCGCGCTGTACGAATGGGACGCGGCCTCGACCTACATCAAGAACCCACCCTACTTCGACGGCATGACCATGCAGGTTGGCAACGTGGACGATGTACACGGCGCGCGCATCATGGGACTGTTCGGCGACTCGATCACCACCGACCACATCTCCCCGGCCGGCAACATCAAGAAGGACTCGCCGGCAGGCCGTTTCCTGCAGGAACGCGGCGTGCAGCCGGCCGACTTCAACAGCTACGGCAGCCGCCGCGGCAACGACGACGTGATGGTGCGCGGCACCTTCGCCAATATCCGCATCAAGAACCTGATGTTCGGCGGCGAAGAAGGCGGCAACACGCTGTACTACCCGGCCGATGGCGGCCAGCCGGAAAAGCTGGCGATCTACGATGCGGCGGTGAAGTACAAGGCCGATGGCGTGCCGCTGGTGGTGCTGGCCGGCAAGGAATACGGCACCGGCTCCTCGCGCGACTGGGCGGCCAAGGGCACCAACCTGCTCGGGGTCAAGGCGGTGATCGCCGAAAGCTTCGAGCGCATACACCGCTCCAACCTGGTCGGCATGGGCGTGTTGCCACTGCAGTTCCTCGAGAACGAAAACGCGCAGACGCTGGGCCTGGATGGTTCGGAAGTGCTGGACATCACCGGCCTGCAGGACGGCGCCAGCCGCCGTGCCACGGTGGATGCCAAGAAGTCCGACGGCAGCGTCAAGCAGTTCCAGGTCAAGGTGTTGCTGCTGACGCCCAAGGAAGTGGAGTACTTCAAGCACGGTGGTCTGTTGCAATACGTGCTGCGCCAGCTGGCGGCACGCAAGGCGGGCTGATCGCGCGCTTCAAGGCAAACAACACGCCCGCCGTACGGCGGGCGTGTTGTTTGCGTGCCAGGTGGAAGTCAAGGTATGAAATTTTGCGATTGAAAAATTGAATCGACCTGACCTGATCTGGCCTGAGTGGAATATCCGGCAGACATCAGTGATGAGTAAATGATGGATCCTATCGACGACATACGGCGCCAGTAGCCCGCAGCCAAGGAAAATGATGAGCATGAGTGTCTATCACTTGAACACATCTGCCGTTTTCGCCGCATTGCTTTGCGTTTCTATAGCGGGGTGCACTTCATCAGCGCAGGCGGTCTCCTCGCAGCAGGGGCTCCCGAATCAGCGCCGCGAGCAATCGTCGGTGGCATGTCCCTCGAAGGATTTCAATACGTTTCTTCAGCGCTACGCCGATGTTGCGGACGATAGCGTACGTCGCCGTTTCACCGATGATCCGCTGGAGTATGAGGTCCCGACTTACACTGTCGAAGAAGTAACTCCATCATCGCCTGCCACGCACATCTCCAAGCGAACAGGATCTTCTCGCCTCGAACTATTCCCTTTTCGTTATTTCAAGGATGCAAAAGTCTTTGATCAAACTGTTCCAGGGGCGAAGGGGCCTGAGCGACAAAGTGGGGTTGGATATCCAATATCCATTGAGGCGACAGCCGGTGACGGGCGCAGGGTAGACTTTGGCATGGAGTATGAGATGGATACTTATGTCTTCAAGCGAAGCAGGGGTTGCTGGTATTTGACTCGCGTTATCAACCTCAGAGACTGACAAGGAGTTAGCACATGGCAACATCAGACGCTAACCAGCAGGTCCCGTATCGCGTCATCCAACTCGAATGGGACGCTAAAAAGGGATATACCAATGAGCCTGTCGAGAACTTCGACGGGCTAGTGACTCACCACCCAAATAGCAATAGATTTGCTCATCTGGTCAATGGCAGCGCTGTTGGTGGTGAGCCAGGTAGAACGGTGGGTCTGATTGGTGGTGAGATGCAGGAAATTGAGGTCGCCAAACCGGACAGATCCTATGGCCTTCGTCCTGACCAAGTGTTGTTGAAGAAGGACTTCATACTTGAAGATTCAAGGTCGCCTACCGGGCCGGCTTCAAGAGCGCTCGATGTCCCATCGCCCGTTGCGGGACTAGTAAGCGCGGTTGATGCGACCGGGGGGTTGGTGGAGGTTCGGGACAGACAAGGCGGTGACGTCATCCTGCGTGTCCGGCACATGTCTCCACTTCACGTAAAAGTTGGTGATCAGGTCGAATACGGTCAGGCACTGGGAGTGCAAAGCAAGCAATCAACTTCAAAAATCCACGTACATATGGAAGTTGATACTCGCTACTACCAGAATTACGAGAACTATATAGGTGACTTGGTAAGTGGCCGCCTGTCGATCGATCCAGAGAGGCGGGATCGCGGCATTGAACCCAGGCCATTCGTCGATGATGAGACGATCCGTATCGGCGAATCGTCCGATATGGTTCGGCAGGTGCAGCGGACATTGAACGCCGAGGGCTATCGAGGAGCTGACAATCGGCCGCTCCAGGAAGATGGTGTTTATCGCCTCTCGATGCAGGCCGCAGTCATCAACTACCAGCAAGCCCATGGTCTTTCCAAGACGGGAGACATCGACCCTGCGACGCTGCAGCAGATTGCTCCGCGTATATTCCCGCCTGAGCTGAATCAGGAAGATCACAACGCCGCGCCAACATATCGAAATATTCAAGGCGTCGCGCCGACAAAAGATCCACTGCATCGTCAAGCCGAAGATGCAGTGCGCCGGCTGGAACAGGGCCTCGGCCGGGACTATGACGACAACAGCGCCCGATTGGCGGCGAGTAGCGCTTATCTGGCCAAAGCGAACGGACTCTCCAGGATCGACCACATTGTGTTGAGCGAGCAGACAACGTCTTTGCGACAAGGCGAGAACGTGTTTGTCGTCCAGGGGGCGCTGGATGATCCTGCGCATCTGAGAGCGCACATGAAGACAGGCGATGCCATCGCACTTCCGGTAGATCAGTCCCTTGCGCACCTGCAGGCGCTAAACGAAACGCAGCAACAACAGCAGGCCCAGCAACAGGCCCAGCAGCAAGATCAACAGCAAGCAAGTCCGCCTCAGCCTGGAATGGTGTGATGTCTCTGAAGCATTTTGGTCATAGGTGATATCCCGGCACTTGGCGCGGGAGGGTCGGCCTTTCAGGCACGCTCCGCGTTGGCACTCAGGCGGCGGACAGCCCGCAGACCTGCCCGCCCACGGTGGCGTTGGAGGCCGCCTTCCAGGCCAGTGGGGGCAATGTTGACGGCGCCGAGGCTGAAAGCGCGCTGGAAGCGCAAGATTGCAGTGCCCCGCAGCGCCCGCGCGCTCTGAAGCTTTGCGCGTCACGCTTCGCCTTTTCCATCCATGACGGTATCCTTCAGGCTACCGCAGTGCCGTGGGACACACCACGTCATGGAACGAATTCCCTGGAGGGGGGGCAGATGAATCAGGTACGTCCTTGGTTGCAAAGTTATCCGGCCGGCGTCGCTGCCGAGATCGATCTGGAGCAGTTCCGCACGGTGGCCGAGGTGTTCGCCACCTCCGTCGCGCGCTTTGCCGATCGTCCTGCGTATCACAGCTTCGGCAAGACCATCACCTATCGCGAGGCGGACCAGCTGGTCGAACAATTCGCCGCCTACCTGCTGGGCGAGCTGCAATTGAAGAAGGGCGACCGCGTTGCGCTGATGATGCCCAACTGCCTGCAGTATCCCATCGCCACCTTCGGCGTGCTGCGTGCCGGGCTGACCGTGGTCAACGTCAACCCGCTCTACACCCCGCGCGAACTCAAGCACCAGCTGATCGACTCCGGCGCCAGCGTGCTGGTGGTCATCGATAACTTCGGCACCACCGTGCAGCAGGTCATCGCCGAGACGCCGGTCAAGCAGGTAATCACCACCGGCCTGGGCGACATGCTCGGCTTTCCCAAGGCGGCCGTGGTCAACTTCGTCGTCAAGTACGTCAAAAAGTTGGTGCCGGACTACCGCATCAACGGCGCGATCCGCTTCCGCGAGGCGCTGGCGCTGGGCCGCAAGCACAGCGTGCCCAAGCTGCAGATCGAACCGGACGACATCGCCTTCCTGCAGTACACCGGCGGCACCACCGGCGTGGCCAAGGGCGCGATGCTGACCCACCGCAACCTGGTGGCCAACATGCAGCAGGCGCACCAGTGGCTTGCCGGCACCGGCAAGCTGGAAGAAGGCGCCGAGGTGGTGATCACCGCGCTGCCGCTGTACCACATCTTCGCATTGACGGCCAACGGCCTGGTCTTCATGAAGATCGGCGGCTGCAATCACCTGATCAGCAACCCACGCGACATGCCCGGCTTCGTCAAGGAACTGAAGAAGACACGCTTCACCGCGTTCACCGGCGTCAACACGCTGTTCAACGGCCTGCTCAACACGCCCGGCTTCGACCAGATCGATTTTTCCTCGCTCAAGATGACCCTGGGCGGCGGCATGGCGGTGCAGCGTTCGGTGGCCGAGCGGTGGAAGAAGGTCACCGGCGTGACACTGGTCGAGGCCTATGGCCTGACAGAAACCTCGCCAGCGGCCTGCATCAACCCGATGAATCTGAAGGACTACAACGGCTCGATCGGCGTGCCGATTCCCTCCACCGATGCCTGCATCAAGGACGACGCCGGCGCCACGTTGCCGATCGGCGAGATCGGCGAGCTGTGCATCAAGGGCCCGCAGGTGATGAAGGGCTACTGGAAGAAGGCCGACGAGACCGCCAAGGTGATGGATGCCGACGGCTGGCTGCACACCGGCGACATCGCCCGCATGGACGAGCAAGGCTTCGTCTACATCGTCGACCGCAAGAAGGACATGATTCTGGTGTCCGGCTTCAACGTCTATCCGAACGAGATCGAAGACGTGATCGCCACCATGCCCGGCGTGCTGGAAGTGGCAGCGGTCGGCGTGCCGGATGAAAAGTCCGGCGAGATCGTCAAGGCGGTCATCGTGAAGAAGGACCCGGCCCTGACCGCCGACGACGTCAAGGCGCACTGCCGTGCCAACCTGACCGGCTACAAGCAGCCGCGGGTGATCGAATTCCGCAAGGAATTGCCCAAGACCAACGTCGGCAAGATCCTGCGCCGCGAATTGCGCGACGCGCCCAAAAGCTAGTCCAGGCGCGCCGCGAACGCGATCATTCAGCCCTAGACAACGCCCGCAATGCCGCAAGGCCTTGCGGGCGTTCGCTTTTGCACGCATAGAATCGGCAGTCGGCGCACGTTCATGCTTCCACCATCATCTCTGTCCGCAAGGCGGCCGGCCGGACGGTCTTCACGGAGAACCACCATGTCTGCTGTTCAACCCTTCATTCGCACCAACATCGGCTCGACCCTACGCATCATCGAAGAACCGCAGCGTGACGTGTACTGGATCCACATGCATGCCGACCTGGCCATCAACCCGGGCCGTGCCTGCTTCTCGACCCGCCTGGTCGACGACATCACCGGCTACCAGACCAACCTCGGGCAGCGCCTGACCAACGCCGGCGTGCTGGCGCCCCACGTGGTGCTGGCGTCCGACAGCGACGTCTTCAACCTGGGCGGCGATCTGGCGCTGTTCTGCCAACTCATTCGCGAAGGCGACCGCGCGCGCCTGCTGGACTACGCGCAGCGCTGCGTGCGTGGCGTGCACGCCTTCCATGTCGGCCTTGGCGCACGCGCACACAGCATCGCGCTGGTCCAGGGCAATGCGCTCGGCGGCGGTTTCGAAGCGGCCCTCAGCTGCCACACCATCATTGCCGAGGAAGGCGTGATGATGGGCCTGCCCGAGGTGCTGTTCGACCTTTTCCCCGGCATGGGCGCCTACTCCTTCATGTGCCAACGCGTCAGCGCGCAGCTGGCGCAGAAGATCATGCTCGAAGGCAATCTGTATTCGGCCGAGGAGTTGCTCGGCATGGGCCTGGTCGATCGCGTGGTGCCGCGCGGTCAGGGCGTGGCCGCAGTGGAACAGGTCATCCGCGAAAGCAAGCGCACGCCGCATGCTTGGGCGGCGATGCAGCAGGTGCGTGAGATGACCACCGCCGTGCCGCTGGAGGAGATGATGCGCATCACCGAGATCTGGGTGGATACGGCCATGCAGCTGGGCGAAAAATCGCTGCGCACCATGGACCGCCTGGTACGCGCGCAGTCGCGTCGCTCAGGGCTCGACGCGACTTGATGCGCCGGCGGTCTATTCGCTTCTACGGGGGGAGCACTCGTCGTCCTTGACGCCTTGCAGGCGTGCGCCGAGTGCATCCTTTCCCGCTTGCAGGTGCTCACGTAACGCGGACAGCCGCTGCCGCCACTCCGCCTGCAGCTGCCAGTCGGCCATGCGCATCAGCTCGCCACCGTGGGTGGCCACCTGCGCCAGCCCCAGATTGCTGGCCACGCCACGCAGCGCGTGCGCGCTTTCGCGCAATTGTTCCCAGTCCGAGCGCATGCCGTCGCGCTCGATCGCGCCTACGCAGTTATGCGCGTCGTCCAGGCATTGCCGGATGAACTGACGTTCGAACTCCTCGCCCATGCCCAGCGCGGCCAGTTCGTCCAGCACGCTCACGTCGAGCACGCCCTCGAAGCTGGCCGGTGCCTGCACGACGGTGGCTGGCATCGCCAGCGGACGGGTACTGACGGCCAGATCGGCCAGGGTGTCGAGCAGCTTGGTTGCCACCACCGGCTTGGCCAGGAACGCGCGCGCGCCGGCCTGCTCGCAACTACGGATGGCCTCCGGGGTGACATCGGCGCTGAGCACCACCACCGGGGTGTAGCGCATGCCGCTGGCCTGCATCACACGCAGCTGCTTGAGCATGTCCAGGCCATTCATGCCCGGCATGTGCAGATCCACGATCACCGCATCGAAATCCTCTTCGGCCATCGCGTCCAGCACCTGCTCGGCACCGTTGACGCACACCACCTTGTGCCCGGCCTTTTCCAGCAGGCGCTGCAACACCATGCGGTTGGCCTCATGGTCGTCGGCCACGAGCATGCGCATGCTGCGCACGCGGGCACGGTGGCGCAGGAACGGGTTGGAGAATGCAATGACGTTGGACACCTCCAACTCGTCGGGCGCATCCACCAGCGCACCGATGGGCGTGCGCGTCGGTGCGTTCTTCAGCGGCTCACCAATCGCCATCGGCAGCTCGAACCAGAACACACTGCCGCCCGGCCTGTTTTCCTTGAACCCGATACTGCCGCCCATGGCCTCGACCAGCCCCTTGGCGATCGTGGTGCCCAGACCGGTGCCCTCGTAGCGACGCGACAGCCCCACGTCGGCCTGCTCGAAGGCCTCGAACAGCCGCGGACGCATGTCCATCGGCACGCCGATGCCGCTGTCTTCGACATCGAAACGCAGCCGCACCGTCTCATCGCCATTGCCGGCGATGCGCGTGACCCGCAGCAGCACGTGGCCATGCTCGGTGAACTTGACGGCATTGCCGAGCAGGTTCAGCAAGACCTGGCGCAGGTGGCCGGTATCGCCCTTCAGCATGTCCGGCACATCGGCGGCAACCTGCGTTCCGTAGTCCAGCCCACGCCCCCGCGCCTGCGGCTGCAGTATCATGTTGACCGAGCCGATCATCTCGCGCAGCGAGAAATCGCGGCGATCGATACGGATCTTGCCGGCCTCGATCGCCGAAATATCCAGCACTTCCTCCACCAGCGACAGCAGACTGCGCGCAGATGCCTGGATGGTATTCAGGCACTCTTTCTGCTCCGCATCCAGGCGTGTCGTGGCCAGCACTTCGGTCATGCCGGACAGGCCGTTGAGGGGGGTGCGGAACTCGTGACTCATATTGGCC